>CALCCZ010000256.1 GCA_937900075.1 uncultured Lentisphaeria bacterium
AAGGAGTACTATGAATCTAAACGACTGTACGCTGTGCCCGAGAAAATGTCATAAAAACAGAGCTGCCGGAGAAAAAGGCGTCTGTCTCGCGGCGGGGGGAGAGGGGTATCTCGCCCGTGCGGCCCTGCATTTCTGGGAAGAACCGTGTATCAGCGGTACAAAAGGGTCCGGAGCTGTTTTTTTCAGTGGATGCAATTTAAAATGCGTATTTTGTCAAAACTATGAAATCAGTTCGGAACATTATGGAAAAACCATAAGTATAGAACGTTTGCGTGAAATTTACAGAGAACTGATTGCAAAAGGGGCTCACAATATCAATTTAGTGACTCCGTCGCATTTTTCCGATGCTATTCTGGAATCTTTGGATTCCCCACTGCCCGTACCGGTCGTTTACAACACCAACGGTTACGAATCTGTTGATAATTTGAAGCGCTTTGACGGGAAAGTGCAAATCTATCTTCCGGATATAAAATACAGTAATGATGAACTTGCCGTTCGTTATTCTCATGCTCCGGATTATTTTGAAACGGCAAAAAAATCTATTTTGGAGATGTTTCGTCAGACAGGCAAATACCGGTTGGATCCGGAGACAGGTCTGATGAAAAGCGGTGTCATTATCCGGCATCTGTTACTTCCGAATCATCTGGAAAATACCATAAACGTCATCGATTGGGTTGCCGAAACTTTTCAACCGGGTGATATTATGTTCAGTCTTATGCGTCAGTATGTTCCGCACGGACGCGCTTATGAATTTCCGGAACTGTCCCGCAAGGTCAGCGATGAAGAGTATCAGGCAGTGGAGGATTATCTTTTTGCTTCTCCGTTGGAAGACGGATTTGTTCAGGAAGAGGAATCCGCCAGTACTGAATTCATTCCGGAATTTGATGGTTCAGGTGTTTGAATTTCAATATAGTTAAGGAGTTTTTATCATGAAAACTGTAAAGTATGATGTTATTGTTGTTGGTGGCGGTATTGCCGGCGTTGCGGCCGCGATTGCAGCTGCAGAAGGCGGCGCAAAAGTTGCCATCGTGGAAAAAACAGTTTTTTTCGGAGGTCTGGCGACAACCGGGCTGGTTTATGCTTATCTTCAGATTTGCGATGGAAAAGGAACACAAGTTTCCTTTGGTCTGGCAGAACGGCTTCTGAAAGCCAGTATCAAGTATGGTCCGGATTCTCTGACGAAGAAAGACTGGGGCGTAACTCCCTGGAAACCCGGTGACGGATGCTATTCCACCATTTTCTCGCCCGCATCGTTTATCGTCGCTATGGATGGAATGCTGGAAGAAGCCGGCGTTGATTGCTGGATTGATACCCTGCTCTGCGCTGCAGATACTGATTCTACTGACAGAATTCGCTCCATTTATGTGGAAAATAAGTCCGGCCGGATCCGCATGGAGGCAGATGCTTTTGTAGATGCTACAGGCGATGCTGACCTTGTCCGCCGTGCGGGCGGAGCTACGGTCGATGGAATGAACTATACCTGTGTGTGGGCAGTTCACCATGATTTCAATGCCGATCCGCATAACTTTGAAAAACGTTTTCCGCTTTATTATTTTTGCGAGAAAGAACGCAATACCCATGGTGTCAGCGGTTCTGAAGTATCCAAGTTCATTATGAAAAGTCGGGCTATTCTGCGTCATCATTATGATGAAAAATATGCTTCCGGTGCAGCAGACCGCAATTCCCTTTATCCTTTGATTTTGCCCGCTATGCCTCAGTACCGGACGATTTCCTGCATCGTTGGAAAATATACTCTCCACGATGGTCAGGCTATGACCCATTTTGATGATTCCATCGGAATGGCAGGCGATTGGAGAAATATCGCCAATGACCCATGGGAAATTCCGTATTCCACTTTGATTCCGGAAAAAATACGCGGTGTGGCGGCTGCCGGAAGAACAACCTCTTCTTCCGGTGAAGCTTGGGAGATTACAAGAGTGATTCCTACCGCCGCTGTTACCGGGGAAGCTGCGGGTGTCGCCGCCGCTCTCGCTGTTAAAAAAGGCTGTTCGTTAGATGAGGTTCCGTACTCCGAAGTGGCGGAAAATCTGCAGAAACGCGGAGTTAAACTTCATTTCGAAGATGTTGGTCTTCAACGAAAAGCATAAATCGTCAAACTTTCGTCATTTATCCGTCAGATTGAAATTTGACGGATAAGTGACACGTCATTTTCCATCATTCTGTACTGCAATTTCAACCGTTGAACTATAGTAGGAATCGCCACCCCAGAAGGTCAAATTGTGTATTCCCGGTTGCAGAATGATTTTGCTCCCGGAAGTAATTTGGCCAATATATTTTCCGTCCAGGTAATAATGGACCTTTGCGGGTTTTGTTTCTGTAATGAATGAAACCTCTCCGTTTTTGGCAATATAAGTACCCGGGAGAGGGGAACGGACAACGGTATTCTGCATTTTCTTCTTTTCTGCGTTGTTTTTTTTGCATAAATAGCATGTTCTCAAAGGAATACTGCGTATTACGGTTCCGGGCAGGATTTCGGAACAGAATTCGCTGGCGTTCAGTCCGGATTTTTTGCATAAATCAGCAGTTTTTACACCTGACTGCGGCATGATAATGAATGCCGGAGTAAGATATGCAATCATTTTTCCGGCGACGGGAGCTGCGATTGTCACGCCGACTAAATGAGGGCTGAATGTACCCTTTTTATTGCCGTACCAGACACCAACTGTATATTGAGGGGTAACAGCAAAGCACCAGGCGTCGCGAAAACCGTTGCTGGTACCGGTTTTCCAGGCAACGGGCAAATGTTCAGCATTGGGTATTTTATGAGTTCGCAGCATATTCAGAAGCATTTCGGGAACAGCTGGTTCTTCCCAGAGTGGCACAGGTTTTTCCGGTTGCTTGTTTTCAATAAAAACAGGGGCTTCCGCCAGACTGTTACCGGGCAGGGCGGAATATGCCAGGGTCAAGGACAGCAAGTCGGTTTCTCGACCGCCTAAAGCCAGGGAAAGCCCAACGGAAGGTGTGTTTTCTGTTCTTTTATCGTAAATATGCCATGCGGCCATTTTTTTCAACATTCGATTTACGCCCAGTTCTCTCAGCAGACGGATGGCGGGAGTGTTCAGGGATTCCGCTAAAGCGGTATCAGCGCGGACCATACCGAGGAACTTTCCGGAGAAATTTCCGGGTGTATAATCATGGAAAGTAAGCGGGGCATCTAAAAGAAAAGAGTCAGCAACAATCAGTCCGCCGCCGATTGCTTCTCCGTAGATAAAGGGTTTTAAAGTGGAACCGGGCGAACGTTTTGCCGTTGCTGCGTTCACTTGGCCGTCGGATTGCCGTTTGAAATCCAGAGTTCCGATGAGTACCCGTACTTTGGCTGTTTTATTTTCGATGACCACCATAGCGGCGTCCTGAACCGTTCCATCTTCCGGCAGACCGCTTTTCAAGAGGTCCAAAGCGATTGCGGTCAAACGGGAATCGTATGTTGTCTGGAGAACCGGAGGGCGTTCGTGGCATTGGGAAAGTGCCAACTGGAAGAAGTGGCAGTTATTGTCCGGCATTGAGGGCAGGTAAGGCAGTGAAAAATCACGATAGCGTATTTGCATTTTCCGGACGTTTTCCGCCTCTTCCGGGGTGAAATACTGTTGATTCTCAAGCATATTGACAATTGTCCGGAAGCGTTTTTCCGCCGCTTCGGGATGTCGGTCCGGACGCAGACGGGAAGGAGCCTGAGGAATGCCGGAAAGAAGGATGGATTCGGCAAGATTCAGGTCTTTTGCGTGGCGTCCGAAGTAGTATCCGGCGGCGGCTTCTATACCGTAAATATTTCCCCCGTATGGTAAAGCATTGAAATATTGTTCCAGAATTTCCTTTTTCGTGTAAATCTTTTCATATTTCAGGGCTTTTGCCGCCTGAAAGAGTTTATTTTTGAAGGAACGCGTCTTTTCTGATTTCTCTTCCTGCATGGAAATCAGCTGCATAGTAATCGTCGAGGCACCGGATATAATACGTTTGTGCCGAATCATTTGGAACCCGGCACGGAATATGGCACGCAGATCCACACCGGGATGTTCAAAAAAATGTCTGTCTTCTGCCGCTATGGTTGCCTGTATCAGATGTTCCGGCAAATCCTCTAACTTGACAGAAAAACAGATTCTGTGATTGGAACCCCGAAAATGATGAAGACCGGTACCTGTCCGGTCTGAAAAGATGACTGCCGTGCTGTGTTCGGGATTCTGGGGGCACTGTACGCAAACAGGAGCCAGAACATAGAACAGCAGGGCAGTCGTGCAGAAAAGGGTTGCGGAAAGAAGGGCTGCCGCCGTCAAGATCAGTAGCAGCAGCCATTTTTTCCGGTTATTCGATTTCAAAGACATCGGCAGGACGATCTGTTGCTCTCAGTTCCGGAGAATACATGGATTCAAGCTGAACCGGCGGCAAAGCGAATTTTCCGCGTATTGTGGCGCGTACCTGATAAGAGACGACGAAAGTCCGGGAGGAAGAATCGCTCCGGAAGTCATATCGGTGGATATCTCCGAACATCAGGAATCTATCGTAGCGTTTTTCCGCAAATGTTCCGAATGTACTGGCTATATTCCGTTTGGAAATCCGCGAAGCCAGAGAATTGTCCTCAATTTCCAATCCTGCCGGGAGCAAATCACAGAGTACCAAGTTGGAATAATCGCCTTTTTGGTCCGGTCTGATGGTTATTTTGACAGTCAGCAAGTCACCATGCTGTGCTTTCGTCACGGGATTTCCTTCCTGATCCAAATAAACTTTCCTGATCTGGAAACCATTGGCAGCAGGAATGAACTTATCCGGAGTCACGCGGTCGAAAGCAAAAGTATAAACCGGAGCTGTACCGGTGTTTTTCACTGTAACATCCAATGTTTTGCCCTTGGCTGCGAATGGTTTTGCGACTGCAGTCAAATCTTCCGTTTTGCCCTCGGCTGAAATCTGAGCTTCCACTTTGCCTTTCTGTTTCGCTGCCCACCGGGAGAGTCCCAGTACGCACCAGGCATTGCTCTGGGTGGTACCCCAGTGTCCGTCGGAATGAATGTTTTCGACGATTTTCATTGCCAGTTTCAGATTTTCCGGAGCATCCGGCAGTACATCGGAAAGAACCCAGAGTGCAAGACCGAGACGGCGTTCCCGGCTGTTCAGGGAAGTCATACCTTTGGCATCATCGTTCCAGAACTCTTTGTTCAGGACTTTCTGTATAATTTTGACACCTTCGGATGCCCGTCCGCTGCGGATCAGGGTTGCTCCCAGTAAAAATTCGGAATACATCGACAGATTCTCACTGTCATTGACCAGCATCATTTCCGCGTATGTTCCCGCTTTTGCCGTGTTGATGAGAGATAAAGCGTAGTTCGCGTATATTCTGTCAGCACAATAATTGGAACGATTCTGTATGAAGAGACTCAGAACTCTGTCTATCTGGAACAATTCATCCTGGGAGAGTTCATAGCCGGAAGTGTGGGCTTCCAACAGGAAATGACAGGCATAAACGGATCCGTCGTACCAGATGGTATTTCCTTCCGGCCACATGGAATAGAAACCGTTTCCGCATTCCATTCGTTTCAGTCTGACTTTCACGGATGCAATTTTAGATTCTGCATCCAAAGCATATAGTTTCGGCAGCAGACCCGATTTCACCAGCGGTTTTACGGCAAGATAGGGGAATGCGCCCGAGGTGATCTGTTCCAGACATCCATACGGATACTCATTCAGAAATTCCAGTGCGCCCGCAATCGCTAAAACCGGGGAGCCGACTTCCAGACGCGCATGTTTGCCGCTCAGGTGGCAGACTTCCGTTTTCCCGCCTTCAATCGTTTTTACAGTAAGTTGCGGCTGTAAAGGCAGTGCGGAACGGACTGTGACGGCTTCTTCCGAGGTAATGGTTTTTCCGTTCATGGTCAGATGAACGCGATAGGCGACTTTTTCAGCATCCGGATTGACTTTGAACTGGAAGTTCACTCCGCTGCTGCCGCCTTTTTTCAGGGATACCGTAAACTCTGTTTTGCCATCGGCTGTGATACCGGACAAACCATCCACCTTGCAAACGGCGTTACCATCCGGGAGATCATTATTGAAAACCTCAACGGAGGTCTGGAAGGTATCATTTGGGGACAACACGCGTGGTGAGGTTACTTTCAGGGCGAGTTCATCACGGACGATCATGTCTGTTTGAGTAGAGCCGGTGCATTGGGTATTGGCAGCCGTTGCCATAATAGTCAGACAACCGGTGAAATCCGGTACTTTCAACTTTACGGTCGCTTCGCCGCTTTGCGGAACGGAAATCGTATCCAATAAAACGACAGCTGCTTTTTTCCGCATTTCACTTCTGTCTGCCGCAAAGTTCTTTTCTGCCGACTTGGCGCTTCTACCGCCGCCAATCAGTTTGTTGTCCAAATGATACAACTTAATCAAATCATTGTAGTTGTCATAGAAGTCAAAATTGCAGTTATTGTAGAACCCGAAGAAATAAGTGTACGGATCCGGTACATGGAAATTGGTCAGTGCCAGAATTCCGGCATCTACCGCCCAGAGCTGTACAACACCTGCGGCAGGCATTTTGTCTTTTGCGTTTTTCAGTGTGATCCGGATATCGGTTTCTTTATTCGGTATCGCTTTTTCCGGCGCGGAAAGTGTTATATCAAGCTTCCTGGAAATCTGGTCAACTGCTACCGCCACAGTTCCGAATTGCCGGATCGGATTGGCGGTGTCGGTCTTGAACTTTCCGCAAACGCTGATGCCGGCAAAATAATATCCGCAGGCAACATCAGCGGGTACCGTGAACTTAAATGTATTTTCTCCACGCTTTACAGGAAATTCAAATTGATTTTCCATGTTTGCAGATCCGGTTACTGCCAGCGCCGTACCTTCCAATGCCGAATCAAACGTGACGGTGACCGTATCGCCGGGCATGCATTTTTCACGGTCCAGCTTGAAAGAAATCACTTCGGGATTTTCGGAGCGGACTCCGGCTTCACCTGCGAAGAACCAGAACGGGATTTGTGTAAGGACTTGATTTTTCGCATTTTTCAGACGCAGAATGAATTTTCCGTGTTTACTGAAATCAAATGCGATTTCCTTTTCGCCAGGTTTCAAACTCGTTCCTGCCTCGAATATTTCTTCATACTGCCATTGACGGCTATATCCGCCTTCTTTATTTTGAACAGTGCGATATTCCCATTCCGCACGGAACAGTTCTGCACGGATTCCCGCATTGTTTGGCAACGGTATTTCTTCCCCTTCGGGACTGACCGCTACCCATTCGAATACTTTTCTGTTTGCCGTTTCAGATTTTTCTTTCAGTCCCAAATACATAGAGGCAAAATGTTTTGCGGGAACCGAGGCACTTGTGCTGACAGCACGGCCACCCGTCTTACTTGCGGCGGAAACTTCAAAGGAGAGATTGACTGGTGCCGTGACATTTTCCACTTGGGGAATCTCATAATTCAGCAGAAAACTGCCGTCCTCTTCCGACGTTATTCTTTTTGCGAAAATGACTTCGTTATTATTACCGGCAAAGGGATGCCGACCGGAGACTGCAGGTTCGAAAACGAAATCACTGAATTTTTTCGGTTTGAATTTTCCCCATGATGCATGTCCGTAAATGGTGACTTTACCATTGGCAAGAGGGGCACCGAAATAGAACTGTGTCATGCCTTTTAGGACGATCTGCGATTTATCTTCAGAAAACGCGGCATCGGCACGTATTTTCAGGTTATTCGGTATGTATTCTGCTATAGTGAATTTTTTTGAACCTAAAAGAATGTCGGCACTGTAAAGGTCAGCGGAAAAAGTTCCCAAAGACGAGTTTTCCGGTACATCAAAGGAATAAGTGGAAAGTCCATTCGCATCCGTTTGAGCTGTACCCTGAAGAATGAGCGTTCTGTCCGGAGCATGAATCCGCCACTGGACCGGCATATTCGCCCGTGCAATACGGTCCTTGCCGCCGCGAACCATGGAAAAAACGGTCATTTTTTCGCCCGGTGCGCAGATTCCGCGGGAGGCATAAACGTATGCATAATCTCTTCCGCATGCTCCATCATCACTGGTGATTGTTTCTGAAGTTGTGGCGTAGTTCTTTGCGCTATAGTCAAAAGTCACATACGATATGTCTCCATCCTTTTCCGCATAAACCATCTTAATCCAGTCTTCCGAATCCATTTTTTTCTGAAATTCTGAAATCGAAAGGGATGCCAGACCTTTAGTGTCCGTTACAGTTTTACCGAGAAACAGTCCTTTCCTGCTGTAAAGTGACAGTGTCACCCCGGGAATCCCTTTTGCCGTCTCAAAACTTTTAACTGCAAGCAGTATTTTTTTATCATCCTTGGCACTGGAAATCGCCAGATCCGTCAACAGGAAAGTTGTTGTTGCCGAACTCTGAGCCTCGGATTTCTGGTCAATAAGTTCAATTTCCGCACGGTACAAACCGGGCTTCCGCGGTATGCCCAACTGCTCGAAATCAGCCCCCGCAACCTGTGATTTTTCTCCTTTGACGATAACAGGAACCACTTTCTGCGATATTTCACGGGAATCCTTTACAAATTCGTAACTGTAGTCTTCACGACGTTCAGAAAGACTCTTCGCAGTCATCTTTTCGTCATAAATGCGGCGTATCGTAACACGCGCTTTGTCCGTCGGATTAACTACCCGTACCGGAAATTGGAAAAACGAACTCTTCAGCGGATAAATTCCATTCCGCGACTGGAAAGATACGGAAGGGTTCGGAGGCGGTATCAATACGGCGTATGTTTGCTCTTTATCGCTTATTTCATACCGTGAATTTTCGGAATACGGCGCTACTCCATCCAGTGTTACTCTGTAAATGGTGTTCGATTGGAAGTCACCGTATATTATCATTTTTCGATCATAGATTATAACCTTTATACCTTTTACGGCAGGCTTCACGGTTACAAAATCATCCCGGTTCCCGTACTCTCTGATATCCGTCGGAAACCAAAAAGAGATATGATCATCATAACCTGAGACATCTTCAGGAAGAAATGGCAACTTCCGGGGTGTTTGTTTTTCCGCTGTCTGACTCTTTTCCATTTCCTGTTTCTGAATTTTTTCAGCAGCTTCTTTTGCTTGCAGCAATTTCTCATTTTCCGCCTTGTTGATCTCCGCCTGACGACTCAATGCCTCCTGTACAGCCTGCTTTTGCATGGTCTGGATATCTTCCACGGCCTGTTGCGAGAGAACGACCGGTTCCTGAACATTTTTGGAGTTTTTGTACTGAATGACATTGCATACAACGGAGACGGTTACCACTCCGCCGAGCAACGGATAAAGAATTGCGCTGATGGTCTTCATCTTTTCGATTATCCCTTTTGCTGTAAGTTGTTATATGTCCGGATTACCGCAACCCGTTTTCAACGGCAATATAACATAGACAATCCTATTGTCAAGTTCTTTTTTTGGATTTTTTATTTTTTTTGGTTCTTTGGGTAGTAGGGCAGTAAATTTGTAATCTTTCAGGAGTAACGGACTGGTATATCCCCTATCCCGGCCCGAAGCAATCACGAATATGTTACGTGATTTTCCATACCGCATCCCCATCCCCTATCCTCTGAGTCCGTGACCGATTGTCTTATTTTGCAAGAAAATTCAATTTTCTTCTTTCAGCATTGGAAAAAGTGTTGCTTGTGTGATAAAATATGTCTCATGCAGTTCTTTCATAATTATCCTTTTTGCTGGTAGTTCCAGTAATAATTTGAATCCGCTGCATGTTTTTTTAAGTCCCCAAATGATAAACTTTTGAAATTACTTTTCGGGTTTTGTATTTATGCTGAAAAACTTTTTTGTGACGGCAGAAGTCAACACGCATCGCCAGTTTGAGATTGATTTTGTCAAAAGCGTCCTCATTCTGCTGATGGTTCTGACTCATTGCTATGAATATCTGTCAACTCCGGCAGTGCGGGAAGGAAACGGGTACTATCTCTTTGTGACGGTGGTGAATAATTTTGTGGGCGGCGGTGCTTGCGCGTACATGATGTGCATGGGAATCGGCATCGCGTACAGCCGGAAGCGTGTCCCGGAAGAGTTTATAAAAAGAGGTTTTCTTCTCTTCCTGTCTGGGTACGCGCTGAACGCCGTCCGGTTCGGCATACCATTCTTTTTCTTCTTTCTGTCGGGGAGGAGGCCTTTTTCGGATATTATCGGTGAAATAATTGCCCTGGACATCTTGCAATTTGCGGGATTGGCATTTATGCTTTTCGGATTGCTGAAAAAGGTCCGGCTTCCCGATTGGCTAATCTTTGTTCTGGCGTTGCTCATGTCTATTTCGGGAAGTTTTTTCCGTTTTATTCCCATGGAAAACCAGTTCGTTTCCGCTTTTTTGGGCTTATTCATCGGCACGCTCAATAAAGCGTATCAGGACGGTGACGGTGCATCGGGCGTATTTCCGCTTTTGAACTGGTTTTTGATTGTGGTCATCGGCTATCTCTATGGCAAAATACTGCGGCGCTGCAACGATTTGGAGCGTTATTACGCCGTTGCTACGCCGATATCCGGCGCGGTTGTATTCATCTATTTGATAGTTGCCATACCATATCGGCTGGGATTGATGCAGGGAGATATTTTCATTTTCTACCACATATCCACGCCAAACGTGGTTTTGCATTTTTTCAACCTCGTTTTTCTGACAGGGTTGTACCATTACGCGGCAAAAGTGTTTTCCAGCGGTTTCAAAAGCAAAATATCTGTTGTCAGCAGCAATCTCAATACAATCTACTGGATACAATGGGTCATCATCGGTTGGACATTATCCGTTTTCTTGTGGTTCGACCGCGGATATCTCGGAAATTCCGGTTTGCTTCTTGTCGGAGTTCTGATTTTCTGCGTATCGGTTTTTCTTGCTGACCGCTACAATAAACTCAAAAAGGTATGATTCCGTCCGCCGATTGACAAGGTCAAACGGATTTTCAGAGTTTGAAACATATTCTTCTGCGGGAACATGAGCCGCAGCGGGGCTGTAATCATTTTTTTGCGGGCTTATGCTGATACGCTTCTGATTGGCGGGCTTCCAGGATGGAAAATACAGTATAAATGCTCTTGAACTTTTGTGAAATTGTGCTACTTTAAACATAAACAATTGGAATAAACGCTGAAAAGGAAATCGAATCATGAATATTATGAAAGACGACCTGTATCCTCTCTTGTTTGAGCCGGCATATAAACGTGTTTTCTGGGGCGGTAGTAAGTTGCGGACTATGTTGAACCGTCCTTTGGCTGAAAATGAACGTATCGGCGAATCCTGGGAAATATGTGACCGTCCGAATATCAGTAATCCGGTGTATAACGGACCTTTGGAGGGAACTACACTGGGTACGCTTGTTGAGCATTTCGGCGCTGAATTTGTGGGAAAGAATTACAAGGGCGGAGCATTTCCGCTGATGGTGAAACTGATTGATGCCAGAGAACGTTTGTCCCTGCAAGTGCATCCGACAGATGAATTTTGCCGTACCAGAAATACCTATTGTGAACCGAAAGCGGAAATGTGGTATGTAATGCAGGCGGATCCGGGTGCGCGGATTTACGCGAATCTGAACATGGCATCCAGTCCTGAAAATTTCAAGAATGTGGTTCATGAATCCGATGTGGAAAATCATCTGCAGCAATTTGATGCGGTCGTCGGGGATGCCTACTTCATCCCGCCCGGACGGGTCCATTTTCTTGGAGCCGGCTGTTTTGTGCTGGAAATTTCGCAGAACAGTACGACATCATTCCGTCTGACAGACTGGAATCGTGTGGATGAGAATGGCGCGAAGCGGGAATTGAATTTGCGGGATGCCTATTCCTGCATTCAGTTTACCGATCGCACGAATCCGCGGATTTGCGGAGCGAGCAACCATGCGGATCATAACCGCCAGTATCCCCTGATAAACCGTTGCCCTGCTTTCCGCTGCAATGAACTTCTGCTGGTAAATGAGATGCTGGACAGCACGGACCGTGATAACAGCTGTCATATTCTCACAGCGGTCAATCTGCCTTTTGAAGTAGGAAATTCCAAAGTGGTGACGCAAGTTGTTCCGGGGTCGTCCGTACTGATACCTGCGTGTTTTGGAGACTACTGTATTGATGTGGTGTCCGGCAAGGAAACATCGATTATCCGGACATCCCTTCTATGAAAAGAAATATAATGATTGGGAAAGAAAAAAAATGAATTTGAAATGCCTGATTGATTTAAGTTGTGCACTCTCTGCGAAACATTCTTCCGCTAATGTATCGTTTGAAATCCCCTGGGAACCCTGTCCGGCGGGCATGAACGGGGATATTACCGTAAACTGTTTTCGTTTTGCGAAAGTGTTCGGGACAAATCCGGACGCATTGGCTGCCGAGACCTGTGAATTTCTTTCCAGACATCCCGATGTTTCTTCTGCGGAAAAAGTCAAGGCATTCGTGAATATTACCCTGAAAGCGGAAGGGCTTTTCCGGGATTCCGTTTCGGATATGAAAAAACTGCTTTCCGATGTGACGCTACCCGAACAGCAGAGAAAACGTATTCTGGTGGAATATTCTGCTCCCAATACGAATAAACCGCAACATC
Organism: uncultured Lentisphaeria bacterium; assembly: GCA_937900075.1. Taxonomy (GTDB): domain Bacteria; phylum Verrucomicrobiota; class Lentisphaeria; order Victivallales; family UBA1829; genus SIG77. Next base: position 12,524 of record CALCCZ010000256.1, read on the forward strand.
TGGGACATGTCCGCAATAATATCCTGGGAATGACGTTGGTTTCCCTCCTGAAACGCGTGGGACATGATATGGTGCCGGTCAATCTGGTGAATGACCGCGGAATCCATATCTGCAAATCCATGATTGCATATCAGCGGTGCGGAAACGGAACAACGCCAGAATCCACCGGCATCAAGGGTGACCATTTCGTCGGGGATTACTATGTCCGTTTCAATACTCTTTTTTCGGAAGAAGTGGACCGTTTGAAAGCGGAACATCCGGAGTTTGCAGACAAGGATAAAGAAGATTTGCTGCTGGAAACGGAAATCGGACGTGCTGCTCAGGAAATGCTCCAGAAATGGGAAGCGGGCGATCCGGAAGTGCTTGCCTTGTGGAGAGAGATGAACTCCTGGGTATTCCGCGGTTTTGCGGAAACTTACAAGCGCATGGGTGTGGAATTTATCCGCACTTATCTGGAAAGCAACACCTATCTTTTGGGAAAGAAAGTTGTTGCGGAGAATCTGGAAAAAGGCATTTTCCGGAAACGCGAAGATGGTGCCGTGATAGCGGACTTGGGGAAACAGAATCCGAAAGTGCTTCTCCGCAAAGACGGGACCAGCGTGTATATTACGCAGGATATCGGGACAACACTGCTGAAGCATTCCGATTTCCAGCCGGATTCCATGATTTGGGTTGTCGGTAATGAACAGAAAGATCACTTCCAGAATTTGTTCCGGTTACTGAAAATGATCGGTTGCGCCTGGGCGGATAATTTGTATCATTTCTCATACGGTATGGTGGAACTCCCCAATGGCAAGATGAAGAGCCGTGAGGGTACTGTAGTCGATGCCGATGATCTCTTTGACGAGATGCACGAGCTTGCGAAGCAGGCGGCGCTGGAGCGGCTTGGAGAAGGCGAAGCGGTATCGGATGATTTGGAAACACGTGCGGAAACCATAGGAATGGGCGCATTGAAATTCATGCTTCTGAAATTCAATCCCGCTTCCACAATTCATTTCAATCCGCAGGAATCTTTGAAATTCGAAGGCGATACCGGACCGTTTGTCCAGTATGTTTGCGCCCGTGTGAACTCCATCGGCAGAAAAGCTGCGGAACGCGGTCTGGCAGAGGATGCCGTTCCTGTTGATTGGTCGCTGCTTGACTCGCCCGAGGAAAAAGCGATTGCTGTTGCTGCTCTGCGGTATCAGGCTGCTTTGCGCGGTGCTGCGGAAAAAATGGAATGTTCTGTTCTGATTCTGTATTTGCTGGATCTGGCAAAGAAATTCAATACGTTCTACCATGAAAAACAGGTGCTGAATGCCGATAATCCGGGTGTCAGAAAAGCGCGTTTAGCTCTCTGCTATGCGGTTCGGGACATTCTCGCGGATGGTTTGGCCACGTTGACAATCGGTGTTCCCGAATCCATGTAAAACGATGAATACGGCAGTCAAACAGCCTTTTTATCAATCGGCTTTCGCCGTATTCCTTCTGGCTTTCCTGATACGGTTGGGATTCGCTGCAGATGGTCTGATGAAAAACGATGAAGAGCGGTTCGTGCGTCCGGATACCGCCGGATACGAAGCCCCTGCCAAATCGTTGGCAGAACGCGGGATTTACTGTGGTCCTGAAGGGAAAGTGACAGCACACCGGACGCCGGGTTTTCCTATGTTTCTCGCCGCGGTCGGGCAATCCGGAGGACGCAGAAGTATTTCCATTCTGCTGATTCTGCTGGGCAGTATTGCCGTTTTTCCGGTTCATGCGGCATGCCGTCGTTTTGCCTCGCCCGGAGCAGCCTCTCTGGCGGCTTTGCTGTTTGCTTTGAATCCCACTGCCATTGCCCATGCGCCCCTGATTCTTTCCGATACGCTTTTTATGCTGTTTTCCGCTTTTTCCATACTGTTCTTCAGTATGTTTCTGTCTGACGGCGGCTCTCCGCTCCCCGGCGGTACGGGAAAGAAACATGACTTCTTTTATCTGGCATACGCTGTCCTGTTTGCCGGTCTCGGCGTATTGATCCGTCCGGTGAATCTCTTCTGGTTTCTGCCCTGCGGATTGGTTCTGGTGTTTACCCCCGGATTGACCGTCAGAACAAAAGTGATTGCCATTGCCACTTCGGTACTTTTGTTCACAGTACTCTGGTTCCCGTGGGTGGTCCGTAATGCCGGAATCGGTTCCGGATGGCGAATCGATGCGTCCAGCGCAGTGACAATGCAGCACAATGCTTCCGCGCTGGAAAGTGTGCTGACCGGGAAGAGCGGTGAGGAGATCCGGGCGCAATATCAGGAAGAAATGCGTACGGATGAAATGCGTTTCCCGGAAAAATTTGAAACAGAAGCCGGCAGACTTTCGTATGTGGAGCGAAAAATGACGAAGATTATTCTGGCGCATCCGTTCCGCTATGCCCTGCTGTGTATGCGCCCCTATACCCTTCTCCCCGATGTCCCTACTCTGCTCGAAAACTGCAATATCACAGCCGGCGGCAGAGGAACTTTTGACGTTTTGAACCGTCAGGGATTTGCGGCTGCGGTCCGGCACTATTTTGCGGGACACGGGGAATGGCTGTTCATCCTGTTGCCGCTTTTGCTTGCTGCAGTACTGTTGTATTCCCTTGCCGCAGCCGGTGCAGTTCTTTTTGCTGTAAAAAGAGACTGGAGTGCATTTCTGCTGTGCGTCTGTTTAGGGCTGTATTATCCGCTGATGACCGGACCAGTGACGATGCCCCGCTATATTTTGCCGTCTCTGCCGTTATTCTGTATTTGTGCCGCTGTCGCATGGGATGCCCTTCTGAATAAAATGAAAAGCTGGAAAAATGTTGAAAAACAGACTGTTTGAATGGCGTTTGCCGCTTGTAATCTTTCTTGTGTTCACACTGCATTTTGCCGTTGGACAATTTCTTACGGTCAGAAATCCGGAGTTTTTTTTGCAAAATGACGGACAGGAATATTTTGAATTAGGCAAGAATCTGGGGGAAAAAGGACGTTTCGTGATTGAAAAACGCCGTTATTACGAACCCCGCCGTTCCCGTGTAATTCCGGAAATGTACCGCATACAGATATTTTCCGTTTTGCATGGAGCATTGACCGCTGCGGGAATTCCCGCAATGACGGCGGCAGCGCTGTTGCTGGCTCTTGCTACTGCGGGTTCGTCCTGCCTGATGTTTCTGCTGGCTCAGCGTATCGCAGATTCGGAAGCTGCGGGTTGGATCGCCCTGGCTTTATTTCAGTTTCATCCTCTGCTGGCATTGTATTCCGTACAATTCGGGTCGGAAGCGTTGTTTACCTGTTCCGTACTGCTGTTCTTTTACTGTCTGACCCGGTTCAACAACTGGAAATGTGCGGTATATTCCGGATTGGCAGGTGTTTTTTCCGCTCTTGTCCGGCCTACGGCATTTGTTTTTCTGCCGGCCGGGATCTGTTTATTCATTTTTCTGGCGTGGTTATCCGCTTACCGGGAGAAACGCCCTTTCCTGACATGGCATAATTTCCGCCCGGCTGTTTTGTTCGGGTTTGTTTTTGTCCTTTGTTCCGTGCCGCTTCTGCTGCGTAATCATGCAGTATCCGGAAACTGGAATTTGGCGGGATATTTAGGCGGCTACAATCTTTACATCGGGAACAACCGCGAAAACATGAAAGCGTACCGGTCCTTTGACGGACATGAGTTTCTGCGGCATCAGACAGCAGGCTGGGATGCCGCTTGCGCGATATCGGATCATTTCCCGGAAGATATGCCGCCCGCTGAGGCGGACAGACAATTTGTCCGGTTGGCACTGGAGGAGTTGCGCGGTATGACTCACGGGGAACGTTTTGCCTTGTTCGCCGGCAAAGCCTGGCATTATTTGCGCCCGTATCCCATGCCCGGTATTCATGGTAGTCTGCGTTTCTGGGGAATGACTCTTTGCGATACTTTGCTGTGGGGGTTCGGTATTGCCGGATTCATACTGGTCCGGAAAAGAGGTTATCGGTTTGTCTGGGCGGCGCTGATGATACTCTGTTCCGGTTTGCTGGCGCATACTCTGGTGCATGTCTATATGAGACACCGGGTGCCGTTCATGACACCCATTATGATTCTTTTCGCTTCAGTGGCTCTTGTTCAGCTGTTTCAGTCGTTTACGGCAGGAAAAAAGCATCCGCAGATACTGCATGCCAATCCGGATTGATGCCTTGCTTTTGCCGGCTTTCCGGTTGGCGAATAAAATCGGAACTTCCGTAATCTGCAAATCCCGGATGAGGGCATTTGCAAAAGTTGCCAGTTCCAGCATGATTTTGAATCCTCCGGGATCTGTGCAGGGAAGTATTTTGAGAAAGATATCCCGTTTCAAACCGAAAAAACCGGACATGGGATCCCGGATCTCCGTATGCAGAAAAACTTTGGCAAGCCAGGCACTCACTCGGCTGACAAGAAGTCGGTACCAGGGCCATTTATCCTGAAAACCGCCGCCGGGAACGAATCGTGAACCGACGGCGAATCCGGATTTTTCAATTGCCTGAATCAAAGCCGGCAGGTCAGCCGGACGATGTTGTCCATCGGCATCCATGCAGACCAGAATATCGCCTTTTGCCTGTTTGAATGCATAGATAACGCTGGGGGAGAGGCCTTTTGGGCCATCATGAGTCAACAGTACGGCGTCGGAATCGGCGGCAGCAGCGGCTTCTAATGTATGATCCGGCGAATGGTCATCACAGACGATGATTTCCAAAGCGGGAATTTGCAGGGAACGTATGTTTTTCAACGTCTCGGCAATACTTTCCGACTCGTTGTAAGTGGGAAATATCAGACTTATCATTTCGATACCGGTTCGTTTTTCAACTGTTCCGCTGTTCGGCAGATCATCTTGCGGTAGTAGAGCATAGTGTTTACAACCGTAAGTTTCAGGCACAATATCAGCAGTACAAAAAGAATGGTCACGCCCGCTACAATACCATTTGCATAAGGCAGTTTCGCCAACGGGATGCAAATGACGGAGACGATCTGAAAAGCGGCAAGCAGACAGGTATTCTGCCACAAATTCCGTTCAATCCGGCTGTTTTGCGTTTCCAGAACCAAATTTCCGCAATCTTCATCTTCCGTCTGTTGGAACCGTTCTTTTGCCAGTTTCAGCAGGAACTCCCTGTGACAGGCAAGGGTTGCCCGGAAACGGTTTACTTCTGAAAGTACAATCAAGGCATAACCCGCCAGAATGGCACTGATCCAGAAGGATACCTGCATTTTGACAGCAAGACATCCGAAAACGACTGCAAAGGTAATACCGGTCATAATTGCGGAACGCCTGAACTTGTTCAGGCGTTCATTATCCTGACAAGCTTCCAGGAGTTGTTCCTCAAATCCGGTGAGATTCGGCATGCTCATGATACATCCACCTCATTTGCGGGGAAGTCCCACATCTTCCAGATGCAGGGCAAATCCGTATTTGTTTTGCAGTTCCTGCTGCAGAATGGAACAATCCAGCGCATACGGTTCCACATTGTTCTCAATGGACAATGCGGCTGCCAGTCCGGCGACCTGACCGGTCATTGCGGCCGGCGGGATTACGCGGGTGACTTCCCAGGCGTCGCCACGGGCACCGGTACAGCGGCCTGCTGCCAGAAATCCGCCCATCGGTTTCTGTGGAAACAGGGAACGGTAAGGGATTTCCCACACAGGTCCGGCTTTGCGCCAGTCGGCGACCAATCCGATACTGTCGTCAAAATGTTTATTGTTTTCATCTGTATCCAGTACATAAGCCGCATCAATGGAATAGATTTTACGGAATTGCGGCATGGCGGCAAGTTTCAGCGGATACATCGTGTTTCTGTTGTTGCTATCGGGCGATTGCCGGTAAAGTTCCTGAAAATGTTCCCGTACCATTTTTCTGCTTTTGAGCATGAAATCGGAGACAGTTTTGCCACTGATGCCCCGGTATAACGCCCAATCCGGTGTTTTGGAGGGATCCCACGGAAAACCGCCCGTTATCATTTGAGCCTTTTCCCCGAAGAATGTATGATCGGCATAAGCATTGTATTCGATTGCCCAGTAGGACAGAAAATTGAACTCATCATGACATTCAATACCGGCGCGCCTTGCCAGTGTACAGTCGCCGCTGGCGTCAATAAACTGTTTTGCACGGATAAGACCGCGTCCGGATGTGTTTTCACAAACTGCTCCGGTGATTTTTCCGTTTTCAACAACGGCATCGCAAACGCGTGTATCCAGCCAGATGGAAACGCCTTCTTTTTCCAGCATTTCATCAATGGCAAGCATGAACGAGGCAGGAGAAAAAATACAGCGCAACCGTTCGTGTTCCGGTGCATTCACACCCTTGCTCCAGTTTTCCGGAATTTCACCGGGTCCGTATTTCAGACTGGCGCGCATCAGTTCTTCCGTAATCCCGAAGGATACCTGTCTGCCGTTCCCGTCACACAGGGGCAGGTACACGTAAACAAGTCCGGTGGTGGCTAATCCGCCGAGGAGAACTGTTTTTTCGACGATAACCGTTTTCATACCGCGTCTCGCGGACTGCAGTGCGGCGGCCACGCCGGCAATACCGCCGCCGATGACCGCTATATCATAACTGACGTCATACTGATAACCCATTTTCAGAATCCTTTTCTAACCGGTTGACTTGGAATGGAAATACGGACCGGAGCAGATTGTTATTTTACGAAATTTTCGGTGATGTAGTCATAGCTGCGCTGGAGTGCTTCAAACGGGCACATACCGTTGCAGTTGTCCTGTTCCACGATAAAATACTTTACGCCCGCCGCTTCGCCTGCGGGAATAATCTCGTTCCATTTCAGATTCCCGCCGCCAATGTAGGACATGATTCGTTCATTGCCGCATACGGCATATTCTTTCAGATGCAGCAGAGGCAATCTGCCGGACAGTTTCTGAATCCAGTCTGTGGGGTCGCTGCCGCCGGTCTGAACCCAGAAAGTATCGATTTCAGCCATCAGGGCAGGAGCGTTTTCATAGTAGATATCCAGAAGCAGCTTGCCGTCGATTTTCTGAAATTCAATGGCATGGTTGTGGTAGCACAGCCCAATACCGGCTTGTGCCATGCGTTCGGCACTGGCATTCAGTTTCTGTGCCATATCAATGGCTCCGTGCATGGTGGCAGGCACGATATGCGGCCAGGGATAGCAGGTATAGGGACAGTTCATCTTTTTCAGATGTTCAATCACGGCATCGGGATTTTCGATGATTTGCTGACCGCTGTCATGCGATGCACAGATGGTCAATCCTTCATTTTTGCAGATTTTGACTAATTCCTCTTCGGCAATGGCGCCGATTCCGGAAATCTGCACGGCCTCATATCCGATTTTTTTCACTTTGGCAAGTGTGCCTGCAATATCGGCGGGCGTTTTGGCAAAATCACGGACAGTGTACAGCTGGGCTGCAAGTTGGGAATGTTTCATTTTTGTACTCCAATCAAAAAAATGTTTCCGTTTGACACAAAGAATACAATCTCAAATATATCCCGCAAAAAAGAAAATGTCAAACCTGTTTCCCGGAATTTTACCCTACTTTTAACGGAACAATATACCCTGTGGCAGTATTGTCTTTTGCTCAAAGCTGCCGGAAACGTTTGCAAACCGGAATCAGAAAATCCCGGACAAAACGTTTCCCGTTGCCGTTCTTCACACCGTCAGTACATGTTGCGAATGCGTTTTACCCGTTCCGCTATAGGAGGATGCGTCGAAAAAAGTCCCTCACAGGGAAAATTGATGTACATGGCGGCAAGGTGCGACCCGCCTAATTCATCCTTTTCCTCTTTCGTGTACGGCTGGGAATCACGGTCCAGTTTTTCCAATGCGCTTGCCAGACCTTCATTGTAATTGCAAATCTGAATGGAATACGCATCGGCGGCGAATTCCCGTTTCCGGGAGATTGCAAACTGTATAAGACTCGCGAGCAGGGATGCCAGCGGCCGGATTAGAATTGCGACAAGAACCAGTATCGCAAGTGCCGCACCATCGTTCCGGTTGCGGCGTCTATCGCATAAACCTTTGGTCAGCAAAACACGTTCCAGAATGAATGCCAGAATGAGCAGTACGCTGATTAAACCGACAACAAGCTGGTTCAGAATGATATCACGGTGAACGATGTGCCCGATTTCATGACCGATAACACCTTCCAGCTCCTGCTTGTTCATCATGTTCAGCAGCCCTTGTGTAACGGCAACAAAAGCATCTCCTTCGCCCAATCCGGACGCAAAAGCATTCGGTTCCAAACTCGGAATGATATACAGAGGCGGTGTGCGGGATAATCCGGCGGAAACAGCCAGTCCTTCCACAATGTGAATCGCCTTGCGTTCCTGAAGATTGTGCGGATCTGCCGCACGTCCGTGTGTCATGGCAAGAATTGCCCATTTCGCAGTCAGAATCTGTACCGGAATAACAATTACCGAGACAATGACGCCTATCAGGATACCAGTCTCAATATCCTCCATCTCATACCCGATCAAGTAACTGAGACCGAAAACAAGTGCCACAAGAATACCGATCAGAAGAAAACTCTTTATGAAATTCGAACGGACTTCTTCCTCGGCAAGAAGAGGTGTTTCTCCGCCCGTAAAATTTGATGGAGTACTCATGTTTTTCCTTTCCGGACAGAACTTATGAATCAAAGATCTTTGATCCGCATGTTGTCAGCTTCTTCCCGCTTCTCCTGCGAAATTTCGAAAAGCTGTTCCTGCTGCAGATGCATGAATCCGGCAACAATATTGGACGGAATCTGCTGAATATCCATATTGTAACGCGCCACTGTCATATTATAACGGTTCCGGGCGTATGAAACCTTGTCTTCACAGTCCCGGATATCTTCCATCAGCTGAAGAAAAGAACGATTCGTGCCCAGTTCCGGATAATTCTCCGCAGTAGCGCGAATCTCCGGTATCATATTCGTTATCGCGTCATTCGCACGCATCGCTTCCACTTTGTCGCCACCGACTAGACCGCTGCGCGCAGCCGTCAGTTTCGTCAGCAGTTCACTTTCAAATTTCATTTGCATCTTCAGCGTATCCACGAGATTCGGGATGATATTCGCCTTGCGCTTCAGTTGAACATCAATATTTGCCCAGCTTTCACGAATCGCAACCTGCAGCCGTTTGAATCGGTTGAAACATGATATGAACCAAAGTACGATGATAACGACTGCCACAATGGTGATAATAGTTCCGGTTGACATTGTTCTGTTCCTTTCTGTTGATTGGTTATCCTGTCCGCGAAGCCATGCAGGTCACTCCTGCATGTACAACGCCTGTCCCTGATTTTCTATACCAAAATATAGCCGTTATTTGATAATTTTCAAGTCTTATTTTTGAGACTGCCGTTTTTTCACAAATGTAACCCGCAAGATAACAGCTTGCATTTCATCTGATCAATTTGCGTTTACTTTGTCAAGTGACCATTTACAGAAAGAATGGTACGCAGCCCAGGACTTCAGTTAACGCGAATGATTTTCCGGCAATGTATTTGTTTTTGAGGGTAATATATCTATTCCTTTGATAGTTCTGTCAAAGCTTCTTTTAAGCTTGTTTTTATGTTATACCGATTCATTTTCATTATATTGTTCCCTGTGTTGTATATACTGGGAATTAACGCATTTTCTACGGCATATCTGAAATGAGCATCGGATAAAATATGGTTGTCAAAAAAATTATCCTTTTCAACATTTTTTATTTCTTGTTCATTTAATAACATATTTTTATTATTAGTTGGATTAGTCCTCATCATC
>CALCCZ010000257.1 GCA_937900075.1 uncultured Lentisphaeria bacterium
CTTTTGTAGACCGCAGGTTGCCTGCGAGTGTGATTTTTCCGCCGAAAGTCACACTTCCGTTCGTAATGTAGATGGTATCATTCACCGTCAGGAACGAACTGTCACGGATGATAAGGGTTCCACTACCCTGATAGATTGCGCCACCATTGGATGCCGAGTTTCCGCTGAACGTGCTGTTATCAGCCATGAACTTGCCGTAGTTGCGCACCGCGCCACCGTAGGATGCCGAGTTTCTCCTAAACGTGCTGTTAGTTGCCGTAAACGTGCCATAGGAATTGTACACCGCGCCACCGTAGGATGCCGAGTTATTGCTGAATGTGCTGTTTGTTGCCACGAACGTGCCATAGGAATTGTACACCGCGCCACCTTGTCTCGCACTGTTTCCGCTGAATGTACAGGTATTTGCTGTAAATTTGCCTGAGTTCTCCACCGCGCCGCCGTCGCCTGAATAAGCGGGTGCTGAAAAAGTCGTATCCGTGAATGTTGCGGAAGAACTGGTCGCGATTGTAGTGCGATTCGTAATTACTTCCAGAGATTGGTTGAAAGTTTCCGGTAGAAAGGAAGTGGTTTCTATCGTTCCGGAATGGTATTCCAGCACGTTATTGCCGCCGAAGCCTGTGATATCCACAGAAGCAGCAGTATCCGCACCTGTCAGAGCAGCAATGGTATTCACTAACGTTTTTCCCTCATCGCTGGTGGCGATATTACAGCCGTAAAGCAGGATATCTCCGTCATCGGTGAGATATTTGCCGATATTGGACCAGTCTTCAGAACAAAGATTGTCCACAGAAATGGTTGTCCCGTTCAACATGAATGAGGCGTCATTGCCGTGGGTAATAAAATGAAACGCGGACCATTCTGTGCCGGAGATTTCCAGATACTCCAAAAGAGGAACAAAACCGTTTCCGCCGGACAGAATAATATACTCCTGGTTTTCTTTCAAATTGCTCAGGATGTTTTCGGTATCCCCGATATTTCCATCAAGGATGATGAGTTCTTTCGGATCTTTTGCTGGTAAAAGTGACATTTTTCGTGATTCCTGTTGGTTATGTGGTTATGTTCAATATTTTGTGCAAAATTATTTCCTATAAATTTAAACACATAAAACTCTACACTCCGGGGTCTGACATTTTATGTCATGGGTATATGGTGTATGAGGAGAAAAAACACAAAAATCCGTAACCGGTCAGTGAATTTTTCTCAGATATCCCGCTTTATTTCAAAATTTTTATCCAATTGTGAGTGCAAACGCCACCGGGAGAATACCAAAACGCAAAACGTTATGCCCGGGGAAAGACGCCAAAGGCGAAATTGATAAATGTCCTCATGCACAACGTTTACCTGAGGACATCCCCCACCATTCCACACCGCCTTGTCCAACAACGAAAATCCATATAGGTCCTATAGGTCCTATAAGTCTGTGGATAGAGGTGGGAACGTCCGGTCTTTTTGTGTTTTTTGACTGCAAGCTCTTGAAATTGCTTTTTTTCAGTGTATTTTTCCATAAAAAGCATCAGACGATTATCAAAAATTACACTATACAGAAAGGATTTTCACATGTATCAGAATGGCCTCGGTATGTCTTTGGGAAATCTTTCCCGCTTGTCCAACGCTGTAACTCGCTCCATTTCCCCTGAAAACCGTACGGGTGAAAAAGGAAAAGGGGGAATGGCGCCCGCATCGGATTGCGCAGCTGCCCGGGATTTAGGACAGGGCTGGAAATGCCATGCTTATGACATTTTAGAGCCGGGTGAAGTATATGAAATAGCCGACATCAAAGCATCCGGAGCGATTCAGAGTTTCTGGATTACCGGACAACTGGACCGTTTTACAATTTTGCGTTTCTACTGGGATGATTGCCCGCAGCCTTCAGTAGAGTGTCCGCTTGCCGATTTCTTCGGACTTCCCTGGTTTCAGACATACGCAGCGGGGAAACCGGAAAACTTTCCGCGTCTGAACTCCATGCCGGTTTGCGTCAATCCGCGTAACGGATTCAATTGTTTCTGGGAAATGCCGTTCCGGAAACGTGCGCATATTACACTGGAGAACCGCCATCCCACGGAAAAACGTTATGTCTATTTCCAACTGAATTACACGGAAACGGAAGTTCCCGAAGATGCGGCATACTTTCATGCTCAATTCCGGCGTGTGAATCCGCTACCGTACAAGGAAGTTTTCACAATTCTGGACGGTATTGAAGGAGAAGGACACTATGTCGGAACCGTAATGGGTTACGGCTGCACCAACAACAGCTGGTGGGGCGAAGGGGAAATCAAGTTTTACATGGACGGAGATACGGAATTTCCCACTATTTGCGGAACGGGAACGGAAGATTATTTCGGCGGGTCCTACAATTGGGACTTTGGAAAGGGATACGAGATTTATTCCACACCGTTCATGGGGCATCATCAGTTCATTCCCGGCGACGGATGGTATTCCTGCGTCCAGCGGCACGGAATGTACCGCTGGCATATCATGGACCCCATCCGCTTTAAAAAGGACCTGCGCGTAACCATGCAGGCGCTCGGATGGCGGAACGGTGGACGATATCTTCCGGGAACTCCTGACATTTGCTCGACGGCGTTCTGGTATCAGAAAAATCTGGGTCAGAAATTCCCGCAACTGCCGGATAATGACAGGTTGGAAATCATCTGACGCGTACCGGGAATGAACAATAAATGAATGAACAGACAATTTAGGTGAAATACTATGGAAAAGCTCAATGTGCTTGTTACAGGCGGCGGACGTGGAATTGGTGCCGGCATCGTAAAAAGGCTTGCAGAAAACGGACACAATGTCGGTTTCTGCGGACGTGGCGAATCTGCTAAGGTCCAATCTATGCTTGATGAACTGCGGGCGGCATATCCGCAACAGAAATTTATGTACTACCGTTGTGATATTTCTCTTTCGGAAGACCGGGAAAAACTGATTGCTGACTTTCTGAAGGATTTCGGGGAATTGGACATGCTTTCGAACAATGCGGGCGTAGCTCCGGACGTTCGTGCGGATCTGCTGGACATGAGCGAAGCAAGTTTTGACCGGGTAATCGGCATCAATCTCCGGGGGCCGTTTTTCCTTACTCAGCTGGCTGCAAAAGCAATTCTCAGGAACAAAAATGGGAAATTCCATTGCATTGTCAATACCGGTTCTGTTTCCGCGGATTATGCAAGTATCAACCGGGGCGAATATTGTCTGTCTAAAGCCGGAGTGGCGATGGCAACGAAACTTTGGAGCGTACGTCTGGCAGATGATAATATAGCGGTTTACGAGATCCGGCCGGGCGTTATCAAGAGCGATATGACGGAAGTTGTTTCCGCGAAATATGACAAAATGATTGCAGAAGGCTTGACACTGCAGAAACGCTGGGGTTTCCCGGATGATGTCGGAAAAGCGGTCGCCATGCTTGCATCCGGAGCATTGGCATACTCTACCGGACAGGTCATCAATATTGATGGCGGTCTTACCATCGAGCGGTTCTGATGAAAAAAGTTCATACGCTGATTGTGGGAAGCGGAGCTGCAGGTCTGGCTGCCGCGGTACGGCTGCATGCTGCCGGAGTAAAAGACATTCTCATCTGCACCGAGGGATTGAAGATGGGAACGTCCATCAATACCGGCAGTGATAAACAAACTTATTACAAGCTGGGAATGTACGGAGCGGAACCGGACTCACCGGTATTGCTCGCCCGTGATCTCTTTGCGGGCGGTGCGGTTCATGGCGATATTGCATTGGCGGAAGCCAGTCTGTCCGTCCAGACCTTTTTCCATTTGGTATCGTTAGGTGTACCTTTCCCGCATGACCGGTACGGTCAGTACATCGGATACAAGACCGATCATGATCCGAAATGCCGTGCAACCAGCTGTGGTCCCTATACCTCACGGGAAATGTGCCGGGCACTGATTCGGGAAGTACAGCAGCGGAATATTACCGTCCTGGAAAAACGCAATGCCGTGGCTTTACTGCGTACCGGTGACCGCTGCTGCGGTGCCGTTTTCTTCAATCGCGAAGAAGTTTTTCCCGCATGTCTGGAACCGGTTCTTGCAGAAAATGTTGTCTTTGCCGTCGGCGGACCGGGCGGACTGTTCCGAACCAGTGTTTATCCCGCTGTTCATACGGGTGCCATTGGACTGGCTCTTGAAATTGGAGCAAAAGCCCGGAATCTGGCAGAATCGCAGTTCGGGCTGGCATCCACACGTTTCCGTTGGAATGTTTCCGGCAGCTATATGCAGGTGCTGCCGCGCTTTATTTCCGTAAACGAAAACGGAAACGATGAAAAAGAGTTCCTGCGCGAATATTTCAATTCCACGGAAGATATGTACAATGCAGTCTTTCTCAAGGGATACCAATGGCCTTTCTCCGCAGGACATCTTCCCGGTTCGTCTCTGATTGATATTTTTGTGAACAGGGAAATCACGGAACGCAAGCGTCGCGTATTTCTGGATTACCGTACAGACCCCGCCGATTTGATTCTGGACAAGCTGGCGCCGGAAACAAGGGAATATCTGCGCCGTTCCTCCGCTATGCAGAAAACACCCATAGCCCGACTGAACGCCATGAATGCGCCGGCAGTGGAACTTTACCGCGATCATAATATTCATTTAGACGCAGAACCGCTGGAAATCGCCGTGTGCGCACAGCATAACAACGGCGGTCTGGCAGGTGACTTGCACTGGGAATCCGTCAATGTCCGGCATTTGTTTCCCATCGGGGAAGTCAATGGCTCACACGGCGTAACCCGACCCGGCGGAACCGCCCTCAATGCCGGACAAGTGGGAGCTTTCCGCGCTGCGGAATACATTGCTGCACGGGGAAACGAAGACTTACTGGATACAAGTGCTGCGGAAGAAGCGGCAAACAGAACTCTCCGGCAAATTCATACCTTATATTCCATGCCTGCCGATACCGACTGGAAACAGGAACGCGCAATCCTGCAGACCAGAATGTCCGCTGTCTGTGCGTTTCTCCGGGATGAAAATGCGCTGCGGAATGGTTTACGTGAGGCTGAAATGCAGTGGAATCGTCTGCTCAACTGCGGCTTGGCTGGTCTGAACGTGCCGGATGCGGCGGAAACTCTGCGGAACCGTCATCTTCTGATTGCGCAAATCCAGTATATGTCGGATGTATTGAAACAAATCTCCGATGGAGTCGGCTCACGTGGCGGCGCTGCTGTCATCGCCCCGGACGGCATTCCCGTTCACCCTGCCCTGCCTTTCGGTATCGTGCCGGAAAATACGGCATTCCGGAGCAAAACACTCGTTTCCTGCAGAAAAACGGATGGCTCTGTAGAACAACAGTGGGAAGAATGCCGTCCTGTTCCCAATCCGGACGGCTGGTTCGAATCGGTCTGGAAGGAATATCGCACAGGTGAGGTCCACCGATAAACAGATCAAAATTCAAAAATTGAGAATATCCGGGCCCGATGAATATTCTCCGGAAAGGAAAAAAGAATGACAAATTACCGCAAAGTTGCTGAGTTCAAGACTGCCGAAGCATTTACCGAATACATTAAACGGGAAAAATTTGCGTTCGACGCAGTACCTGCCGTACCGGCGGATGGTTCCGCTGCACTGGCACAGAAACTGACCTGTGATGACTATACTATCGGCAACCGCTGGGCTATTCTGCCGATGGAAGGCTGGGATTGTGAATTTGACGGTACCCCTTCTGAATATACACGCCGCCGTTGGCTGCGTTTCGCCGCCAGCGGAGCCAAACTGATTTACGGAACGGAGGCTGCCGCGGTCATGCACAGCGGACGCAGCAATCCGCAGCAGCTTTTAGTCGCGGATCATACCGCCCCGGCATTAAAAAGTATTTGTGCGGAAATGCGGAAAACACACAGAGAAAAATTCGGGTCCGATGAAGACTTGAGAATCGGACTCCAACTGACCCATTCCGGACGTTTTTCCCATCCGAACCGGGCGGATAAACTGGAATCCCGAACGGCATACGCTCATCCGCTGCTGGATTTGAAATTTCACAACGGCCCGGAAAATGTTGTCACCGATGCCGAAGTCGGGGATATCGTCAGACATTACATCGCTGCTGCAAAAATCGCCAGAGAATCCGGTTTCGATTTCGTGGATATCAAGTTGGCGCACGGTTATCTCGGCCATGAATTTCTGTCCGCTCATGACCGAAAAGGCTCCTACGGCGGCTCCTTTGAAAACCGGATCCGGTTTTATCGCGAAATCGCTGAAAGCATATTGGAAAACGTACCCGGTCTGGAATTGTCCTCCCGGCTCAGTATATTCGATATCATACCGTTCCAGAAAGGCGAAGACGGTGTTGGACATCCCATGGCGTGGAACGGAGAATATCCCTACGCATTCGGCGGCGATGGAACCGGTATGAATATGGATCCCGACCTGACGGAACCCGCAAAATTAGTGCATATCATGCAAAAAGACTATGGCGTCAAACTGATTTGCGCCACTATCGGAAGTCCGTACTACAATGTTCACATGCAGCGACCCGCTTACTATGCTGTCGCCGACGGCTATGCCATGCCGGAACATCCATTGTATAACGTCGGCCGCCATATCGCGGCGGTTCATCGGTTGAAAGAACTTTGTCCCGGCATTGTTACCGTCGGATCCGGTTATTCCTGTTTGCAGGAATATTTGCCAAATGTCGCAGAACACTCCATTGCCAATGGAAAAACAGATTTCGCCGGAATCGGAAGAATGGTTCTTTCCTATCCGGAAATCTGCTCGGATGTTCTGGCTGGAAAACCTCTGCAGCGGTGTAAAATCTGCCGTACTTTCGGAGATTGCACGAATGCACCGCGGAACGGTATGATTTCCGGCTGCTATCCGCTGGATGAATTTTATAAACGCCTTCCGCAGGCAGAGGTTCTGAAACAACAGAAAAGAAAGTTCTGAAAACAGAATCGCACTGGAAAATCCATTGTTCCGGATGTATATTCATTGAATTGACACAGAAACAGAAAATTTTTAACAACAGGTTTCAGCAATATGGAAATCGTAGCAGGAACAGCCCGCGGAATCACACTGTATTCTCCACCGGAAAATGAAGCGGTAAGGCCAACATCCGTTCGGGCAAGACGGGCTTTTTTTGATGCTTTGGGAAATTGCACCGACATTATCTTTGCGGATATTTTTGCCGGATCCGGCGCCATGGGACTGGAAGCTGCCAGTCGTGGAGCGCGCAAGGTTTATTTTTTTGAACAGTCGCCCTCGGTACTGAAAATCATAGAAAGCAACTGCATGAAACTGAAAAAAGCGGGAGTATCATGCGAGTTCAAAATTGTCAGAGGAACGGTTCCCCCTTTTCATTCCTCCATTGCAAAAATGGATCCGCCGGATATCATCTTCGCCGACCCGCCGTACCCGCAGTCAATGGAATTTCTCGATGGTATCACCTCCGACCCCAGATTCCGCATCTGGGCGGAAAATGCTGTAATGTATTGGGAAATGCCGGAACGGAACGCCGGTCTCAATATACCTCCGAAACCATGGAAAATAGAACAGATCCGGAATTGCGGATCTGCGCGTTTCCTGGAATTGCGGTGTGTAAAGGAATGATTCAGTGAGTGAAATAAGAGCTTGGAAACGGCAAAAAACATCAATAATCCCCCAAAAATTGTAAAAAAAAGCAAAAAAAACATTTTTTTTGTGTAAAAAAATCAATTTCGGTTTGACAGAATGGACTTTTGATTATAATTTAGTAGTGATGGATTTTTTTCTTTGGAAGATTAATAAAATAACATAATAACATTGGAGTCTTAACAAATGGGCATCGCGAATCGTGTTATCAACATCCTCGTTCTGGTGGTTGCTATTGCGGCGGCTGTTTTCGGAGTAATGCTTTTCAATAAGCGTGAAGATGTCGCAAAAGGGCGTGAACTGATGGCAAAATCAATCGCTGACAGTGCAGCAAAATTGATTGCAGGAGAAACAGTTGCAGAAAAGAAGAAATACGCTGTTTCACCGGAAGACATGGCGATCAGCAAAACTTCTCAACAGCTGGCTACCCCGTTGAAACGCCTGGACGATGCGGTAAAGCATTCTCTGGACCAGCGTGAAAAAATGGCTAAAGATATTGTAAAAATAGCGGACCTTGTCAACGAAGGCGAATCCGGTATCAGTGACCGCAGACTGAATGAATATGCCCAGAATGCTGCAGAAATGGAACAGGTAATGCAGAAAATCGGTGCACGTGTTGAATTGTTCTCGAAGTTCCGCGTCACTATGATTGATATCCTGCAAAATGCCAATAACAAACTCAAAATGGATGAACTGGATTCCTCCAAGACGGATAAAAAGAATCCCGATATGGACTACGTCCAGAAACGTTTCGGCGATATTTCCGACAAAGGCGAAAACGCATTGAATCGTTCGGATGCTTATGGCAAGAGTTTAGTCAAAATCGCTACCATGTTCGAACTTGAATCACCCGAACTGAGCGGCGATGATTACGAAACAAAACTGCAGGAAGAAATGGTCGGTCTGAAGACATACGTTGAAGGACATCAGGCTCTTGTTCGCGAAAAAGAAGATTTGGAAGCGAAGAACAAAGAACTGGAAGGCACCAAGGAAAAACTGCTGACCGAAAACGAAGAAGCGCAGAAAACGATTGAAACCCAGAAAAAGAGTCTGGAATTAAAGGAAAAGAAAGCACAGATCGATGCTGCTAAAATCGCAAAACTGGAAGAAGCCCTCAGCGTCTTCAACAAGAGCAATGATAAAAAGAAAAAGGACCTTGCAAAGAGAAACGCTTCCGGAACTGTTGAAGAAGAAGTTTCCAATGAAGTCAGCAATACAACTCTCCTGAAACAGGTCCTGGGCAAAGTTGTCTATGCGGATCCCTCTCAGAACTTTGTAGTGATTGACCTCGGCAAGAAATATGAAATCAACCACGATTTCATGGCCAACTACACCGACAAGTGGGGAGATTTTGATTTCACCGGAATCAAACGCACTTTTCAGTTCAGAACCCTGCCGCATTGCTGCGTAAGATTCCCGTGTATGCTGCTCAAAACGCCGGTTCATATCTGCGAAGAGCGGCTGCAAAAGTTGTCCGAGTAAATCTTCCTTATCCTTGCAGTGACGGTATAGACCGGCACTGGTTATTCCGGCACCCTGAGCAATTTCCCGTATGGATGCCGCTTCAAATCCCTGTGACAGAAATTCCTTTTTGGCAGATTCCAGAATTCTTTTGTGACTGGCTGTTTTATCTCTTGGCATAATAAAGTTCTCTTTTCTGTGCTTTTATTTCATCGGGGCAGCATTCTTCTTTCAAGCACTTCATTCCAATGCTCAGTAGCTATCTGTGCGATCAGTGGATCATACA
>CALCCZ010000258.1 GCA_937900075.1 uncultured Lentisphaeria bacterium
CATTCCAATTTCCGGATTATGAGTGTTTGCGCCGGTATCGGTCAAGGTTGCGGTACCGCTGCGGCTCTGGCAGTCCGGAAAGGGATTTCCGAACGGGATATCTGTGTGGCGGAAGTACAGGAACTGCTGAAAGCAGATGGCATTGATCTCTGAAAACTTTAATTTGAGTGGTGAAAGAATATGAACATCCGCGAATTGCTTGAGAGATGTGTGAATCCCGCGATTTCCGATATTTTTCTGACTTCCGGAAAGATACCCTCCTGTCGGCTCAACGGACAGGTGTGTGAATTAGACTGTCCCCAGCTGACAGCGGAAGAAATCACAGCATTCCGCGAGTCCGTTCTCAACGAATCCGGACGTATTCACTATGCGGAAACCCAGACAGCCGACTCCTCCATTCAAATTACAAACACGATACGCTGCCGTCTGAATTTCTATGAAACCTTCAGCGGCAGTGCGATTGTTGCCAGAACGGTCCATTCGGCTGCCGACATTGATATGGAAAAGCTCGGGATGCCCGTTGAATTTCTGAAAAAGATGTCGGCCCTGAAACAGGGACTGATTCTGATTACCGGCAGTACCGGCAGCGGAAAATCCACTACCATGGCGGCCCTTGTACAGGAAATCAACCGCACAAGACAAGTTCATATTCTCACATTGGAAGACCCTGTGGAGTACTGTTATCCGGAAATTCAGAGTCTGATTTCCCAGCGGGAGCTTACGGGTATCCGCGGCGGTTTTCCCGAGGCTTTGAAAAATGCTCTCCGCGAAAATCCGGATGTCATCGTCGTCGGCGAAATGCGCGATACCGAGACCATCCAAACAGCGATTACCGCCTCTATGACCGGACATTTGGTCATCAGTACACTTCATACATCCGATACGGTTTCCACCGTGGAACGAATCATTTCCATGTTTCCCGGAGACATGCGCGACCGCATTGCCCAGGATTTGAGTCTGTCGCTTCAGGCGGTCATGGCACAAAGGCTCGTGCCGTCCGTTACCGGCGGTCAATTGCCGGTTTTCGAAATTCTTGCAGTAACCGCTCCCGTCCGGGACCAGATACAAAAACAGAATTACGCCGGATTGGAAGATCACCTGGAACGTGATACGCAGAGTGGTTCTATTCCGTTCAACCGAGCGATATGCCGCAGTTTCAAGCAAGGATTGATTTCCCGTGAAAGTGCATTTGCCGCATCCGGAAATCCCGCATCCTTGCAAATGATGCTCAAAGGTATGGAAAGCGGAGAAAATGCATTCCGCGACCATTACTCCACCAGCAGCGACCGTCCGGATATCAATGGTGTAGACATGGTGGCATTACTTCGAACGGTGGTAAAATCCGGAGCCAGCGATCTGATTGCCACCTGCGCGACACCGCCGATGCTGCGGCTTCATGGCAAGTTAGTGTCTCTGGATTTGCCGTCCATGACGAATTCCGATGTTCAGAAGCTGCTTTACAGTACAATCAACCAGAGGCAGCGAACCACTTTGGAAAAGGAACGGGAACTGGATTTTGCACTCTCGGTCAAGCTGAAAATCAATAACGAAGAAAGCGATTACAGATTCCGTTTCAATGCGTTCTTCCAGCGGGGAAATGTGGGATTTGTCGCACGTTCCATATCTTCCGTCATCCCCGAACCGGAAAAGCTGGGCATTCCGCCGGTACTTCTGACGCAATCCATGAAGAAACAGGGGCTTATTTTAGTAACCGGCCCGACTGGCAGCGGAAAAACTACGACCCTCGCCTCCCTGATCCAAATGCTGAACAAGTCAGCGAGCAAGCATATCATCACAATCGAAGACCCGGTAGAATACATATACCCGAATCTCCATTCCATTATCGAACAGCGTGAGGTTCACTCCGACACCTTGTCGTTTGCCGCCGGATTACGCGCAGCCATGCGACAGAATCCCGATGTGATTCTCATCGGTGAAATGCGGGATACGGAAACAATTGCCGCTGCTTTGACGGCAGCGGAAACCGGTCACTTGGTCTTTGCCACACTGCATACCAACAACGCCACGGAAACCGTGGAACGTATTGTGGACTCCTTCCCCGCAGACCAGCAGAATCAAATCCGTGTCCAGTTCGCTTCCGCACTCAGTTGCGTCATTTCACAACGTCTTCTGCCAAGACTGGACGGAAACGGCAGAATCGCCGCGTTTGAAGTCATGATTGCCACATCAGCAGTCAAGGAACTGATCCGTGAAAACAAGGCGTTCATGCTGCCGAACGTTCTGGAAACAAGCAGACGCGACGGTATGATCACCCTGCAGCGTGCAATGGAATATTTAGTGAGTACCGGAAAGATTTCGCCGACGGAGATACAGTTTTTCCTCACAGAGAACTCTGTTCCGGAAAAAAAAGACTGAACGCATAACCGCAATCCGCCAGTTTCTCAGGCAAGACCTATAGTCAGCAAACGTTACGCACGGAGATGCACCCGCCGATGGCGGGTTTCCTCTGTGAATGGTTCATGCCGCCCCGTTGGGGCTCAAAAGGTTTGGGTTACATTGACCAGGGGCTGCGCCGCCTTCGGCGTCTTACCCCTGGCTATAATCGTACCGCCCAGTTGGGGCTGGTTTTGTCGAAATCCCGATATTTTCCGTGTTATGCTCAAAACGTTTGTAAAATTGTGTCCCCGGACATAACGTTTATGTTCAGGTCTGCAAAATATCTTCTATCCATAGTCCTATTTCGGCCCGCACAATCTCGAAAAACTCCCGGCATTTTCCATAAACCATTCCACCCCGTTCAAGCAATCACGAATATGTCATGGAGTTTCCCCCTATCCACTATCCCCTATCAGTATGCGGTACCGAACTCCAGAACCGCCGAAACGGGATAGTGGTCGGACGGGCACGGGTCATTCTCATCATGCCGGATAATCTGAGACGATACAATCCGCATGGGTCCACGCAAAAAGATAAAATCTATCCGGTTGTTCCGCGTCTGTCTCTTATGGAAGGCATGATAGGTCCTGCAATCCGGCTCACCCGGATGAGAATCGGAATAGACATCTCTCAAGGGCGCGGGGGAAATTTGGACATGTTCATCAATAAGGGCGGGCGATCCGATCAGGTAGGTCAATGACTTTGAGTACCGATACTGATTGAAATCACCGGTCAGAATCACCGGAACGTCTTTATCTTTCAAGCCGGCAATGAACTTTGCAATCATCTCGGCTGATTTAATGCGGGCAAGTTCGCTGACATGGTCAAAATGGGTATTGATGAAATAGATTTTTCTGCCGGTTCTCTTACCGCGATCTAACTCATGAAATTTACCCCAGACAACCGTTCGCGGACAGGCGGCTTTCCAGTCCTGAGAACTCACTTCCGGTGTTTTGGACAACCAGAACACGCCATGTTCTTTCTCATCCATCTCCCAGCGGTCTTTTCGCCACAAAATCGGTGTGCTTTCACCCGCCTCCGTTTTTTCTCGGGATTTGCCGTAATATTCATATCCGGGAAGACGGTCCATCATATCATCGAGCATGGTTATTCCGCCGATTTTTCCGATATTCACTTCCTGTGTACCGATGAAATCAAAATTACCCTTCCAGATTACTTCGGCAACAAGTTCCCGGCGATACCGCCAAGCATTTTCGCCCTTGTCAAAAGGGCCGCGCACATTGAACGTGCAAACACTTACTTTATCGGAACGGCAGGCAGGCAAAAAGGTCAGTATGGAAAGAAGTATCATACAAAAAAAGAAACATTTTTTCATTTTTCAAATCCTTCTGCCGAGTTTAAGAGCCGGCATTTTTATGTTATCCGTTTGACAAAAAAGCTCAAAGGTTCTGTTTGGTAGCGAACTTCACAGCATTTTTCCATGCAGCGCAATCAAAAATATCGTGCAGATCGGGATACGTCTGGGACCATGGCACAAATGCCAATTCACTGTCCTTGACAATTTCATCCATCAATTTTGCATCCAGATCCAGCCAGAATTTTGCATAAGAAGAAGAATACTCATTTGCCACACAATCCGAGCCCCATAAGACGAACTCTTTCACGGGATATCCGCACAGGTAGAGCTTCCGCAGAGTCTCACGACGGTAATATGCGGGCGTTCCGGGAGTCAAATCGAAATACAGATGATTATTGAACTCCTGATCCCATACAAAAAATGTTTTGCACACAATGCCCATATATTCATCGACCCACGGCCAACCGACGTGAGCCATGGAAAAACGCAAATTTTTCACATTGAACAGACATTCAAATTCCAGAGGACGATTGAACTTTCCGGAAAGCTGGTCACGCGCACCGCCCAGGATTCCACTGTGAAACATCAAGGGCATTCCCGTAGCCGCCACAGCTTCGCATGCTTTCATACAATCACGGGGATAATACTGTTCACAAATAATTTTGTAGCCTTTGATCCCTTTTTCCGCTGCTGTCTCAATCTGTTCAACTACATCCGGTTCCGTCGGATCGAAACGGAAAAACGGCAGAAAACCCGGCGTTCCGGACGTAAATTCCAGAACATAATCCAAGCGTGCCTGCCAACGGTAATCGCCGTCTGCGCGACCGATATCATGATGCGCTGCGGGGCAGAAAATATTCCCTGCTGTAACACCGGCGGCGGCGGTTTTCTTCATAAATTCAGCGGGAGTATCGCAGGGACCGTAATTCAGATGTATGTGGGAATCGTAAAAGCCTTTTCGTTCATTTTCCATGATAATACATTCTCCTTCTGCTATTTTTTCAGCTGGTCTAAAACATTCCAAGGGGAATTTTCCCCGTTTGTCACAAAATCATCCTCTTCGGAACAATTACAGGGGCCTTCATTCAAATCCGCACCGCATTTGGGGCAGAGTCCGGCACAATCTTCGGAACAGCGGATATAATCCGGCAAAGCAAGAAGCAGTTCTTCCCGGATATCATCGGTAATATCCACTTCCTGATCCGGCACATCTTCGCGGTAAATGCACAAGGGGGCAGTCTGGACAGTGATTTCCACCGGTTTCAGACAACGGACACAATGGTTGAAAGGATGCCTTGCCGTTCACGAGCAGATCCTGACCGGTTTTTGTCGCAATCAGATGATATCCGATATCCGATACCGGCTCCATTTCCACGCCGCCGGTAACTTCTCCCATTTCCAGTATATCCTTGGATTCTTCACCATCCACAAACAATGGTTCATCCAGTATGTGACAGGTATTGATTTTTATCATAGAGCGCACTCCTTTCAAATCGTTCCGGTTTCTTTCTTGTGCCGTATGGCGGCAGCTACAAAGTCCGGCACGAAAGGTGAAATATCGCCGCCACAAATGGCAATTTCCTTAATCAGACGCGAACTGACATAAGAATACTCGGGACTGGGCATCATGAAAATCGTCTCACAATGAGCATTGAGTTCCCGGTTCATCAACGCCATTTGGAACTCATATTCAAAATCGGATACTGCGCGCAATCCGCGTATCACTGCAGATGCCCCGAAATCATCCACCGCTTTCACAAGCAAACCGTGAAAGCTGGCAATCTGGATATTCTTATGCTCACGGCAGGCGTGCCGCAACAGTTCCTCGCGCTCTTCAAAAGTAAAAAACGGTTTTTTCTCGGAATTCGCCGCCACGGCTATCACCACACGGTCAAATATCCGTGCCGCGCGGAACGCCACATCCAAATGCCCGTTCGTTACCGGATCGAAACTGCCCGGATAAAGAATTGTTCTCATATTATCGTTTTTCTCCTGTATTATTTAATTTTTCCAGTGCCGTTTCCCACGGCAACAGTTCATATTTATCCGGGTCAACCGTGTAAACACCGATTTCTCCCGTATTGATAAATGCGGGTAGCACATACATCTGTACACCGCAGAAATTCAGTTCGTTTTCCGCATGAAAATGTCCGGCA
The DNA here is from genome assembly GCA_937900075.1 of uncultured Lentisphaeria bacterium. Classification (GTDB taxonomy): domain Bacteria; phylum Verrucomicrobiota; class Lentisphaeria; order Victivallales; family UBA1829; genus SIG77. The sequence goes on from CALCCZ010000258.1 coordinate 5,872, forward strand.
AAAACTGTCCGGACGCCCCGAACGCTCAATTTTTTCAAATACATTTTCACATCATCCACGGGAAAATGCTTTTTGTGAACCATATTCGCCGTCTTCAATCGCAAGCGTATGCGTTGTGTCAGATTCGGGCCAAACGAAGGACCGACAAGATACAGAAGGAACCGCGTGAAGAAATTCCGTATTCCCATCCGCATCAGCAAATAAAGATAATCGCGCAGATTCAGAGTATCTCCATGGGTAAACACCACATTCCCGCGCCGGATATCCCGACGCGTCACCTCGGTAAAAAATTTTCTCCGGCACGGATCCAGATAAAACTCATGATTGCCTTCTGTGAAAATAATCTCGCGGCCCGCCTTGATTTCTCCCGAACACCAGGTCAGGAATGTGCGATGCCGTTCATTCTCGTAGCGATCCAGAGCTACCCACAATTCATAGATATCTCCCAGGAACACTACCCCGCAGGATAAAGGCAAACAGGAAATCTTCTCCAGCAGAGTCTGAAATTCCTGCAATTTCGCGCCATCTTCCAAATGTGAGTCCGCTATCAGCAGATAGGTCTGTGTTGTCTTGTTCATTTCAAAAATCACATTGTTTTTTTTCATACCTTGGCAAGGCTGTATTCCATAAACTTTTCCTTCACGCCAGCCGTATCGGAAATGGACACTTCCACCAGCACGGACTCGACATCCGTGCCCGGGTTGTATGGAGACAGAGACCACCCCCCCTCATTCCATGCAAACGTGTTTTCGCTTTTGGTCCACCCCTCGTCTTCACCGGTCTTCTTCTCCCAGACTCCGACAGAGAGCAAATCCTTGCCGTCTTCACTGACGATTTTCCAGTCTTTCAAATCGGCTGCCGCAGCTCCATCAATCGCAAAGAAATCGGTAAAATCGTTATAGAAACCATCATTTTCGATTCCGGAAACTGCACCGAGCCATCCATGTCCGCCTTCCGCGAGTTTGATTTGTGCTTCATCCGCTTTGGCAGCCGTATCATCTTTATGTTCACCGGCATCAATTCTGGAATTTTTCCCCATGGAGGACTTGTTTTTCTTGTTGAAAATGTGTTCACTCCAGTCAAAAGCCATTTTCTCGCTGGAAACATATACGATGGATTCGTTCTTCCCGATTGTGATTTTAGTATCCTCTTTGAGTTCCATTTTACCTATCGTAACTTCGGATTCGTTCCCTATGGAAAGGATACTTACACCTTTAATGTTTTCCGCTTGGAACGATGAATTCGAACCGATGGCGAGTGCATTTTTTCCGTCCTTCAGATCCAGTTGATTCAAGGTCACATCATTCCAGTTTCCAAAAGAAACAGTATTGTCGTCTTCAGTGCCGTTGAATGTCCCATGAATGGTAATCTTTGTCATGTAATCACCATTTTTTCCCGCAGCTGCCGTAAATTTCGTTACACCGCTCAAGTCACCCTGCAGCTTGAATTTGCCGGCTTTTCCGATGGAAACCGTATTTTTTCCGCCCTTCAAATCCATCTTATCCGCAGAAATATCCGTATAGGAACCGAAGGAAAATACATCATCGCCAGCCGTACCCGTGACATCGGAAACAACCAAGGTAGTAAAATATTCGTTATCGCTTCCATCGACCTTTTTTATCGTTCCGGATGAACAAGTCAGTTTATTTACGCCCCAAATATCCGCATCAATGGTCACATTCGCACTTTGTCCAATGGAAAGCTGATTTTTGGCACCGTCTCCGAAATCCAGCAGTCCTTTGATTTTCACAATGCTGTTCGAGCCGATGGAAATGACATCATTCCCTCCGCCCATGAATACATGTCCGAGTTCAATATCATTATTGCTGCCCAGGGAATACTTGTCGTCGCCATCGGTTGCCGTTACCGTTCCGGCACAAAGAGTCTTTCCCAATCGATCCAAATCCAAATTCGAATTCTTCACCGTAAGTTTCGTAAGATTCTGAATTGCACTGCTTTTTGTTGAAGAACCGATTGTCACTGTGGCATTCGTACCAATGGACATGGTATAAACGGACCCCGCATCAGAATCCAGGATGCCGCCAGACACAGTAAAATCGGCATAATTTCCGATGCTCAGGGTCACATTTCCTTTCGCTCCGTAAAAAGAACCGTCAACAGACATAACTGCCTGAGAGGTATTCCCGTCGGCATCTTCTTTTCCGTTCCCGGAGGTCAAAGTTACGGACTGCAGATTGGAAACGTCTCCATGAATTTCCGATTTAGAAAAATTCGCTACGGTAATTGTATTCTTCCCGGTCAACAAATCCAAATCCCCGGAAATTGTCAATTGGGAATACGCTTTCACCTGAATTTTGTTGGCGGAATCCGTACCGGTTACATCTCCGGAAATCGTTACTATCGATTGTCCCCGGGATTTGTCGCTTGACGCACTATCAGCATAGCGCGTACCGCCGGAAACCGTCAACGATTCCAGACCGGTAATGTTGGCAGGAACATCCGTGGTTCCGATAATCAACGTGGAATTTGCCCCAACCTTTATCGTTGTTCCGGTAGAAGTACCACCCGCGGAATTGTCGATCCCGCCAGTAATATCCAAGTCTGCAAAATTTCCTACTGATATGGTATTGTTCATAAGAGGGGCAACAAATTTACCGAAAATGGTCACCGATGTATGCTCCTGATACCAAGGATCTCCTGGATAATCCGACCAATGAATACCATTCTTAAGTGTCAATGTTTTGACATTCAAAACATTACAGTCAAGAGTTCCATCAGAATTGGATCCGAATGTCAGAGTATTGCTGCCGCCTCTTAAATCCAAAACGGAATCATCGCTGTTCTCATCTCCGATTGTTACAGTCGCATACGTACCGAAAGATACCGCAGTATTGGTATTTCTTCCAATAATGGACCCTTTCACTGTTAATTCCGATGTACCGTATGATTTTCCCCAAAAATCCGTGTAAAGTGCTTTTCCACCGAATGCCAGTTTATTCACCTCATTCAGAGAAGAATTCATAATAGCTTCCACATTATTTCCGAAGGACAGATCCAGATATCCGGAATCCGTATTGATTTTTCCTTCTATGTCAAACTTGGAATTATTTCCCACCTTGACAGTGGCGGAATCCAAATGCGAATCACCATACACAGTCAACCAAGTTATTTTCATAGAATCATCGACGCATTTCCCGGAGGAAAGAACGATTTTGGAAAGATTGGAAAGATTTTTTACTTCAAAATCTGTAGCCGCCCCTATCTCCAGCGAGTTGGTACCGCCACCAAAATCAATAGATGCTGTTTCCCAGTTATAATCCTCTCCCGGAGCGGATAATTTCAGCTTCGTATTCTTGTTTCCGACCATTCTGACCTGTCCGTCTATTTCGCTCAGGTCCGGTACAATATTGTCGTAAACAGCATAAACACAATTAAGGAATTGAATTTTGCCTTTTTTGTCTTTATCAAATGATTCCTGCCAACCCTCCACTTCTTCAAAGGTCACTTCGCCGCCGGAAACCACAATCTTTCCAGGAACTTCCTCCGGTTTATATTCCGCAGCGCTGAAACATCTCATAAGACTTGCCGGAAGTGTCAGCGTTGCATCCTGCGCCAGACTCCATTCACCGACAGTCAACTTGCAACTGTCACTGCAGGTAAGTGTTAAATCTTTTTTCAGCGTCACTTTTTGAAAATTCGCGTAATTTCCGCCAAAATCAAGTACGACCGGAGAATTATCTACAATCCATTCTTCAACATTCAGTTTCGCAAAATCAAAAATGGCTTTCCCGACATTTTCAAGACGTCCAATATCAGCAACCCCGTTCAAAATCAGCGATTTGCCTTCTCCTGTTTGAAATCCCGACAAATCCAGTACATCAAACCGGGAAGAGTTGAAAGCAAGGGAAATATTCCGGTTTCTCTGCTCTGCCGTACCCTCCCCGGTACTCAAATGAAAGTTGGAAACCTGTATATGCGGATTGAAAATCAGGGACAAATCGCCGGCCAAGCTGGATGAGTCGCCTTCAAATATGCTGATTGAACATTCCGGTTTGTCTCCACAGGTGAACTCCACGGATAAACTGCCGTTCAAAGAGATTGACGACGGGAGAACGCATATATTTTCATCGTTTGTTTTGAGATAATAAAACACCTTTTCGGCAGTTTTGACAGTTTCATTGTCCAGGGTATTAAATGCATCCTCTCCCCATGTCTTACCCCTCGGCAAATCCTCCTGGGACGTCCATTCAGGATTTACAAAAACCTCTTTTTTAGGCTCACTCATAATTCACCTCAAAATCTTCCATATCTGCAATAAATTTCTTCATTTCCCGGACAAGTGTCAATACAATTGCCACTTTTATTATTAAGTATATTATAGACGAAAAAACAAAAAAAACAAGTCCGTCTCGTCATTTTCATCCGGGAAACTATACATGTCGCCTGTCCTGTGGAGAAACAGGCAGTTCAAACTTCTTTTTCCCAGTCTGTGTAGGGATGCGCCACTAAATTGGAATTGTAGTAGCGGTAGTCATCGGTAACCTCTTTGCCAAGCCAGCTGGGACGCTCAAACGGGGTATCCGGTGACGGCAGTTCCAGTTCCGCCATGACCAGACCCGTATTGGCTCCGGCAAACTCATCAATTTCCCAAATTAAACCGTTACCGGCAGGAACAATATTCCTGAATTTTTCCACAAGTCCTTGAGAACATACGCTTTTCAACAGAACATCCGCATCCTCCGCAGGAATGGGATAATTGAACTCCGTTCGGGTCAAACCGCTGATTCCACGGGGCGATTTAATAGTCAAGTACGCCTCATGATCCGCAATCCGTACACGGACAGTGGCATGATTCTCGCATTGCACATACCCCTGTCGGATGGAAATCCGGCGGATTACTTCCTTCTTCCACGAATCATCCAGAACTAAAAACTTGCGTTCAATCTCGATTCCCATCACGCACGCTCTTGATTTTCAGGAGATTCTGCGGATTCAGGCTGACCGGTTTTATCTTCCTGCGGCAGAATCCACTGAAGTACAGCTCCGCCACTGACAGTCAAACGCACATTCACGTTGTTCAGCGTGGCACCGACACCCATGAACATTTCACGCAAGCCGATATTTTTCAAACTGCTCTCTAAAGTCAAACGCACATCTTCCGCCGTAATCTGCTGCGAATCCGAAAACATCCGGGGCCGCATCGCCGGAATGATGGTATCAATATCCAAATGACGACTGCGCGGAGGAACCGTCAGACTTGCCGGAGTATCCTTGGACTTTTCGTGTTCCGTATATTCCACAAATGTTTCGGAAAAAACCACGTCAACCGAAGCTGTAACATGTAGCGCGGCAACAACTCCGGACGAATCCGCATGTGGTAAAAGGGCATTGATAAACGCACTTTCCACATACCGGTCCATCGCCTTTTCCGCTTCCGCACAAATCCGCATGGACAAAATTTTGCTGAGAAATCCCATACTTACACCTTTCCTCAGTGTAACAGCTGTTTCTTCTGTAACCAGTTCAGATACTTGAGAATGTGACGGTCCCAGAATCCCCATTCATGGGTCCCGGGTTCCTGGAAAAATTCAAACGGCACACCGGTCTTCTCTAAATGCGCCTTGAAGAGGATATTTTCCTGATACAGGAAATCTTCCGTTCCGCAGGCAACGTAAAATTCCGGCATTTTCACACCGGCTGCCATCTGCTTCGTTGCCATGTAGTACGGATCACAGAGGGTATTTGCGACTTTATCCGGGTCATCCCCGAATATCGCGCACAGTTCCTTCGACATATAGGATGCCTCTTTGTCAAAGTTCCACGGACGGATCACACTGGAAAAACAGGCTGCCGAGGCAAAACGGTCCGGCTGATTCAAGGCAAGTTTGAACGCTCCGTACCCGCCCATGGATAATCCGGCGACAAACGTATCTTCGCGTTTCTGCGAAAACTTGAAGAAGCCGTTTATCAACGACGGCAATTCCTCGCTCAAATAACGCCAGTAGCCCAGACCGTTCTGCATATCACAGTAAAAACTGCGGTGACAGTTCGGCATCACAACGGCAATCCCGAACTGCGTTGCGTAACGCTCAATATTCGTGCGTCTCAGCCATATCGAATGGTCATCTGACAAACCATGCAGAAGATAAAGGACCGGACATCCTTCCGGTGACCCCTTCCCCGTCAATCCGATTTGCGATAAGGTCGGCTGCGGCACGATAACATGCGCATTGGTACACATTCCGATCGACTCGGAAAAAAAGGAACATTCCATCAAAGCCATAAAAAAATCCTTTCCTGAAAGAGACATCCGACCCGGAGACACGCAGAAAATACTCCCGCATACCCCCGGTTATTGTCTGAAAATGCCGTTATTTTCCGTTCGCAAGCACTTCCGCAATCTGAACCGCATTCAGTGCAGCTCCCTTCAGCAGCTGGTCACCGCTCACAAAAATATCCAATCCACGCTTGTCATCACGGGAAACATCCTGACGGATACGCCCGACAAGCACATCATAGAGATTGGTCGCATCAATCGGCATCGGATAAACCTTCTCCGCAGGATTGTCGCGTACCTGAACACCAGGTGCCTGACTTAAAATCGCCCGTGCTTCTTCCGGCGTGATTTCATCTTCAAATTCCAGATTCAGGGACTCAGAATGAGCACGGAAAACCGGAACGCGGACACAGGTGCAGGAAATCTTCACATCCGGAAGATGCATGATTTTCTTCGTCTCGTTCACCATTTTCATCTCTTCTTTCGTGTATCCGTTTTCCTGGAATACATCAATATGCGGAAACAGGTTGAAAGCAATCTGCTGGGCCATGACTTTCACCTCAGGCGCCTTACCCGCAAGTACATCCGCCGTCTGAACTTCCAGTTCCTTCATCGCTTTGGCGCCGCCGCCGGACGCAGCCTGATACGTGGACGCAACCATGCGTTTCAATTTTTTCGCTTTATGAAGGGGATAAACCGCAACACACATAATCGCTGTCGTGCAGTTCGGATTCGCTATGATGCCCTTGTGCAGAAACACATCTTCCGCATTCACTTCCGGAACAACCAGCGGGACTTCCGGATCCAGACGGAACGCACTGGAATTGTCAACCATAATGCAACCGGAATCCACTACTGCTTTTGCATATTCCTTCGAAACATCGCCACCCGCAGCAAACAGAGCAATGTCCACGCCCTTGAACGACTCTTTCGTCATTTCTTCCACTACTACATCCTGACCGCGGAATTTTACCGTTTTCCCCGCAGAACGCGCGGAAGCCAGAAGTTTCAGTTGGGAAAGAGGGAAATTACGCTGTTCCAGCGTCTTCAGCATTTCCACGCCGACGGCACCGGTACAACCCGCAATTGCTACACAAAATGATTTTGACATTTTCCATTCTCCGGAAAAAAATGATTGTTATCAGCCGGAATAACCGGCACTTTCAAAAATGTTTACAAACCTTTAAAATACACCTTTATTCCAGTATTTTCAATCCCGGAAATCAAAATGTCGCAAACTTTCTGAAAAAAAGTCCCTGATGTCAATTGCCAAAGTAAAAGCAGATAATGAAAAATTTCTTTTGCATTTAATTTG
>CALCCZ010000259.1 GCA_937900075.1 uncultured Lentisphaeria bacterium
GTTCTGAAGCACTGTTTCAAGCGCTTCAAAGATCTGGTCTTTAATGTTAATCATTTTCAAGGCTCCTTTGCACGGCATTGATAGCCTTTTTCAATTCAGCCTGGAAGGTAAGGGGTGACATCTGAGAGAACGCCTGAGCAATTTTTTCTGCAGTCGGATTATCTTTGTCTTTTTCGGGAACTGTTGCCATAAAGGTCAGGAACGCATCGAAAGCGATGCCTGTAAAATTACCATAAACGCTCTGTGTCTGCGCGATTTTCTTTTCCAGCGCATGAACATCTTCTTTAATCAGGTGAGCATTGCCACTGACAATTCTGGTATCCCGGCGTCTTTTCTCCCACTTTTCCTGTTCTTCGGCAATTTTCTTTTCATCCCAGCCTTCCTTAATAACGAAATCACCGGGTGCCTTTTGGCCGACGTCGTTAATTTTTGTGATTTCATCGCCAGCTGCTCTGATATTTTCAATGGATTCATTAATCCGTTGGCAGGATTGGATATCCAGAAACGCGAGCACAGCCGCAGCGATAACGGTGATTACGAGGAAAATGACAAGGGAACGGTTTTTAGAACAAAAATCAGAAATAGAACTGCTAATAGACATTTTTTACATCCCCTGAGTTTTTTTGAGACTATAGGAAAAACTGAAATTATAGACGTTGCCTTTTTCGTAATAAGGACTGTCGTTGCCACTGATCAGCTGATAATTGCCGTAAGTGTCTTTGAACCGTTCACGAATATCGCTGATGGCATCTTTACTTTCACTCAGAGCAATATCCAATTGAGACCATACGGAACGCGGGTCGGTATCTGCTTCACTTTGGTTGTACTGGATAATGAAACCTTCCACGTTTAGCCATTGTATTTTATCATTGCGGTTATCACCAGCCAAGCGGGTGCGCTTGGAATCGGAGTTTCGGTTACGATTGCTTCTGCGTGTCTGTTTTGTATTCTTGGAGTCAGCAGAATCTTTTGCCTTGAAGATATTTTCAGCTTCATCGGAGAAAGAGACCTTAGTGAACCATATTTTGTTTTTCAATTTGTCGCTGGTCAACTGATCTTGCAGTTTATTGAATATCGGCAGGAATTGATTTCTGTCCTGAACTAAAGCAAGAGCTTTCTGATATTCCGCTTCACTTTCATTCAATTCCTGTTTCGCTTTGATTACTTCCTGTTCGGTTTTCTTTTTCTCTGCAAGTTTCGTAGAAATGGATTCTTCTTTCTGCTGGATGGCAACATTCTGACTGTCCAGCGCCCAGTAGGTAATTCCCAGATAAATCAGCAGAGAGATAGCGGATGCATAGAAGAACGGACGTTTCATCCGCATGATATTCTGCTTTTTGATTTGATCGGGGATTAAGGTGATTTCGACGGGGGTAGAACGGAAATGACGCAGAGCCAAACCGATGGTTTCGCCATAGAGGTGGGCAAGTTCCTGCAGGGATTCCTTGTTGACGTTTTCACCGATTGGAATAATCGGGAACGGGTTGAAGTATTCAACGGGGATCCGGAGTTTTTCCACGAAGAAACGCGGTGTGAATGCCATGATGGAACTACCGCCGGCGAGGTAAAGTTTTTCGGGTTTCCGTCCATGCTGTGTTGCGCGATATACGTTGATGGAACGGTTGATTTCACCGTGAAGACGTGTCATGACATTGCGGACGATTTTCGAGACGGTGGCAGCCATTTCGGATTCGGGTTCTTCATAAGCGCCTCCGAGAGCGACAAAGCCATGTCTGCGTTTGATTTCATCGGCTTCATCAAACTGCATATTGAACTCTTTTGCAATCTGCTGAGTGATGGTATTGCCGGCGACCGGGATGGAGCGGACGAAAAATCTGCTGCCGTCGAGGAAGACGAGGGTTGAAGATTTTCCGCCGATGTTCAAAATCATTTCGCACTGATTATCGCCGATTCCGTTTGCTCTGGCAGCGTTATAGAGTGCTGTCGGAGAAACTTCAATGGATTTAACTTTTTTGCCGCAGGATTCAATTGTTTCCGTGATGCGGATGACTTCGTCATTTTTGACGCTGACGAGCATGGCATCAACTTCTTCTCCACCGTCCGGATTGTCAATTACCTGATAATCCCAGACAACTTCGCTCAAATCGTAAGGAATACGGGATTGTGCTTCGTAAGTGACGAGATCGCGGATTTTTTCCGGATCGGTACTGGTAGCGGGAATCTTGATAAAGGGAATCAGTGCATTTTGACCGGAGAGGGAGATATAGGTGCTTTTTGCCTTGAAATCATTTTCTTCGATGACATCTTTCAGTGTTGCGAGCATCATTTCGAACGCAGAGAGGTCTTCGGAATCGTTCGTGTATTCCTGATAAGCAAACCGATTCAGTTCAACATTTTCAGCTGTACATGTAAATTCAGAGATTTTGATACTGTCGGCACCGATATCGATACAAAGGATCAGTTCTTGAGACGCCATTGTTATTTGCTCCTTGTTTCGTCGATCGTTGTTTCTTGTTTGTCATACTCAAACCATGCCCACGGAGTCTTGCTTGCGGGGAGGATCGCATCCTCAACAACGAAGAACGTGCGGGGGCTGTCGGCATAAATTTTGAAGAGTGTGCCGGTTGCACTTTCGCTTTCAGGAGTCAGTTTAGCTCCGCGGACGGGGAATTGCGGCATACCTTTTCCGGAACAGATTTTCACAAATTCGCGTCCCATGGCTCTGCCGCCATTATAGGCTTTTGTGCCGTAGCGCATTGTGACCTGAATCGGCATTTCTTCTATAATTTTTTCAAATCTTTTGCGGTCGTCTCTGCCTGCGAAATAACGGGAGACGACATGCGGTGAAACGAAAACGCGCAAGGCGTGATATCCTTTATTGGGTTCATTCAGATGATTTGCGACAGGAGCGAGTTTAACCTTTCCAGTCAGAACGCCCCATTCTGTAATCTGTCTGTCGTTTATCATGGGAACCATCAGATTCACTTCAACTTCAATGTCTTCAAGCCAGGGCTGTTCAGCGCTTAATGCAGTTTTAAAAGGAATGATAATAGAAATCCAGCCTTTCGCATTCCTTTTGTCCTTCTTGGAATGTTCATAGGAAACGCCATCAATCAGGAACCGCGGAGTCTCAAAAAGACCACTTTTGATATAGCCGGGAATACTGTCAGCAAACTGTTCCGTGTTTCCTTTTGTCCCGTAAATTTCGATCAGGGAACTGTTGCCGGATGCTGCTTTTTTGCTGCTTTGAGCATCCAACTGCGGAACCAAAGCGCAAAGAACAGCGAACGCCGCTGTCATCAAAAACATTCTCGTTTTCATCATTTGTACCTCTATCTGCAATGTTAATACTTTTCCAACATGGGAAAAATACTATCAAAAGTAAACAGTTTCAAGTAATCTTTTCGTAAAACACAAAAATTTTTCACATTTTTTTCTTTTTTTTGAGGAAAAAAACAGAACTTTGTGAAAAAAATGTAAGATTTTGAATTTTTTTGTCTGTCGCTTTGATAGTCTTTCCTTTAATTTAATCTTATTTCCCGGTTGTTTCCTGAATCTTCTTTTGCGGAACCGCTGAAGTCGTATCCTTAACCTGTGATTTCACATTGTCCTTTACGGCTTGTTCCGTTGCGGCGGGTGCGACTTTTTTCGTTTCGGCGGGAGCTGCTTTCACTTCTTCTGTAACTTTAGCGGTATCTGCGGAAACCTTTGCGGGAGCTGCCTTCACTTCTTCGGTAACTTTAGCGGTATCTGCGGAAACCGTGGCGGGAGTAACTGTGGCAGCGGGAGTTTCGGCTGGGGCTGTGTTTTCTGTTTTTGCATTGCCTTCTTCCGTTACCGATTTATAGTCATTTTTATTGAGACGGGGGAGAATTGTCAGCAACAGTGCCAGTACGAAGAAGATGGAAATGAGCCAGATTGTGAGTTTGGAAAGGTGTTCCATCGCGCCTGCACCGAAGACATTTTCACCGACACCACCGAAAGCGGAACCCAAACCGCCGCCTTTGGAGGGTTGTATGAGAATCAGTGCAACCAGAATGATCGCTATTAAAACGACCAGTGCATAAATAATTACGTTCAGGACAGTCAACATTTTTTAAGGTTCTCCGTAGTTATATTAGTTTTTTTATTTTACAACACAAAAATGGTGTTTTGCATACGTTGCTACACACTCATGAGTAATATTAGCACATGATATGTTTTTTTTCAAGTTGTAAATAAGCTAATTTCAAGATTTTTACAATGATAGACGATTTCGGCAGCAGATTGTTGTTCATTGTTCGCACTTCGGTTTGCAGTCTTTGCATAAGACCCGCAAGCATTTCCCGATTTTGTCAGGACACTGTATTTTGAGGTTTTCCCGCGAGCCATGCGCGGAGGTTTTCTCTTGCGCAATTGAGAAGACGGGTTCTCGCTTCTTTGGTTGTCCAGGCAATATGGGAGGTGATGCGGCAGGTTGGACAATGGAGCAGCGGGTTATCGGGGGAAGGCGGTTCTTGAGTCAGTACATCCAGACCTGCGCCTGCGAGTTTTCCGGAGTTAAGGGCATCGGCGAGAGCCTGTTCATCTACAAGTCCTCCGCGGGAAGTGTTAATCAGAAATGCGCCGTTTTTCATTTTTGCGATATTTTCCCGATTGATTAACTTTTGTGTTTCTTTTGTCATAGGGCAATGCAGCGAGAGGAAATCGGACTGAGACAATACTTCATCCAGGGACGCCGGTTTGACGAAAGGGAGATCGATTTTTGACATAGTTCTTGTGAATGCGATGACGTTCATACCGAAAGCGTTTGCTATTCGGGCTACAGCATGTCCGATGGCACCGAATCCGATGATACCGAGTGTTTTTTCATTGATTTCCATTTGCGGAGTGAGGCAGACGGAGAAATCCTGCATTGTACTCCAGTTGTTTTCGGCATGTTTTTCGACAGCTCTTGTCAGGTTCAAAATATGAGCGAAAACGAGTTGTGCGACACTTTCTGTGCTGTATGCGGGAACATTTGTAACGGTTACGCCATGTCTTTTTGCTGCATCCAGGTCGATTACGTTATAACCAGTAGCGAGGATGCCGATATATTTCAGATTGGGGAGGGCATTGAACTCTTTTTCACCGAAAACGGTTTTATTGGACAGGACAGCTTCGGCATCGCCGACTTGTTCCAGAAGTTTTCCCGGTATAACGCGTTCGTAGGAGACATATTCGCCTAAATCTTCCCAAAATGATTTGTCTGCGAGGTTGTCAAAATTGGAAACGTGTGATTCCAGTTGAACAATTTTCATGATTCATTCCTTTCTGTCGGTTATATCGGTTGTTTGTGGAGAAGATAACAATCCGCAATATCGAAATAATGATTCCAGTCAGCAGCGGTTTGTTCATGACCGCCCGGTCTGCAGTGAAAACTGATATCGCCAGTGATGGTTACGGGTGTGGGCGGCATATTGGAAAATGGTATTCCGCATGAACCGAAGAGTTGATAGACGGGATTAGCGAGGCGGCAGGCAGTGAACTCGCCTTCGGGATCGGCATTGAAATCATCAACAGCAGTTCCGAGGCAGACGGGGCGTGGTGCGATGAGCGCTAACAGTTCATGCTGATCGATGGGCAATTTTTCTTCTTGGAAGATGTAGTTCTCGAGTTTTTTCACGAACCAGCAAGGGACATTGTTTCTGATGTGAGCGTAGAAATGCTGAGAGAGGTTTTCGCCGTATTTTCTGCGGTGAACGGCACCGCCGCCGCATCCGGAACAGTTGGAGATAACGATAGCGAAACGCGGATCGGTTGCGCCAGCCCATAAAGCTGTTTTACCCAGACGGGAGTGTCCATAAACGGCGATAGCGTCTTTTTTGATTTCCGGTTGTGCTTCGAGACAGTCGAATATTCTTGAAAGGCCCCAAGCCCAGGCACCGATAGGGGTATGATGTCGGTTTAAGAAGGGAAACTCATCCGGGGTAAAAAAGAGACGGAAAATGCTGCTGTCAGTGCAGTCAGTCTTATCCCGGAAGATATCCTGATAGCAAAGAGTTGCGGTTGCATATCCGCGTTTGAGTGCGGTTTCCACGCAGAGACGTTCCTGGTGGATTCCTCGTGGTGCCTCGGAAAGGGAATATGGTCCTGTGGGCAGTACATCGTCCTCGTTTGTTACCGTATGATTTCCGGAGAAATTCAGACCTGCGAAGGCGGGGACGGGATTTTTACGTGCGCTTGCGGGGAGATAAAGCAGGAGAATACAGGAATGTGCTTGTCCGTTGTTCATGCGGCAAGTGATTCGGATTTCGCGACGGAAACCGAGTTTTCCGAAGACGTTATTTTTCTCAGAAATCAGTTCAAAGGTTTCGCTGTCGGGACGCGGTAGCAATTGTCCGTATTCGTATTCGGAAAAGAGATTGAGTATTTGAGACCGGCGATTGAGCAGCCAGTCTGCGGCAGTGGTGCAGAAAGAACCATCGGGATATTGTAACGGATTTGGATATTCGGAATCGGCAACGGGTACAGCGCGATACGGATAAAGTCCGAATGGTGCATCGGGCGAGTCCTTTTTGTATTGTAATCCGCGGGATTCGGTTTTCATGTTTTTCGTATTTTTTTGTTTGTTCAGCGCACTTTATCCAGAATCAGCATGCAGTCTCCGTAGCTGTAGAAATGCATACGTTCCTGGACAGCGAGGCGGTATGCGTTCCGGATGTTTTCTATACCGGCGAATGCGGATACGAGCATGAGCAGAGTACTTTTGGGTAAATGAAAATTTGTAAGCAGCATATCTGCGGAGCGTATTTTGTATGGCGGATAGATGAAGATATCCGTTTCGCCGGATGCCGGAACGAATAAACCGTCTTGGCGGACGCATGATTCGAGAGTTCTGAGGGAGGTTGTACCGACGGCAAGTATTTTATGTCCGTTTTTGTGAGTTTGGTTGAGGAGGTTGGCGGTCTCATCGGTAAATACGTAGCGTTCGGTATGCATTTTATGATTTTCTATGACATCCTCATCCACAGGTTTGAAGGTTCCTGCGCCTACATGCAGAGTCAGTTTTGCGGTTCTGACCTGTTTTTCAGCCAGTGCGGAAAAGACTTCCTCCGTGAAATGCAATCCGGCAGTCGGGGCAGCGACGGCGCCGGGTTCTTTTGCATAAATAGTCTGATAGCGTTCGGAGTCAATGGAATCGTCATTGCGTTTGATGTATGGGGGAATGGGGATATGCCCGCAATGATGCAGAATTGTATCGGTATCGGCGCCGGAGAATTCGATAGAACATTCGCCATTCGGATCTTTTGCAAGCAGAGTCATGCTGTACGGAGTGATTTCCGAGTTTTCAGCGGAAAGAAGAGAAAGTACACTTCCTTCGGAAACGCGTTTAGCTGGTTTCAAGAGACATTTCCAGCGTTTATCGCCTTGGGCTGCATCCAGCAGTCCCAGCAGAAAAATTTCGATTTTAGCGCCAGTGTTTTTTTGAGCAAACAAACGTGCCCGGATGACTTTTGTATTATTTATCGTGACGGCATCACCTGCATTCAGATATTCGGGGAGGCGGGTAAAAGGAACGATATCCATATTTCCATTGGAGGGATTCAGGACCAGCATACGGGACCCGCCGCGTTTATCGGCGGGGTGTTGGGCGATCAGTTCCGGAGGAAGGACATAGTCAAACTCGCTTAAAAGCATTCTCGTACATCCTTTCGTACTGGGCTGCCGTATTGTTCCATGAGAAATCGCGAGTCATGGCGTTTTTTTGCATTTGCCGGAAAGCATCCGGTTCTTTTTTCAGGACTTCAGCAGCCCATCGCATGGTGTTGGCAAGTGCAATCGTGTTGAGGTCGTAGAATACGAATCCGGTAGAATTGTTTTCGGGTGAGTTCGAATAGTTGATAACCGTATCGGCGAGACCGCCTGTTGAGCGAACGATTGGAAGTGTGCCGTATCTCATGCTGTACATTTGGTTGAGACCGCAGGGTTCATAACGGGAAGGCATGACGAAAAAGTCTGCACCGGCTTCTACCAAGTGAGAGATTTTATCCGGCGCGTATCCCTTGTAAAACACAAAATTGCGCGGGAATCTGTTTTGGAGTAAGGAATAAGCATTTTCGAGTTCGGGATTACCGGAGCCGACCAGAATGCACTGCAAGTCCGTATTCTGTTCCAGCAGAGACCACAGAGAGGAACAGAGGACATCGAGTCCTTTTTGTTCTGCAAGCCGTGAAATCGTAGCGAAGAGCGGGATATTGTCGTTTACGGGAAGTCCGAATTGTTTCTGAAGTGCGCGACGGCAGATTTTCTTTCCGGATAAATCATCGGCTGAAAAATTAGCCGGCAGCAGGGGATCCGTTTGGGGATTCCATTCTTTGACATCGATACCATTGAGTATTCCGGCTAATCTGCCTTCATAGACGCAGGTTCTTAAAGCGGAATCCAGAGAGAAACCATACTCGGGTGACAGGATTTCACGTCCGTAGGTAGGGCTGACGGCATTGACTGCGTGAGCGGTAGTGATACCGCCTTTGAGGAGGTTCAGGCAATCGTAAAATTCGATACAGTTATAATGGAACCATTCCCAACCCAGTCCGGTCAACTCGATATTTTCTTTGGGGAAAACGCCTTGATAACCGAGATTGTGGATTGTCAAAACGCTGCGTGCATTTTGGAAGGATTTTTCGAAACGGTACAAATCACTGCGCAGATAGAGACAGCATAAAGCTGCATGCCAGTCGTTTGCATGGAGAATATCCACCTTCAGACCGAGAGCCAGAACGGTCTGCATAGCGGCACGGCAGAAAAAGAGAAAGCGTTGCGCATTGTCATCATAAGCCTTTCCCTGCCAGTCGTAAAGTCTCGGGCGGTCGAAAAACTTGTCGAACTCTATAAAATGGAAATGGAGATTCGGTCGGACCGTGAGGGTGCGAATACGCGCCCATTCCGTTGTATTCCCGAAGGGAACTCCCAATGGCGCGGAAAAACTGTCGAACTTCTGTATTTTGTTTCCGGAAATTTGCGGGTACCAGGGCATGATGACATCCACAGAATGTCCGCGTTCAGCCAAAGCATCGGGAAGGGCGCCGGAAACATCCGCCAAACCGCCGGTTTTCGCGTATGGTACTGCTTCGCTTGTGACCCAGACGATATTGAGTTTTTTAACTTTTTCCGTGTTCATTTTATCAGCTCCGTATTGAGTCATATTATTTTTGAGATCGAAGTTGTTCGCGAGCCTTGCGCAAACGCTGCAATTCCGTTTCTGTCAATCCGTTGATTCCTTTTTCGGATAATTTTGTCAGCAGCATATCCAGTTCTCTCTGGGTGACCGGGGCGTCGGGATTTGTGGAAAAATCTGCTGATTCCGGTTGTTTCGGCGGAGTTGCGGAGTTTCCGGAAATCGACCAGCCGGGGGGAATTGGTCTGCGTTCATTGGAATGGCTGTTTCCTGTGAGGAAGGAAAGCGGATTCCAGGCAACGGCCTGACGGAAAAAGAGGAGCATCATGAGCATTCCGGCAAAAAATCCGCCGATATGAGCCGTATAGGCAATATTCCCGTATCCTTTGTCAATCAGCTGATTGAAGAACTCAATACAGATGAAGACAATCGCCATGGTTCTCAGTTGAATGGGGAAGGGGATGAATAACAGAAACATGCGTATGCCCGGTGCTATCATCGCGCTTGCCATGATGATTCCCATTACGGCACCGCTGGCACCCAGCAGCATGGAATAACCGGTATTGGCAAATGCAAGCCACACAAGATTTCCTGCAATGCCGGAAACGAAGTATACTGCCAGAAAGCGTTTACCCCCCAAAGCGCTTGCTACAATCTGTCCGAAAATATACAGGGAAAACATATTGAAGAAAATGTGAAAAACATCGGCATGAAGGAAGAGTGCAGTCACAAGCTGATAATATTTGCCGGAACGAATGCCGTTCATGGATAATTCAAAGTCCAGAAATATCTGTTCATTCAAAGAGGCGAGCAGAAAACAAACCAGATTTACGACAATCAAAGTTGTCAGAGCATAAAAACCGCTCACTGCTCTGCTGCGGAAATCTTCTTTATTTCCGGGCCATTTTCTATTATCTCGTTCATCCCGCATACATTTATCCTTTCTTTCCAATGCCTGGCGATAATATACCATGTTTTATGGAAAAAATCAAGTGTTCTTCGGGAATTTGTTTTTTTGAATGAACGCAAGAGGTAGTTGCGCATTCCTTGCTGGCGGTCAGAATGAAAACCGGAGCGTTGCAAGTCCGGCTGATCTATTCGTCGTCATCGTCATCATTGCTTTCGGTTTCCGGATTCATAAACACAATCAATCTGCCGAAAGCGAGCCAGGAGTACGGGATACAGACAATGACCGCCACGGAGAAGTATGAAAAGAGAAAACCGAAGAAAGTATCCATAATAGATGCGGCAAGGAGTGGCGGAAAGATTGCATAGAGTGCGAGACAGAACGCCTGAAATCCGGATATTTTTTTGTTCAATGCAGCGAACCTTAAAACAGCTGTTCCGCAGACGATAAGCCCGAGAATAAACAAAGCGAAAAAGCCGGTCAGAAGACGCATTAGAAATTTACAGAAGAACAGAGAGGTTTTTACCCAGGCGGAGAGAGGAAGTCTTTTGAAGTTCTGTTCGGCGTCGGTCAGTTTTTCAGGATTTTGAACCTTGTCAACAGACGGAGCAGGAGAATTGTCCGGAGATCCGACGGGAACGGCTTTTGAGGTTTCTGCGACAGACTCGGCTACGGCAGTGTTATTTTCTGTTGCTGCTTGAACGGTTTCTGTTGGAATATTTTCCTTTTTATCAGTTGGATATCCAGCGGGGAAAAGACCGAGCCAAGCCTGTTTGAACTCATCGTGTGTGGCGAAAGACAAATTACTTTTTACCGATGGTGAGGCAGCGCTTCCTTCGAAGGGGGGCGGCATACAGGTAAAGATTTGGAAATTACTGTTATCCGAGCAGGTCCAGAACAGAAATCCATACGGAGTCATAGCTACGCCGAGTAAAGATTTCCAGAGGGAGATATTCTGTTTTTGTATTTGTTCCGGCGTGGAAACGAAATCCATGCGACACGGGGTATTAGCAATCTGGAAAGTCAGATGCGATTCTTCGGCGTTAGTGCCGAGACGCAAAAGTTTTTCCGTGTAGTAAATGCCGCCTGTCTCTTTTTCGATGTTATCCAGCGTTTCATTCAAAGCGGAATTGCCGAAGCAAGTCTCAAGAAGGCAGAAAACGAGGGCAAGAAAAACAATATAAAGGATGGAATGCCAGATTGCGCGAGACCATGATTTCCGTTCGTAAATTTCAACCAGAGTGCAGATGTCTGTGCAGAGGAGATAAACGGTTTTGAAGAAATTCATTGGTTAGACCAATCGTTTGACGGTATATCCGCGCGGTCCGTTTTTCCGGATGATTTTCTCAACCCCGGCCTCAATTTTCCGGTAAGCATCTTCATCTGCCTTTTGAACGAAAACAATGCCGTCCAAATGGTCGAGTTCGTGTTGAACAACGCGTGCGAGCAAGCCGCCGCATTCGGCAGTAAATTCAGACCCGTCTATCAGCTGGGAATGCAGTGTGAGTTTAGAAGGGCGTTTTACGTTGGCATAAAGTTTAGGAACACTGAGACATCCTTCTTCAAAATCGGATAAATCATCCGAATATTCCAGAATTTCAGGATTTACAAGAGCAATCGGCATTTTGGGAAGCAGGAGTGCTTCCCCGGGCGTTTCCGGAGGAATAGGTTTTCCCTCTTCATCGACAGCGTCGGATATGTCAATGACAACCATGCGGATAGGGAGGCCGACCTGATTGCCTGCGAGACCGATGCCATGGGTATCGTGCATTTTTTTGATCATTGCATCTGCGAGTTCACGCAAATCATCATTGATTTCGTCAATTTTTTCGGCTTTCCGGTCAAGAACCGGATCTCCGTAATAGCATAATTTCAGTGGCTTTTTTCTATTGAAAAAATGAAACATCTGCGAACTCCTTATAGAAATCAGGACACCGGGTTTTTCACCAGTGCAGACTCGATACGTTTTACAGTTTCCTCTTTCCCCAGCAGAATTACGGTTTCATACATTCCGGCACCTACGGTTGTGCCGGTGACGGCAACTCGCAACGGCTGGTTCAAGGAAAATTCTTTCATTCCGGCTGCGTTTTCGATCTCCCTGAGTTTATTTTCGACCCAGGCTTCATCCACGTTTTCCTGTGCTGAAAGTTCAGCGGCGAAATCGGACAATCCCTTGCGCTGTTCCGGAGTGGAGAGAAACTTGGAAACCCCTTTGGCGTCGTATGTTTCGACGGCATTGAAGAAATAGTGCCAGCCTTCAATATCCGTAAATACTTTTGTACGGATTTTCATCAGAGCCGCTACTTTATCAAAGAAAGAGCGGTCTGCGTGTTCGCGCCAGGAATACCGTGCGGCAAAGTTCCATGCCATATTGGAGAAATCCGCATCGGACAATTCGGCGATATAGAGAGCATTCATGCTGATCAGTTTTGCTGTGGCAAACTGTGCGCAGGAACGCTGGGCGCGTTCAATTCTGAACGCTTCGGACAATTCCGCTTTTGACATTTTTTCACGGTTGTCGCCGGGTGCCCAGCCGATTAAAGTGAGGTAGTTGAACAATGCTTCCGGGAGAATTCCTTTTTCGCGGAAATCTCCGACAAAGGCATCGCCGTCGCGTTTGCTGTAAGGTTTTCCCTGCTGATTGACAATCATAGGCAGATGGGCATAGACGGGAATCGGGCTGCCAAGCAGATGGAAGAGGAACAGATGCCGGAAAGTATTTTCAACATGGTCATCGCCGCGTATGATATGAGTGATACGCTGGTCAATATCGTCCCAGACGTTAGCCAAATGGAATACCGGGCTTCCGTCACTGCGGATGATGATAAAATCGCGCATGCTGTCTAAAGGTTTCGCCATTTCGCCTTTTACAAGGTCCTGATAGAAGACTTCGCGTTTTGTGTAGGTTATCTTTGCAGCCTGCGTGGTTTCAAAAGTTTCACTGCCATTGAGAATGTTTTGAATATTTTCGCTGTTCAATGAAAAAATTTCAGAATTTGCGGAATCATAGACTTTCAAATCGCAGAATCCGGCAAGACAGGCTTGAGATTCTACTGCTTTTCCCTTGGCATTGACTGTAAAGTAGGTCAAGCCCGCACGATTCACTACGAAAGAATTTTCGGGTGCGAGCGTGATTTCCGCTTTTTCGGTAGTACGTACGAACGGGAAATCAGAGCAATTGTAAGGAATACGGAAATAAAGGGGGGAATGTTCTGCAGTGGGATCGGCTTTATAGGCATTGCCAGCCTCTTCGAGTTTTTTAGCGGCAGCCAGATGCTTAGGACACTGTTTTGTCTGGTACATCGGTTCTTCATCGTAATTGAGACCGAGCCAGTTCATACATTCCAGGAGGGTATCGATTGCGGCTTTTGTGGAACGTTCGAGATCCGTGTCCTCAATTCTG
>CALCCZ010000260.1 GCA_937900075.1 uncultured Lentisphaeria bacterium
GCGGAGGAAAGGCCGTAGCCCGCGCCGAGGTCCTTGAGAACGGAAGCAAACACGTCCAGAGGAACGGTCTGCCCGCCCACGGCGGTTTTGACGCAAGCTGCACAGTCTTTGGCGGCAAGCACGGCGGAAGCGGCGGCAAGCCCCACGCGGTCCGAGCAATAGACCCCGAGGGGAACGCCCGCCTGCGCGGCAGCCTTTGCCGCAAAGGCGGCAAAACCGTCGGGAAGCATTCCCGCGGCGCTGTCGCAGACGGTCACCGTATCCGCACCGGCCTCCGCGGCAGCTTTAGCGGCGCAATCCGCAAGACAGGAACTATTGCTGAGGGGACGCGGACTGCATTTGATAAACAGAATTTTAGACATAAGCGGGCCTTTCTATTAAAAAAATCAACGGTTGAACATAAAGTTCCGGACACCGGTAAAAATCATTTCCGCAGCGAGCGCGGAGAGGATCAGGCCGGTGATTTTGCTGAGCGTGACAATACCCCGGTGTTTCAGCAAACGTTCCAGGAAGTTGGCGGCACACATGAATCCCCAAATGCCGAGTAAAGCAATCAATAAGGATGCATACGCCATGAACAATGAGAACCAGTCCGCCGCTTCCACACCGACAACAAGCAATGCGCCGGTAGTGGCGGGTCCGACAACTACCGGAATTGCCAACGGCACAACCGCGATTTCAGAATCGGGCTGAACAGCAACCGGATCTCCTGCAGCGCCATTGGCAAGCTTTATACCGGAAAGGAAAAGCAGGACACCAGCACCGATCCGGAATGCGTCTAAAGTAATTCCGAAAATGTTGAATATCCAGCGTCCGAAAAACAATAGGATGGTACAAATCAGCAATGAAGCGAAAGCTACCTTATGAGCCAGCTTTCTGCGCTGGGCACCGGTGTAGCCATTCGTCAGTGTAAGGAATACGGACAGAACAAAGAAAGGAGTCAGCAGGAAGAAAAACTTGATTACCGCGCTGAGCATCCTCATGGCGATGGGAGACATGGATTGCAGCCTTCCGGAGAATTACTTGGAATAGTTGTTGCTCACACGGTCTTTCACATCACGATAAGTAACATCCGTGGAGTATATTTTCTTGAAGCAATCAAGGGCATCCGCCTTATTGCCCATTTCCTCGTATGTCTGTCCCAGATAGTACAGAGTATCCAGTTTCTGTTCGTTCATGGTAAGCATATCGGACAAAGCGCTGTTGTACTGCTCCACTGCCATATCAAACTGTTTCTTGGCCTGGAAACAACGTCCTAAATAAACGATTGCCGACAGGCGCATCTGCGGCTGACGCTGAGCAAGCTGAAACTGTGCCAGAGCATCATCCACACGATTGCCTTCCCAGTAGATGACGGCAAGTTCATACTTGAGCATAAGGTCGTTGGAGTATTTCTGGACACGGTCCTCGGCGCGCTCCAACCGGTATGCATAGATTTCTCTTGCCTGTTCGTCGATATCCGCCTGAGCGGAACCGGCAGCTTTCATCGCCTCGATATTGGCGGTAGCAATTGCGACATTTGCCTTTTCAATGGCTTTATCAATGGACGGGTCCAAAGTACCCATTTTCTGAACGATCCAGTTATAGATCCCGATAGCATCTTCATAGCGGTTCAAACGCATATAATACTCGGCAAGTTTTCTGCGCATATCCACGGATTGGGCTTCGGGTGCATTGGCTGCAATAAGATCCTCGGATTTTTTGATTTCCGCAAGAATATCTTCTTCGGCACGGATAATCTTGTCGCCCTGCGTTGTGCTGGCTTCGGCATCTTTCTTCTTGCCCGCATTATCCTTGTTGCCCCAGGTGGAATCTGACATGGTTGCAAGAGCAGCCGCTTCACGGACTTTTGCCTGAAGTTCGAGGTTGTCAGGATGCATATCGGCAAGTTTCTGACGAATAGCAAGAACGTTGTTACCGTCATTTACCGCCTCGTAAATTTCACACAGACGATTGAGATTCTGTTCATTCTTCGGATCAAATTCGCGAATCAGCTCTAACGCTTCGATGGCGATGAAGTGAGCGCCGGCAGAAACCGCAACATCCGCCATGGCACTCAATGCGGGTGCAGAATAGAGATAAATGGCGAGAGCGGATTCCAGATTGGACAAAGCCTCGACCGGGTTCTTTGCAGCGCAAGCCTTCGCTTTCACAATAAACTTGCCGGCTTTCAACTGGGCAAAAAACTTACTGATACCGCCCATGGTATCGCTTCTTTTCCGTTCAGCTCCGCGCAAAATTTCACGGGCATCCACAAAACCCGGATTTGCCTGGACAATACCTATCATTAATTCAATTCCGTAATCCAGATTTCCTTTTTCGAGTTCCTGCTGTGCTTTCTGAAAATAGGAACGTGTCGTCGTTTTCACATCTTTCAAACTTTTCTTCTCGATTGCCATGATGTTCTTTGCCTCCAGGCTGTTGTATTTTTGGAAAAACGTTGTATATTACATCAGAAAAAACAATACTGCAACTATAAATATACTGTTTTTTCCCGATTGTCAAGCAATCCTGACATTTTTTTTAACTTTTTTGTAAGAAATGAGACCTTTTATGGCATATAACCTCTCAAACGACACCATCGCCGCAATCGCCACCGCCCCGGGCGGCGCACTGGCAATTATCCGGATCTCCGGCAGCAATGCCGTACAAACAGCGGAAAAAGTCTGGTTCACAAACGGGAAGTCATTGGCGGAAACACCCCGTCTTATGCGCTTGGGCCATTTGCTGTCACGCGACGGAGAAACCTGTCTGGCGGTTTACATGAAAGCACCGCACAGCTATACCGGAGAAGATGTCGTGGAACTGCAATGCCACGGCGGCAGTTTTGCACCGGAACGTCTGATCCGCGCAGTCATAGAGAATGGTGCACGTATGGCAGAACCGGGAGAATTTACCAGACGGGCATTTATCAACGGGAAAATGGATTTGACCCAGGCGGAGGCGGTACTTGACCTGATTCAGGCTCAGACCGCCAATTCTGTGCATTTGGCGGAACGACAGCTTTCCGGACATATCGGCTCGGAAATCCGTTCCGCAGCAGCACCGCTCCTGGACCTTCTGGCGGAAATCGAATCCCGCATGGACTTCCCCGAAGAAGAACTCGACTGGCGCACTCAGGATGAACTCCTCGCTCTGATTGCACCCGTTTCCGCTGCACTCAGAAAACTTCTTGCCTCTTCCGCTGCCGGCGCCATCCTCCGCAACGGTGTCCGTCTCGTCATTGCGGGGGTACCGAATGCGGGCAAATCCAGCCTTCTGAACCGTATTCTGGGATACAGCCGCGCGATTGTCACAGATATTCCCGGCACCACCCGGGACACCATTGAAGAGAAAATCAAGCTGAAGGCGAAAACGTAAAGCGTTTTGTAGAAAAGCCCAACCGTGCTACTGCAGAACAGTACTTGCTGGCAGGCAACTTCTACTGGAATTCCGGTATTTTCTGCTTCAAGGCAAAGACTTTCCTGGATGAACTGC
>CALCCZ010000261.1 GCA_937900075.1 uncultured Lentisphaeria bacterium
GTCGCGGCAGCCGAACGGGAAGTGGCGGCGGCGCAGCGGGGCGTGGAGGACGCCCAGCGCGGCGTGGAGGACGCGCAGCGCATCGTGATTCGTCTTGACCGCAATCCGGGCGAGACCTTCCGGTCAATCGAGGTCGCCTTGAGCGGACATATCGTCAACCAGAATGCCTGCCACGACGTCACCTACGACGGCTTCACGGTGCGCTACACCGGATGCCACGGTTTCCCTGATGAATTTGCCGTCCGGGCATACGCGTTTCCGTATCCGGACACCGAAAATGAGCGTAGAGGAAAAGCTGCCCTTATCTTTGAATAAAAAATACCGTATCTTCGAACTGGAAGGAGAATCCCTATGAAAGTCTGTCACCTCATCACCCGTATGATCGTCGGAGGCGCCCAGGAAAATACCCTCTTTTCCGCCCGCGGTCTCGTGGAAAATGGTCAGGAATGCGTTCTTATGACAGGACCCTCCCCCGGTCCGGAAGGCGAATTGCTCGCCAAGACCGGGATTCCCGAAGGCTTGAAAGTGGAACTCTGTCCCTGGCTTACCCGGGAAATCTCCCCGGTCAAGGATTTGAAAGCCTATTTGTTCCTGAAAAAATATTTCCGGGACAACCGGTTCGATATCGTTCACACCCACAGTTCCAAGGCCGGAATCATCGGACGTTTCGCCGCCCGGGCAGCCGGCATTCCGGTAGTTGTACACACGATTCACGGACTGCCCTTCCATCCCAATGAAAAGCCCTGGAAAAACCGTCTTTACATTGCCCTGGAATCGATGGCTGCGAAACGGTGCGATAAGATCTATGCCGTCGCTCAGGCAATGATTGAACAGTCTCTGGCGCAGCATATCGGGACCCGGGACCTGTATCAGGTTGTTTACAGCGGCATGGACCTGGTTCCGTTTTTGGAAACACAACGCTGTCCCGAACTCCGCAAACAGCTCGGCATACCGGAAAATGCACTCGTTGCAGGAACGGTCGCACGTCTGTTCCCGCTGAAAGGCTATGAAATGCTCATGAAGGCGGCACCGGAATTGATCCGGCGTTTCCCGAATCTGTATTTCCTGTTTGTGGGAAACGGCAGTCTGATGGAGGAATTGAAACGTCAGGCGCAGGAAGGCGGCTTTGCCGATAAAATCATTTTCGCGGGTTTAGTGCCGCCAACGGATATCTGCCGATATACGGCACAAATGGATGTCCTGGTCCATTTCTCCCTGAGAGAAGGCCTCCCGCGCGCAGCAGTACAGGCCCTCGCATCCGCCGTACCCGTAGTCGCTTATCCCCTGGACGGCACTCCGGAAGTGGTTCTTGACGGGAAAACCGGAAAACTTTGCCCGGTAAACGATACCAATGCCGCCGTAGAAGCCGTTTCCGCATTATTGTCGGACCCGGATTTGCGAAAAGCCTGCGGAGCCGCGGGCCGAGAACTGGTACGGGATAAATTCGGCTGGCAGCAGATGTCGGATACCCTGATCCGCTCCTACAAGGCCCTGCTCGCGCGTGATTAGTGAATAGTGGTTAGTGGATAGTGGATAGTAGTGGGTGGAAAATGCCGGAAGGTTTGCGTGATTGCGCGCAAGCGCAAATAAGTCCTATAGGTCCTATAGGTCCTATAAATAAAGGGTGGACAGGGTTAGCGATTAGGAATTAGGGGGATTTGGGGAACCGCAGAATGTCCCCCGGAAAAAAGGCAAAAAAAATGGTGCCGGCGATAGGAGTTGAACCTACACGGCCGTGAAGCCACTGCGACCTGAACGCAGCGCGTCTGCCATTCCGCCACGCCGGCACGGAAACCATGAACTGGTTGATGTTCTTAATATACTCCTGATTTTTCATCCGTCAAGTAAAAAACCGAAAAAAAAGCAAACTTTTTGTAAAAAAACTTGACGTTTGGGTAAAACGGGGTATATTAAGCGGCGTGTAGCAGGTATTATTAACAAAGAGAAACAGAAAGTACAATGGACAGCAAATTATGGAAATGCGCGTCCGACGGTAAAGAACACATTGCAGAACAGTTAAGCAGAACAAAATCTCTCCCGTATGCAGTAGCCTTGTATTTGACTGCACACGGCATTGAACAGAAAGACGTGGATTCCTATTTCAACGCCACGTTCAATGATTTGAGTGATCCGTTCCGCTTTCCCAATATGCAGATTGCCGTTGAACGCTTGTGGACGGCGGTCAAGAACCGCGAACGTATTTTAATTCACGGCGACTACGATACCGATGGCATCACAGTCACGGCGTTATTGTCCTGGGTCCTGGAAAACAACGGCGCAATCGTCAGCTCGTTTCTTCCCGACCGGTTCGATGACGGCTACGGTTTTACACCGGATTCCCTGCAGAAGGCTTTAGACGGCTGTGGCGGAACCTGCGGTGTACTTGTGACCGTGGATTGCGGTATCAACAGTGCGGAAGCCGTGGCAACTGCCCGGGCAAAGGGAATCGATGTGATTATCACCGACCACCATGACCCCGCAGAAGGCTTGCCGGAAGCATTGGCAATCATCAATCCGAAAGTGCACGATGAAGTATCGGACCTGAGAAAT
>CALCCZ010000262.1 GCA_937900075.1 uncultured Lentisphaeria bacterium
TATCTCTAAAATGTTGTCCGGAAAGAAAATTCCATTCTGGGAGGACACAAATGAAAAAGTTGCTGTAGCCAATGCTCCCAAAGAAAAAAACAATGCCGATGCCGCTGTCGTTTCTTTCAGCCCGCTTGATAAATCTTTTGAAAAATATAAGGAAATCTTAAAAAATGATTACCTGTATATTTTGAACTACATCCGTCGGCTCTCGGAAGTAGTAAAACGCCGCAGAGATTTTTTCCAGATCAAAGAAGAATCCGCCAATGTTTATTTCGAAGAAATCCAGCAGAAATTACAGACAGAATTTGACTTGCTGAAACAGCAGGAACAATATATCATTAAAAATCGGCTGCTTCATTTCGCAAAAACAAAAAAAGAGGATAAAAAAGAAATCGAAATTGTCATGGATGAAAAACTCTACGTTGCCGAAGTCCTGAATCAGATGATTCAAATCGTCTTGAAGTTGCCTTCAGCCGAAAAACTTGCATCTGTCTACGATTTCCAAGCACGCTGGGATGATTTGCTTGACAAATCTTCCGCAGCACTGGAAGAGTTCGATGCCATTGCGCAAAAATACGCTGAGGATCCGGATGTCACAATCAATGCGAAAGCCCTCAGAAAATATCTCGTTCATCAAATCGCTTACAATAAATTTATGCTGGCTTCCAATCTTGTTGATAGCTTCCCGCTCAAACATTCCGACTGGAACCTCTGGATATCTAAATTTGAGAAAGGTGATGAGAATATATTTAAAATTCCCGAAAACATCGCAAATGAATCCATTGGTAGTCTGTCTGTACCGATTCACGCCAGACCGGATGTGCTGATTCCATTAATGACACCTTTCTCCATGGTAAAACGTTTTGCTGTTCCGGCAAAAACGGAAGAAACAGAAGCCGCCCAGAATACAAACGCGCCCTCCCAGACAGTCAAAATCAAGAACTTTGAACAGGCAGAACAATGCTTGCAGCAAGGCTTGTCGGACTATATTGATTTCTGGGGAACATACCCGGATTCCATTTCCCTGAAATGCGAGACCTGGTGCGAATTCCGAACTGCTTGCGCGAAACTGAAACCGTATGAAGTCAATACTTTACTTCTTATCGTTTACAAAACCGCTGTCAATGTTTTACAACAGATTCCCGATAATCTTCTCCGGGATGACTTGAAAAAAGCAAGAATGGCTTATATCGAAGCCATGAACGGAAAAATACAGCTGATTACTCCGCATTTCTCTGAAATCTGTTCACAACAAACAAGTGCCTGGAGTCTTTTACCCGATAAACCGGATGATGCTTACAAAGAATTTATTTCCTATAATCAAAAGAAACTCTTGTCGGAATACCTCGCTGTCATCGCTACCGGCAATAAAGGAGATATCCCATGGTGGAGTCTTTTCTTTAAACAGGGAATCGAACTGCTGAAGAAAAGTGCCATAAAATCTCTCGCTGAATCCATCGCTAAAGATGAAAATAATTTCTTCCGTTTTCCCATCTGCGCAGATGCCGTATCCAAGGAAGTTTTTGGCGAAGATGATATTGCAAAACTCGCAAAAACTCTGTCTATGATGGGGTTCTCATCCACAAATGCCGCTAAAGATACCTCCGGTTCCACAGAAAAGGATCCGAAAGACGGTGCAAACGCTTCTTCCGCAGAAAATTTTATTTCCGAAGCAAAAAAACTTGACCTTTCTTACGCAATGGATCCGCAGAGCAAAAAATGCGGTGAAATCATCTATTTGGTCGCAGATGCTCTCGGAACACGGAATAAACTCCTCGTCTGGTCGCTTTCCATCCCGGAAATTGAAAAACAAAAACTTCTGTCCGTGAATTCCGGAAACCTTCCTTTGGCTCAATACCGGTATCGTTTCCTGGAAGTCTATTCCAATGGCCTTTCTAAAACAAAACGTGTACCTCTGTCCGAAAAGGCTTTGGCTGAACTTGCCCGGGGTGATGTTTACGAAAAAGACATCGAACTCCGTTTCTATGCCTATTCAGATTCTCAGGAACCTACTGCCATCGTCAAATTTGATGGTGAATGGTCCATTTTGAGAATGTATCTCCTGCCGAACTCTTATTTCGATCCGGAAACCAAAACATTATATGCGCCCATTGAAATCAAGGACAACGCAGATGCTAAAACGGTGCTGCATATAGGAATCAAATTCAACAAGGTACTCCCTCCACCCGCTGAATGGCCGTCATCCCAAAATTGGCCGACTTTCTCACGGGTTCAAAGAAAAGCACAACCGTCAAATGTCTCTCAGGAAGAACTCTGGAAACTCTTATTGAGTACTCCGGATCCGGCATCCCGCGAACAATTGCTCGTGCGGCATGTTGTCAACGGCCCTTATCCGAAAATTGATGTCTGCATGGACGATAATATTCAAATCCAGCAAACAACAACAGGGGTATCATACCGGTATGTTGAGCTTTCCGTTCCCGGACAGCCGTCAAAAAGAATCAATCTTGAAAAAGGTGTTGTCCTTGGAAGCATTCCGCTTCTCGTTCCCGGTTTTTCCTTTAAGCTTTATCGTTACTCTGATGATAAAACTCCCGATGTTGAACTGAAAATATCCGGACCATACGCGGTTTTAAATTTGCTTTCAGAGAAAAACGGTAAAATTACAGGAAATGATTTCCAGGTATGTATAGGTAATCAGAAAGTTCTCCTACCTTTGAAATTAAAATTAAAAAAAACAAAATAAATCTTCGGCCCGGACAGCTCACACAATCATTTCCTGATACATGTTTGCATGAGCTGTTTCTCAAGGATGGAAAGAAATTATCGTCATGGAATACCAGTTTTATGTAAGTCTGAGTTCTTCAACAGAAAAACCGGACGGATCATTCAAAAAACCTTTTTCTTCCATTCAGTCCGCCTGGAATGCTTTGGTGGACATCCATAAAAAACACCCATTTCGGAAACAGGTTGTTGTCAATGTCGATGCCGGAACTTATTACATTGATAAAACCATTGTTCTCTCAGGAAACGTTCCTGTCCTCTTTCAAGGAGATCCGGATGGAAAAACGGTCATATCCGGAGGTCTTTCCATAAAAAATTGGAAAACTGAAACCATTAACGGGAAAAAAGTTCTTGTTTCAGCCCTGCCCCCTTGTGTAACGGACCCCATTGACCGCTTATTTGTCAATGATTCGGAAAGAACAGTTGCCATGTATCCGAAACGGGGAAATTTCCTGCGCGTACTGAATCCTCCGGAAACCGGTGAAAACCGCTGGGGAGAAAGTGTCCGTTATAAGGATGATATTTATGTTGATCCGGAAGATTTTGATTTTGCCTCGCTGGATATGCAAAACGCAGATATTCTGCTGACTCACCTCTGGCTCGAAGAAAAGTTACCTGTAAAATCCTGGCATTCGGAAGATAAACGACTGCATCTTGCCGGTAATCTCCTTCGTCCCCCCTTCAATGACAATACGGAATACCGTTTTGAAAATCTGAAATCCGCATTAACAGAACCCGGTGAATTTCATCATGACCGTGTCAGAAATATTTTATATTACATTCCTATGCCAGGCGAATCTGCCAATCATTTAACCGCAATCATACCCAATGTCGGATGTCTTCTTTTTGTTCAGGGAAAGAATATCTCCTTCCAAAATATTCATTTCCGGCATGGCGGGTCCTATCGCCCGGCTCCCGGCGTAAATTTGGATATTCGTGATATCCCTGTTACAGTTCCCTATACAGCCACTTTTGCTGCTCTCACAGACCTGAATCTGAAATTATTTTCTTCCCCGCAATCCGATGTTCATGTTCCCGGTCAAATAATCTTTTACAAATCCTCAAATTGCACGTTCCGCCACTGCAGCGTAACACAAAGTGTCTGGTATGGTCTCCATATCGCCGCAGGATGCTCGGATATTACGATTGACCGCAATGAATTTTCCGATCTGGGCGGTGGCGGCATCTATGTCGGAGGCATGAATTTCAACCAGCTGAAACATGCGCCGAACGGCGGAACACACCACTGTGTTCTTACAAACAATCTGATTGCAGATTGCGGAAAAGTCTATCTTTGTTCCTGCGGCATTATTCTTACCCATGCCTGGAGCAATCTGATTGAACACAACCATATTCATGACCTTTTCTATACCGGTATCTCGGATGGATGGAGTTGGGGGTACGGAGATACTGTAACCCGCGAAAACAGAATCGGATACAATTTGATCCATGACTTGGGGAAAGGGGTCCTCAGCGATATGGGAGGAATCTATACACTCGGAATTCAACCGGGCACGCGTCTCTACGGAAATTATATCTATAATGTCACATGCCGTTATTACGGCGGCTGGGGCATCTACCCCGATGAAGGCTCGTCTCATATCGTTATTGAAGATAATCTCTGCCGGAACTGTTCTGTATCCGCATTCCATCAGCATTTCGGACGTGAAAATATCATCCGCAGAAATATCTTCATAGGCGGTGGGGAAGCAACCATTATTTTAAGCGCGGGATACAACGCGATTACCCGTTACTCCTCGCCCGGCATCAATTACCGTGCAAATGACAACTTCTGCGATAATATCATTGTGATTGAAAACTCACCGGCTTTCCGTATCTGTGGCAATCCTGAAGATATGTGGAAAGATGGCGCGTTATATTGCGACGGAAATTGCTATTTTGATATATCCGCAAAAAAATCCGATTTATTTGTGGATCGTCAGAATCTGACTTTTCAGCAATGGCAGGATGAGGGTTTAGATCGATTTTCCCATTGGGAAAATCCCGGTTTCCGGGATGTAAAAAAACAGGATTTCCGTTTGAAGAAAACTTCCCCTTACTACAAACGTTTCCATGGCGCTGATTTTTCACAGGCAGGTATTTTACCGGAAGATAAAAAAAAGTAACCGAACCATAATATCATTGTTTTAACGACTGCGGGAGTATACGACATGCAGGAACAAATCAATTTGGAAGATTTCCTTGTTCCGGAAAGAATCTTGATTCTGAAGGGGAAACAGGATAAGGATGATGTGCTCAATGCCCTCATTGACCGGGTAGCAGAAACGACAAAAACAACTGCACGTGATGATATCGCCAGAGGAATTTTTCACAGGGAAAGTTTGATGGATACCGGTATCGGGAACGGAATTGCCGTTCCGCATTGCCGCATTGAAGAAATCGACGAATCATGTGTTGCCACAGCAATTATTCCGGAAGGAATTCAGGACTATCAGGCACCGGATAAACATACGGTTCGCCTGATATTCCTTATTGTTTCAGCAGGAGATGCAAAAACTTTACACATCAAACTCGTCTCAAACATTTCACAGCTGTTCTTTGACGGTAGAATCAAAGCCGCCTGGTTGGCTGCAAATGATCCCCAGACCTGTATAGATATTCTGCACCGTCTGAAAAACTGAAAAAACGGTTGTCTTGCCGGCCATTTCAAAAACTTGTTGGCTTTGTCGGTAATCTCTTACTTTCCGGACAAATTTCGTTCCCCAAAAATAAAAAAACGACCCCATGCCCTAAAGCACAGGATCGTTGTCATAATCCGCAAAATTACTTACCGCAGCATTTCTTATATTTTTTTCCGCTGCCGCAGGGACAAGGTTCGTTCGGTCCTATTTTCCTGCCGGAACGACGGAAAGAAATCTGAAATTCCGGAGCTGCTTTTTCAGCGGGTTGCTCCGACTCAACGGAATCACCTCCCGCCATGGACGGCAAATCATCCACAGAGGTATGAGACAAAGTCAGCTTGGGTTCCGGATTGGCTTTCGGAGAAGTTGCAGGCTTGGACTTTTTCACAGTCTTCGCTTCCGCTACGGAATCCAGCGCAACAGGCTGTTCGGCAGCAGTCTCTGCAGCAGGGGCAGCCTCGTGGGGAAGCTGCGGTTCCATGAACTGCTGGAAAGCCTCCAATGAAGTAGCCGCACGGAAGACATGACTCAGAATATCCTGGTCAATATCTTTCATCAGCTGATCAAACATGGAATAGGCTTCCTTCTTATATTCGACCAAAGGATCTTTCTGTGCGTAAGCCCGCAATCCGATACTGGAACGCAAATCATCCATCGCACGCAGATGTTCCTGCCATAAGCGGTCAATTGCATCCAAAATAATATGACGTTCCAGCCACTTGAGTGCTTCCGGAGATGACTCCAAAGACTCTTTCAATGCATAAACTTCCCGGATACGCGCCATGGTCACTTCAATGGCCTTTTCAACATCCACTTCCCCTTTCCGGTTCAAGGGAATAATTTCATCATGATTGAACCCAATCGGGAATGTCATATTAAGCCAAGTCAGATACATGGACTTGTTCAG
>CALCCZ010000263.1 GCA_937900075.1 uncultured Lentisphaeria bacterium
ATTTCGGGCTGCAAGCTCGGCGGTCTTAAGTACAAGTTCGCGCCAGGCGTGGTTGCAAAGGCCGAGGCCCCTGCCAAGCAGGAGGAAGGCAGCAACGGCAGAAGGGCCTTCATTGCCAGCATAGGAATGAATTTCCCTTGTTCCTTGCATAATAAAAGTGCATTCACGATAGGACGGCTGTAGCCTCGAAGCATGCATCCGTAATCCTGCATTGTCTTGCCGTGGCAAAGGGAACGAACCATAAGATTAACAAGTTTTGAAGCAGTTTTTCGAAAAAAAGTATCCTGTCTATTTTCTCGAATAGTACCTACAACATCATAGCCATTGCGCAAGCAGTGCAATAATTTACCAATTTCTTCCGGGGGATTTTGGAGGTCTGCATCCATCGTCACTACGTATTTTCCGCGAGAGATTTCAAGACCTGCCATGACTGCTGCATGTTGTCCGAAATTTGTGGAAAGAATAACCCCGGTAACTTTCCCGGGATTCTCCTTTATTGCTTTTCTGATTAGTTCCACAGATGTATCTGAACTGCCGTCATCAACGGTGATGATTTCATAGGAGGTTTGCAGTGCATCGCAGGCGGCAATGGTCCGTTTGAACAATTCAGGTAAATTGTCTTCTTCATTAAAAACGGGAATCACAACAGAAAGTTCTGGGGTATTACGATTTACATCTGATTTATCAACCATAACAAAATGACCCTATAAATTGGATTTAGTGTTTTTTTTCGCGGAAATTTCACTAATGTGACGCATCAGCAGTGATAATCCACTCTGACTAATATAGCACATAGGACAATATATGTCAAGTAACGGTAAGAAGTAATTCATGCAAAAAAGTACACTGTTATCTTACAAAAAATGTTCCGATTCTTTTTTTGCCCTGTGCGTTTAGTTTTACAATTCACAACATGAAAAAAACACTAAAAAAAGGGAGTTTCAACTTGTAAGGCGGCGTTTCGCATGTTATATTATGCATAGCAGTTTTCAGGGCATGGTGTGGCGTTTAGCTGATTCCAGACCGGCGGTATAGTCCGCGACCTTCCGATTTAGAAATCTGGAAGCTGATGTGGTGCGATTCCACAACCGACGGTATAGTCCGGATGAAAGAGAATTTGTGTGTTTTGTTATTTCTCTGTTTGAAAATTTGGTGATGCGTTTGATTGCCACTGTTCTGAGACAAGAAATTATGAGGTTTTTTAATGGAAAATTCAATGTTTGACTCAGTAGAGAGTGTTTTGCGGGACGTACAGGCAGGGAAACTAATTATTATTACCGATGATGAGAATCGCGAGAACGAGGGCGATTTATTCTGTGCAGCTGACCGGGTTACCCCTGAAGCTATCAACTTTATGATTACTCATGCACGCGGTTTGGTTTGTGCTCCTATTACAGAAGAGAAAGCCAAACAGCTTGGAATTTTACGAGCTCCCTCCACCGACCATTTCAAGACGGCATTTACAGACAGCATTGATGCCTTGTCCGGTTCCACTGGTATCAGTGCATTTGATCGTTGTAATACGATCATGACATTGAACCGTTCCAATGCAAAGCATTCCGATTTCGGAACGCCGGGCCATGTTTTCCCCTTGGCGGCTCGTCCTGGCGGTGTGTTGCAAAGAACTGGACATACGGAAGCAGCCGTGGATTTGGCAAGACTGGCAGGTCTGACGCCAGCCGGAGTCATCTGCGAAATTACCAATGATGATGGACACATGGCCCGTTTGGATGATTTGATTAAATTTAAACAACGTTTTGGTCTCAAGCTTTGTACCATTGCCGATATTGTGGAATTTCGGAGAAGGACAGAAAAGTTGATTGAAAAAGTTGAATCAGTTCATCTGCCGACCGAGTATGGTGATTTCTTGCTTCATTTATACGAGTCTAAAATAGACAATCAAGTGCATCTTGCCCTGACATACGGAGAAATTGAAGACGGGAACTCTGTTCTCACCCGTGTTCACAGCGAATGTCTAACAGGAGATGTTTTCGGTTCTCAGCGTTGTGATTGCGGGGAGCAACTGCATACAGCCATGAAAATGATCGCCAAAGAAGGGCGAGGGGTTGTTGTTTATTTAAGACAGGAAGGTCGTGGCATTGGACTGGCAAATAAGATTAGGGCTTATAAGCTTCAAGAGGAAGATAATCTCGACACCATTGATGCCAATATCCGGTTAGGATTCCCCGCTGATTTGCGCGAATACGGAATAGGAGCTCAAATTCTTTGTGATCTCGGTGTTAAAAGTGTTCGACTGATTACAAACAATCCCAAAAAACTTTCGGGTTTACGCGGTTATGGACTTGAAATTCTTGAACGAGTTCCCTGTGAAATTGTTCCTCAGTGTCACGATCGTAAATATTTAGAAACGAAAAAAAACAGAATGGGGCACTTGCTCCATTTATAACATATACTCTGAACTGAAAGAAAGGAATACTTTTATGGAAAAAAACGTTATTAATGTTACGGAAGGTAAACTGGTTGCTTCCGGTCTCAAAATAGGGATCGTTTGCTCCCGGTTCAATTCTTTTTTTGTAGAAAAACTTCTGCAAGGGGCAATTGACGTTTTCGTACGTCATGATGGAGACGTTGATAATTTGAACGCTGTATGGGTTCCGGGGTCCTATGAATTGCCGTTCGTGTGTTCTAAAATGGCTAAAAGTGGAAAATTTGATGCCATCGTTGCGCTTGGAGTTGTGATTCAAGGGGCCACAACGCATGCTGCTCAAATTAATGCCCAGGTGTCTAAATCAATTGCTCAAATTGGTATTGATACAGGGGTGCCGGTTATTTATGGTTTGCTTACGACAGAGAATATTGAACAGGCGATTGAGCGAAGTGGTACCAAGGCTGGAAATCGTGGAGCAGATGTAATGCTTGCTGCTATTGAAATGGCAAATCTTAACCGGAATCTTTCTTGGAACGAGTGAGTATAAAATGCAGTCTCGAGATATGTTGGAAAATGATTTGGAACCAGGTGAAGAAATACAAAAGTTGCCGGATAAAGGTTACAAGCAAATTTTGAATTTCAAGCGCATGGGGCGCGAACTTGCAATGCAGTATCTTTTTCAATGCGATATAGCAAATGAATCAGAGAAACAGGAAACTTTAGAAAGTTTTTGGGAACAAGCGGAAGAATCTGGTGCTTTTACCGTTAAAAGAACATTTCAGCGTGCGCAAAACTATGCATTGAAGCTGATTTACGGTGTTCAACAGAATTTATCAGAAATTGATGACCTCATGCAAGGTGTTTCATCGCAGTGGAATTTAAACCGGATGTCTGTTGTGGATCGGAATATCATGCGTGTGGCTATTTATGAACTGAAATACTGTCCTGATATTCCTGTTGCTGTTTGTATTGATGAAGCCATTGAAATAGCCAAAGATTTCAGTGATCAGAATTCCGGAATGTTTATCAATGGACTCTTGAATGCTATCAAAATAAAACTTTATCCTGATATGGAAAAAACGAAAAAAAGGCAGTCTGATGTCGAGAAGCAAAAGGATTGATATCTATGTCAATTTTTGAAAAATTCAAAAACGGTTTACAAAAGACTGCTGTAGCGATCAAACGTACTGTTGGCAGTCTTTTTACAGAGGTCAAGAAGTGGGATGATTCCGCTTTTGACACTATAGAGAAGGCATTAATAAGTGCCGATTTGGGAATACAGGCATCCAAGCAGGTGGTTGCTGATTTACGTGAACAGTATGCTCTCGGAAAATTGAATGGAACGGATGACATACGCAAGTGTACAGCAGCCAGCATTACAGCCATTCTTAAAACTGATAACAGGAAACTGAATATAAATCCGGATGGTTTGACGGTTATTCTGTTTGTCGGCGTTAATGGTAGTGGTAAAACCACCAGCATAGGGAAACTTGCCTATAAACTGGTAGGTGAGGGGAAAAAGGTAATGCTGGCAGCCTGTGATACATTTCGTGCTGCTGCTGTAGAACAACTTAAATTATGGGGCGAAAAGGTTGGGGCGTCAGTTATAGCCGCCAACCCGGGTTCAGATCCTGCTGCTGTTGCGTTTGATGCAGTGCAATCGGCTTTAGCCAAAAAAGCAGATTTTCTCATTATTGATACAGCCGGCAGACAACAAAATCGCAAGAATCTAATGGATGAACTTGCAAAAATGCGGAGAATCATTGCAAAACAGTTCCCTGATGCTCCTCATGAGACGATTATGACCGTAGATGCCAGTTTGGGCACGAATGCTTTATCTCAGGCGCGAGAATTTTTGTCTGTTTGTGGTGCTTCCGCTTTGATCCTGACAAAATTAGATGGTTCCGGACGTGGCGGTGCAGCATGTGCAGTGCAACAAGAGTTTCATTTGCCAATTCTATATGTCGGTTTAGGGGAATCACCCGATGATCTTCAGGAATTTTCACCCGAAAATTATGCAATGGCATTGATTTTCGAATAAAGGAAGTTTTCTTTTACGAAGTTTAGCAAATTGTACAAAGTCAATGAAACGTTCAGATCAAGATTACATGCGAAGAGCAATCCGTCTCGCAAAAAACGCTTTTGGAATGACCAGTCCAAATCCCATTGTCGGTGCGGTTATTGTTAAAAATGATGAAGTAATATCAACAGGATATGCAGGTGCACCTAGAGGTAGAGTGAATTGCATAGATTTAGAAGAATGTACTAAAAAGAAAATATATCCAGATCTTCATCATGGTGGATATGATGCATGTAGAAGTGTACATGCAGAGCAAAACGCTATTATAAGTGCAGCAAGAAAAGATATGATAGGTGCTACTATGTATTTGGTAGGAAAAAGAAAAGATAGCAATAAAAAAGAATGGAATTATGTTTTAAACTCTGCAGAAGGACTTGACCCAAACGAAATT
>CALCCZ010000264.1 GCA_937900075.1 uncultured Lentisphaeria bacterium
CCAGGTGCTGGAGAAGAAGATCTCTTTCTCTTTGGACAAGTCGCGGCAATACTGCGAATAGTAGTTGTCGTGATCGCCGAGACAGCCGCGGAGCATGGGGGCTTTTCCGTGGATATTGTCCGTATAAGCGTACAGTGCGGTCAGGCATTTCGTCGGACCGGTTCCCGTATTGCGGAACCAGATTTTGTGTTCAACCTCACCGAACTCGGGACAGAAAGCGGCATCGAGTTCGGCTTCCATGTTCTCGTCAATTTGAAAACGCAGAACGCAGCTTGTGGAAGTTGTTTTCCGTTCCAGTACGGGAAATCTGCCGAATCCCCGATATTCCCTGCCGTCGTAAGTGAATTTTACGGGGATCTGTTCCGGGACCTGCAGTTGTTTGAAAAGTTTTCTGCCGGCAGCTGTGTTCAAACTTTTTTTCGACATTTGTATTACTCCTTGAATAGAAGTCCGGTTGTCAGGTTATTCCTGCCGGACTCTTTTTTTTCTGAAGGCGTTTTTCATCCATTCGCGGAATCGTTGTGCGGCTGCGTAGAGGGCAGGAGTGAAAACGATACCGATCAAAGTAGCTGCAAGCATTCCGGAGAAAGTTGTGATACCGATGGATTTCTGAGCTTGAGCGCCGGCGCCCTTTGCGATGACCAGCGGCAGGACGCCGAAGAGGAAACTCCATGCCGTCATCAGCACGGCGCGGAATCTGAGATTTGCGCCATTGAGCGCTGCATGAGTGATGTCAACGCCTTTTTCGCGTTCCTGTTTGGAGAACTCCACCATGAGGATGGCGTTTTTAGCAGCGAGGCCGATCAGCATTACCATACCTAACTGGGAATAGATATCGAGGGAACGTTTCATGATATAGAGGCCGCCGATTGCGCCGCAGAGAGCAAAGCAGACGGAGAGCATGACGGGGATAGGAATCATCCAGGATTCGTATTGAGCGACGAGGAAGA
This sequence comes from uncultured Lentisphaeria bacterium, assembly GCA_937900075.1. Classification (GTDB taxonomy): domain Bacteria; phylum Verrucomicrobiota; class Lentisphaeria; order Victivallales; family UBA1829; genus SIG77. The sequence goes on from CALCCZ010000264.1 coordinate 951, forward strand.
GGTAAGCGAAAAGGAGAGCCAAAGCCATCAGAGTGATGATTTGGCCCTGATTTTGTTTTTCCTGGAAGCTCATAGCGCTCCATTCCACATGATAGTTTTCGGGCAGCTTCATTTTTTCAATGATTTTTATGAGATCCAGCGGTGCAACTTTATTGGCGACCTGGGCGTTCATATTGGCGCACTGCATTTTGTTGAATCTTGTGATTTCACGCGGTCCCACGGAGTAGGTGACTTTTCCGATTGCGGTCATGGGGATCATTTCACCGTCTTTTCCGGGGAAATGAATATCCATGATATCGTTGATGCTGGAACGGTAGTTTGCGTGTGACTGGACGAGAACTTCGTATGCACCGCCTTTCATATTGAAATCATTCACATGGAAGGAAGCCAGTTTGTTCTGGAGGGTCCGGAATATTGTACCTGCGGAAAGCCCGAACGCTTCGGCTTTTTCGCGGTCGAGTTCCAGAAACAGTTGCGGAGTATTGGCATTGAATCCGGATTTTACCCGTTTGGTTTCCGGCAGATCGGAAAGCTGGCGAGCCAGGATATCCGCATTATCGGCGAGTTCACTTGGCGTTACGGCGCCGATTGTGCAGAGGTGAAACCCTACGCCGCCGAGGCGACCGAGTCCGCGGAGAGCGGGGGTAGTGAAACATGTGACATTGGCGTTGAGGATATCCGATGTCCGTTTCTGGATTTCGTCAATGATAGCGTTGATTTGAGTTTCTGGGGTTTTACGTTTATCCCAGTGGTCCAGACGTATGACACCCTGGGCACAGTGTTCTCCTGCGCCGCTCATCGGCCCCCAACCGGAGATCAGGAATATTCCGCTGATGCCCGGGATATCCTTGATTTTTTCATAAACCCGGTCACAGACTTCATTGGTTCTTTCCAGACTTGCGCCCTGTGCGAGTTCAATATCCATCATAATGGTTCCCTTGTCTTCATCCGGCAGGAAAGTTTCCGGAACATGCTGACGCAAGTACCATATACCATATCCGACGCCCGCCAAGATGAGCAGGGTGAGGATGGCGCGTCTGACTAACAGTCCTACAGAAAACAGATAGATTTTCCGGGTATTGTCCAACACGAAATTGAAAGGCAGGAACCAGATGGAGGGTTTTTCAGCGGGCGGGCGCAGGAGCAGGGAACAGAGTACGGGGCTGAGAGTCATAGCGACGAAGGTGGATATACAGAGAGCGACGCACATTGTGAATGCGAACTGGAGGTACATATTTCCCACCATGCCGCCGTAGAAAGCCAGCGGCAGATAGCAGGCGATGGTGACCAGAGTTGTGGCAATAATTGCTCCGGTGATCTGTTTCATGCTTTTTTTTGCGGCTTCCACCGATGACAGTTTTTCACGCGCCATCAATGCCTGGGTATTTTCCACTACGACAATAGCATCATCGACCAATGACCCGATTACCAGTATCAACCCGAACATGGTAAGAATGTTGATGGTAAAGTTGAACGCATACAGGAATATGAATGCGCCTAACATGGAAATAGGAATGGCAATGGCGGGTACAAGTGTTGCCCGCCAGTCCTGCAGAAACAGATAGGTAATCAATACGACCAATATCAGTGCGATAATCAGAGTTTTCCGGATTTCATTCATGAATACCTGAGTAAACGCGGTGGCGTCATTGGCAATTTCGCAAGTGACACCCTCCGGCAGCCGCTGCATCCAGCTTTCCAGTTCCGCTTTTACATTGTTTACCGTCTGCAAAGCGTTCGCCTCCGAGGTCTTGTATATTCCGAAGTCGATGGATTGAACTCCGTTGAAAATCGCCCGATAACTGTATGTTTTCGACCCGATTTCCACTTCCGCAACATCCTTCAGGTGGACCATGCCGCCGGTTTCCATATCCGAACGGATTACGATATTTTCGAACTCTTCCACCGTTTTCAGACGGCCCTGAACGTTCAGTTTATAGTACAGATACTTATTGCTGTATTCCGAGCCGACAGTACCCGCAGCCGCCTGAATGTTCTGTTCTTCAATGGCATTAGAGATATCGGAAATGCTGATGCCAAGGCCGGACATTTTTACGGGATTCAGCCAGATTCTCATAGCGTATGTCTGGGAGGACATGATTTCTGCTTCGGAAACGCCATCCAGGCGCATGACCGCCTCTTTGATGTTGTTTTCCACATAGTCGCCTAATTCGCGAAGGTTCATATTCCTGCCGTCGGTTGTAAAAGAATACATCGCCAGCAGGTCAGAGTTCCTTTTTCTGACGGATACATTTTCACGCACTACTTCCGATGGCAGTTTCCGTTCTGCGCGTTTGACTGCATTCTGGAGATTCACCATGTCCATATTGGAGTCGGTACCCGTTTTGAACGTTACCATGCAGGAATACGAGCCGTTGTTGTTGCATGTGGACGAGTAGTACTGGATGTCTTCCACGCCGTTGATTTCGTCTTCCAGCGGAATTGCCACGGTTTCCGCGATTACCGCGGCACTTGCTCCGGGATACTTTGCATACACCCGTACGGTCGGCGGTGCAAGTTCCGGATATTCTTCTACGGGCAGCCGGTAATAGCAGATGATTCCGCAAAGGGAAAGTACGATACTCAGGACGAAAGCGAACCGTGGATGATCAATGAAGAACGATGAAAACATATTCGCAACTCATTTCCCGGAATCAGTTTCCATTTGCTCAGCTTCAATGGTATCGCCCTGGCGTACTCTGTGCGGTCCGTCTGCCACAATCCGGTCACCCTTTTGCAATCCGTCGAGTATCAGTTGTTTGTCCTCTGTTGCCAGACCGCGTTTGATGTACCGTTTTTCGGCTTTTCCGGAATTATCGATGATCCATACGAACGAACCTTTGATATCCTGCAATATTGCCGTATGGGGAATTGCGGGACGCATTACGCCGGATTTATTGCTCAGTATGACTTCCACAGTACTCAGCGGACGCAGGATACTGTCCGCATTCTGAAATTTTGCATAAACCTGTATGGTGTCCGTGTTTTCATTCGCAGCATTTTCCACATACTCGATAATGCCGGTTTCCCCGTATTCTTTGCCCGTGGACAGCAATACCGTAATCTTACCATCCTGTTCAATGCCTCTTGACTTGCCGCCGAACATTTCCAGTAAATCCCGGTTACTGATGGAAAAACGGATCCGGATCGGATTTGCCTGAATCAGGGAAACCATGGGGCCGGAGGCGGTAGTCACATAGTTTCCGACAGTGAAGTTTGTAGTACCGATTTTCCCGCTTATCGGGGCAGTTATTTTTGTATGAGCCAAATCGTTTTGAGCTGCGACCAAATCGGCATTTGCGGCTTCCAGTGCAGCCTGATATGCCTGAAGTGCACTCAGGGAATTTTCCATATCATCGCGGCTGACTGCATTGGCGGAGGAGAGTTTTTTATCGCGTTCATATTTGCTGGACGCGTAAAGGATACGGGCTTTGTATTCGGCTATTTTCGCTTCCACATTTTTTACTGCCGCCCGATATTTCACATCGTCCAACTCGAAAAGAATCTGACCTTTTTGAACTAAAGTACCATTTTCAAAGCCGACTTTCAGAATTTCCCCTTCCACACGGGAAATAATGTTCACTTGTGCAATCGCGACGACCTTGCCGGGATAGTGCCGAGTCTGAAAATCGCCTGCTTCGTCAACTGTTGTTACCGGTACCCGTATTTTTTTTGCTGCTTTCTGGTCCGCAGCCTGCAAGGAAAACATTAAAGTCATCGCAAGCAAACTGCTCATAAAAATCTTTTTCATAACTCTTGCCTCCTGTATTCTGTCTTTTTCACTGGTGCGGTGCAGTGAAAAATGTTCCATATCCGTTCTGCGGGTTACATCCCGGTAGGAATATCAATAAACTCCGTTTCTATCTGGAAATGTTCCTTCACTGAGTTCATGATTGCGATAACTCCGGGCGTTTCGCTTCTGTAGTGTCCCAAAGCCAGGACGGGGATGCCGTTTTCGAGTGCGGTATGCCAGCATTCATGATTGATTTCGCCGGTGATATACGCCTCCACATTATCCTGAGTCATCTCATCAAAGACGTCCTGCCAGCAACCGCCGCCGGAAACAATGGCGACTCTGTTGACTTTTCCCCCAAAATTTCCAATTCCCCTGAACTCGCCTTGTGAGGGCAGGGCAGCTTCATATTTTTCCGCAATTTTTGCCAGTGTCATCGGTTGGGGGAGCTGTCCTTGAACTCCGATTTTCATTCCATGATAGGTGCCGAATGGTTCGCGGTCGCGTAAATCGATCATATCGGCAAGCAGGGCATTGTGACCGAATATATCATTGGCATCGAGGGGGAGATGTGCTGCGTATAGGCTGATATCGTTTTTCATCAGCACGAAAATCCGTCGTCCGACCGTGTTTGTGATGCGTTTAATACCACTATTCCAGCTGAGTCCGTGATGGGTAAAGACAAAATCGGCATGCATTCCCGCGGCTCTGGTAAAAACGGCTTCGCAGGCATCCACGGCGAAGACGGCTTTTTTTACGAGGAAATTTCCCTGAACCTGAAGTCCATTATTGGAACAGTCAGCGGAAAATTTGTTCAGGTCCAGCAAATTGTCTAAATAATCGGTAAGGTCTTTGAGCATTGGCATTTGGGGTTACTCCTTCATAGAATCAACGGCTTTAATATAACCGGGGATACTCATACAGTTCTTTTTGCGGTCCGCTAACTTTTTGCCCGCTTCGGCATCGCCGTACAGCAGTTCAATCGCGAGAAACGCAAGAATTTTGGACATATTCACGCAAGCTGTCCGCAAGTCGTGAATACTGAAATCGGGGCTGTGACCGGGACCATTCTGACCCGGTGCAAAGGCGTGCAGTGCGGGCATAATGGCGGATACATCGCCCATATCGGTACTGCCGGGTTCGGGACTGATGAAATCTTCAATTTTTCTGTCCGGATTCAGTTCGCCCGCGATTTTCCGGTACAGCTGGTACAAATCACGGTCATTGTACATCGCCCAGTAGCCTGGTATTGTCTGGATTTCCGCTTTCGCGCCTACGGACAATGCGCCTCCGTTCATGGCGTTGTCAAAAATCCGGCTGATAGCACGGAGCTGTTCTACAGAGGAGGCACGGAGCTGGTAAGCCAGACGGACATCATCCGGAATAACGTTAATGGAATCGCCGCCTTTGGTAATTGTCCCGTGAATACGTGATTTGGGGTCGATTCCGGAAGTTGTTTCGCGCATCAGTGCCAGCGCGTGCAGTGCCACGTTTGCAGCACTGAGCGCATTAATCCCGCCGTGGGGAATGGCGGCATGGGAACTTTTTCCGATGAAACGGACGAGTTTTTTCACAAACGCATTGCTGTCCATGGCGGTATAGGCTCCGCCGATGTGAATCATGGCACCAATGTCGATATCATCAAATGCACCTGCCCGGATCATAGCGGCTTTTCCGCCGAGCGCGCCGATTTTACCCTGTTTCATCAAATCAAGCCGGTATTCCAGTTCAATACATTCTTCCGCGGGACAGGGCATAAAAGCGACCGTTCCGGAGAAATCGTTTTGTGCCTTTGCGAGGCAGAGTCCGATTGCCGCACCCAACAGGGAGGCAATGTGCGTATGATGTCCGCACCCGTGGAAGGCTCCGGTTGTTTTATCGCATTCCGCTGCTGTCGGTATGATGAGAGCGTCCATTTCCCCAAGCAGTGCCAGTTTCGGACCCGGTTTTCCGGATGTCAGATCGGCGCGCATTCCCGTATAAGCAATTCCTTCCTGTACGGAAAGCCCAAGTTCCCGTAAAAGGTTTGCCGCAATTCCGGCGGTCCGGAACTCGCGGAATCCGGATTCCGGATGTTTCCAGATGTCATCGGCTATCGCGGTAATGCGGTCGGCATTGTTGTCGATAGCTTGCGCGACGGTATTTTTCAGTTCCTGTTTCGTTCGCATAAGTAAAAAAACGCTTTCTGATATCGGATTTTGTGATATATATTCAGCTCTTTTTTTGTTCTTATTTTATCTTTCTGCGGAGTGGTTAGCTCCACGTTTCCGAAAATATACAGTACTATACCCGCATTTTCGGAAAATGAAAACGGATGTTACCAAAAAAAAACAACTTTTTTTTCTGAAAAAGATAAGCTGTGGCGACAAAAAAGTGTAAGATTTTCCAAAATGGATTTGTATAAAACATTATGGAGTGTAGATTTTTGTGTAAGCAAAGATGTTTTTTGAAAATAATGATGAGAAAGGAACACGTTATGAACAGAGAAAAAAGTCTGCTGACAATTTGCTGTCTGGCAGGTACAGCGCTTCTTTCCCCGATCGAAGCGGGAGATTTGATCTTTCAGGAGGACTTTGACCATTATGGTTATCGTGCGGGCAATTTCAACGAAGGTTCCAATTTTTTTGAGGGCGTATTTGTTTCCGAAGAGCCTGGCAGCTTGAAGCGGCTTGCCATTCATCCCAAGGACGGCAAGTATCTGACTGCTTTCAAAAATCCGCTGCTGATTTCTGAAAAGGACCGGACCGGAAATTTCACTTTTACATTTCAGGTGCGTCCCGAGGGCGGGGATTTGAACAAGGCTTATACGGTCAATCTCTTTTTTGCGCCGCGTCCGGATGCTCCGAAAAAAGAATGGAAGAAAGTCGATTTCAATATCAGCAGTACCGGCTGCTCGTTCAATGGCGCGTTCGGGAAGTCTGTTCTGGGAACCATGAATCTCCGGACCAATATGATGGATTTGAAGCCGTTTTTTGACGGATATGAACAGTGGTATCAGTTCCGGATTACGGCGAACCGCGGATTTTTGGAAGCGACGGTAACCCGGGATGTTCCCCAGTTGGAAGCCCGTGCTTTCATTCCGGAAGATTATGTGTTAGTCGGTCTGAATTTCGGCAGCAAAATGCCCGTTGCGTTTGACGATCTCAAAATTTACCGCGATGCTCCCGTGCCGACTCCCCGCGTGAAAGAGCCGTATTCATTTGACGCGAAGGAGCAGGCGCTGGTCTGGACTCCGCTCAATGAGAAAAGCAACTGTAAATTTTCCATCAGGAAGGTCGGTTATCCGGGAAAAATTGTTCTGAAATTCAATGATGGAACGGAAAAACCTGCGGTGTATTCTCTGACGGCGGAAGCACAGCAGACGAATGAGAAGAAAATCGTTGAAGTTTCCTCCGTAGTGGACGGAAAATTGGTAAAAAAGAAAACACCTCAGAATGTTTCCCTCATTCTGCCGGATGCAGCCATGAATTTGAGCGGGCCCGGCATTAACGTTCACTACCGAACTGTGCCGCAGTTGCAGTATCGTTTTACCGAGGGGCAGAAGCGCGAGATGCTGGGACGTTATTTTGCCGGCGGATTTGAAAAAGCCTCCGAACACGCCTGGACGTTTTCCGTGATTCAGACAGGTAAAGAGTGTCAGTTGTGGATAGACGGCAACTTTATCGTCAATGTGCCGTTGAATGGTAAACTGAAGAATGTGACGGCATACGCACCCTTGCGATCGGAGTTCAAAACGCTGAATGAGCCGTCTATTGATGCCATGAGTCAGACACTGGAACTCGATCCCGTCAAGGGATTTGATACCGGTGTATGCAAGGAAAATTTAGGGTCTTTCTATTTGGAATGCGACGGCTATCTTTCCCGTTCGCCGTTCAACGGTATGCCGGACTGCTATCTGAAACGGATTCCCTCGGCACAGTACATCGCTGCGGATGTCATTTGCTCTCTTGGCAAAAACGATCCGTCGAAATCTACAGATGTAACCGTCCGTCTGACCCGTTATAGAGACAATGGCGGCCGGTCCTCTGAGGCGGCTGCCAGTGAGACGGTAACACTGCCGCGAACAGCAAAAGATCCGTTGCCTGCCAATGTGAAACGGATAGGCAAAAACCGTTTCCAAGTGAGATTTCATTTTCCCATCGGCAAGATTCAGGATCTGCTGTTCATGGAAAAGGATTGTTCCTATCTGGAATTTGAAGTCCTTGGCGGTTTGTATGAGAAGAACAACTACTATCTTTCACGCAACGGGAAACCCGCATTGCGTCCCTCCAATGTCGTGGTGCATGGAATCAAATTGGAAAAATCCCCGGTCTCCATGTTTGTGAAACACGGCAATTCCGGCAATATATTCTATCCGGATGAGCAGCCCTGCATGACTGCGGAACTGACATCGCTTACCGGAGAAGATTGTGTCGTGGAATGGGTCGTGAAAGATGTTTACGGGAAGATTGTGGAGCAGGCGCTGGATAAAGCGGATTTCCGTTCCGCCGGTGAAACGGCGAGTTTCAAACATGATTTCAAGAACAAGTCATACGGGTATTACGATGTTACCGTTACCCTGAAACGGGATGCCGCCTCGCAGGATTCCCTTGTCGATTTCAAAGGCTCTTATGTCTGTCTGGCGCCCGATACCCGGAAAGCCGGCTATGAGTCACCGTATCTTCTGTGGAATTTCAGCGGCGCACACGGCACTCCTTCCGATAAGAAGGTTATCGGCAATCTGCTGCGCCGGATGGGAGTCCGTCGCGTTACCGGCGGATATGCGGATGAAAAAGATGCGGAAGAGTTCGGTTTGACTCTGGGACATTTTTCCAGTCTCAGTCCCCGCGGAAAGACTCCCGAGGAACGTCAGAAATATTTGGATGAGCAAATCAAGAGTCTGATAACCAAATATCCTCATACTCCGTCAGCAATGATATTCCATGAAAGTGCCGGCGGTCCCATCCCCTTGGAACTGATCGGCGGAAAAACGCTTGTGGATGAGGCTTGTGCGGAACGCGACAAGGCTTTAGCTGACCGGGCGATGGAAATCGCCTCCGCATGGCGCAGAAATGCACCGCATATCAAGCTTGTTGTCGGGAATACCGGTTATTCCATCGGCGGTCTCGGACGTCTTTTCCGTGCTCATTATCCCGCCGATATGATTGACTATATGGGCGAGGAATCTGTCGGTATGACAATCCCGCCGGAACGTTCCGTGGCGTATCCCAGCTGGATGCTGCGCAAACTTGCCGAGATTTACGGATATACCAACGTGCAGCCGGAAGCCTGCTACGAATGGAAATCCCGTGTCCGGAGAGACTTTGAGTCTTCCCGTCAGCATGCTGCCATGCGTGTGCGTGACATTCTGGTCGGGTATGCCTGGAATTACAAACTCCTGCCTGTCATCGGTTTGTCGGAAATGGCGAACAGTTATCAGAGTACGATTTGGGGAGATGGCGCCTTTTCGCGCTGGCCGCTTTTTCAGCCGTATCCGGTATTTGCAGCTACCGCGGTTCAGACACAGGTGCTGGATTGTGTCAAACCCTTGCGCCTGGTTCCTATCGGTTCTCCTACCGTTTATCTGCTGGAATTCCAGCGTGGAAAAGAGTTCGTTTATGCGGCTTGGACCGTGCGCGGGGAACTGAAAGCAAAAGTGGATTTCGGCGGTGCCAATGTCATTTATACAGGCTGCTACGGAGAGACGCATGAGTTCAAGGCCAATGAACTTGTTATTTCCGAAGAACCCTGCTATCTGACGGCGTCCGCCCAAATAAAATCCGCCTCCGCAGAATTGACCCGTACCTATCCGTTTGAGCAGTATCCCGGAATGGAAAATGCCAAAGTCGCAACAGCCATGGATAAAGCGGAAGACTGGCTGTTGGTTCAGGGAGAAGATAAACGCGTTACCGTTCCCCATGACCAGCTTTTCATGACGGCTTTGCAGCCCGGAAAATTTGATTTCTCTGCTGTAAAGGATGAAGTGAAGGGCGATTGCATAGAAGTGAAGCTGAAACCCGAAGGCGAGTGCGCGGAACTCATGCGTGAATACGGGTTCATCCGTATGAAGACACCCGCCGTGTTCGAAGGAAAACCCAATACCCTCGGTGTCTGGGTGAAAGGCAATTCTTCCTGGGGTAAACTTTACTTTGAAATCGAAGATGCCGACGGCGAAATCTGGTTGTCCGCAGGGACCGGCGGTTATGGATGTCAGGTCTATGACTGGCCGGAAAGAATGGCTCTCAATTTTGACGGCTGGCATTTTGTTCAGTTCCCGCTGACCGGCCTGTCACCGGTAAAGAACCATACACCCGGTGAAAATCAGTGGCAGTGGCAGTGTGACAGAACTGGCGATGGTGTAGTGACATATCCTATCAAATTGAAGGGGATCGGTTTTGCTCTCTCTCGCAAAACTCTGAATCTGGTCAAAATGGAAGATGTGAAAGAACTGGGAATCCGTTTCAAAGACTTCTCCGCTTATTGAGAAAATGTTCATAGACCGCCCCTCCCGCGGGGGCGGTTTATGATTAGTGGATAGTGGATAGTGGATAGTGAGAGATGGAAAGTGCCGGATGATTTTCGCGATTGTGCGAGGCTGTATGGAAAAATAGGAGCTATAGTTCGGCTGGATAATGCGGTTACCTGAGACGTTTTTTTAAGTTGCGGGAGGAAACAAGATTGAAAAAATACGGAAAGATGCTACAGTAGTGTGTCAAATGGATTTCTTTGATCCGGCAAAAAAAATCAGGAGTCTAATCCGGACAGTACAACTGTGAGGTGAAGTGTGAAACGTTTTCTGTTGTTTTTGTTTGCTTTTGCGGTGTTGGGAAGTTTTTCAATGGTTCCGTTCCTGTCGGGAACAGAGTCGGTTTCCACGCTCATGGAAAATCCTTTGCCTTTGATTTTCAATGCGGTTCAGACGTTGCAGAATGTGTCGGAGGTTTCCGATTTAGTGGAAGTTCCTCAATTGGGAAAAAAGAATCGTGTTTATCTTAAGTTGGAAACACAGCAGAAAATCGGGTCATTCAAAATTCGGGGTGCCTATTTTATGATAAGCAAAATTCCCGTTTCTCAACGTGCGAAAGGTGTCGCAACCTGTTCTGCGGGAAATCATGCTCAAGGTGTTGGTTTTGCTGCTGACAAATTTAATATTCCGGCAACTATTTTTCTTCCCGCATCTGCGCCCCGGAAAAAAATCGATGCCGTTAAGTCATACAAGAATGTACGCGCTGTTCTTGTCGATGGCTCTTTCGCTGATGCGAAATCCGCCTGTGAGAAATTTGTTCGGGAGACCGGAGCCGTTTATGTCCCGCCTTACAATGATTTTGATGTGATTTGCGGTCAGGGAACGGTTGGATGGGAGATTATGCATCAGCTGCCGCAGGCGGATGTGATTCTTGTTCCTATTGGCGGTGGAGGTTTGATTTCCGGCGTTGCTCTGGCGGTCAAAAGTCTGAATCCGCGGTGTCGTGTTATCGGAGTACAGTCTGTTGCGTCCAATGCCATGGCGCTGTCTCTGCAGAAAGGAAAAGTCACGGCATTAGATAAGGTTTCCACCATTGCCGATGGTACGGCGGTTGCCTGTCCGGGTGACATTACGTTTCAGATTTGCCAAAAGTATGTTGATGGTGTAGTTACCGTCACGGAAGAAGAAATCAAAAACGCGATCCGAGTTCTCTATAAGGACTGTCGTATCACTGCGGAGGGTGCGGGAGCCTTGCCAGTTGCGGCCGTTCTCCATGGAAAAATTGATGCAGAAGGAAAGAATATCGTGTGTGTGGTATCCGGCGGCAATATTGATCCGGATGCGCTGCGTTCGATTGTTGCCGATTCATCTGAACCTGTAACGGGACGGTGACAGGGAGAGCATGTACCATGTTTGCCAAACGTAAAAGGAGTCAGTACAAATGAGTGAGAATAAGCAGAATGAGCCACAGGGGATGCCCTCTGATCTTCCCGGTTGCGTTAAAGATTTTGCCTGCGGCTGTTCTCCGGAGACGGCGGATCAAAACGCCTGTGAAGGGGAAGTGAAAGCAGGGGAACAGGAAATTTTTCCGCAATCTGCCGATGTCAGTTTTCCGCCGGAAGCTTGCTTGCCTCAGAAAGATGAAAAAAAGAGCTGGAGACGTTTTTATTTCTGGAGTATCGTTGGAGTACTGGCATCTTATTTGTTTCTTCCCTTGTTTGCTCTTGATTTGGTCTCCTTTTTGTACGAACTTGTAACTTCGGGTATGAAATTGTCGGAGAATGCAGAGGATTTAATCTGCCAGTTTTCCTCGGGGATATTGACATTCTTGTGTATTGTTCTGGCTGTACGGTTGAATTTTCCGGAAAGAAAATTGGCCGATTTTTTATTGCTGCGGAAACAGAATGTTTTTTCAAAGAAAGCAATACTGGGGCTGTTCATCATCACCCTTGTGGGAATGGTATTTACGGGATGGCTTACCCAGTGCGCTGCCGATTACTGGGAATGGAATTTGGTGGAACAGGATATTGTACTGGAAATGAAGAATGGTCCCTGGTGGAAAATACTGCTGATAGGGATTCATTGCATCGTAATAGCCCCTTTTCTGGAAGAAATTGCCTTCCGTTTTATTTTGTTTCGTTGTTTCGGACAAGTCCTGCCTGTTTGGGCAGCCTGCACATTGACTTCCTTTTTGTTCGGGGGAGTTCACTTTAATCTTCAAGCTTTTCTGTCACTGACTCTTCTCGCATTTGTATTGCAGTATGTTACGATAAAATCAAAATCGCTTCTGCCCGCTATGTACCTTCATGCCGCGAACAACACCTTTTCCGTTCTGATTTGCCTGCTGCAATGTTCCTGCCAAGAATAGTGAATAGTGGTTAGTGAATAGTGGTTAGTGAGGGGTGGAACATTCCGGGTGTTTTGCGTGATTGTGCAAGGCGGGATGAGGGAATGACCGTAACGCAAACGTTATGCGCGGAGACGCACCGCAAGGCGGTTTCCCCCGTGAAGGGTTCGGGCCGCCCCTTTGGGGCTCTGTAGGTATTTTTTATCCTGACCAGGGGTTGTGCCGCCTTCGGCGTCTCCACCCCTGGCTACTATCGGGCCGCCCCTTTGTGGCTATGGGTGGAAAATGCCGGAGTTTTTTGCGATTGTGCAAGGCGGAGTGGAATGCGGTATGGAAAATACCGTATGATTTTCGCGATTGAGTGAGGCGGGGTGGAAAAAATAGGACCTACAGGTCATATAGGTCTTATTTTTATTTGAGTCGGGAAGCTAACACTGTGTTTTCCAAAAAACTAACCGCTAACCACTAACCACTATCTACTGAAAGATTACGGAATGTGTGATATCTGTGTTTTGAAAATTGATTTTTCTGCTTGACAAACGTGAAATTGAGTATTACATTTAAGGGGTGAAAAGGTAACTAAAATCCGAAGGAGGTTTTTATGAGAACGGAAGAACTTCAGGAATTACAGGCGCAGATTGTTGCTGCATCCGGTTTTATCAGTCGGCTGCGGACAGAAGTCAGCCGTATACTTTCCGGTCAGGACCATCTTGTACATCGGCTGATACTTGCTCTGATTGCGGACGGGCATGTATTGCTGGAAGGGGTTCCCGGTTTGGCGAAGACATTGATGATCAAGACGTTGTCTCAAGCATTGGACGGCACTTTTTCCCGAATTCAATTTACCCCTGATTTATTGCCTGCGGATGTTGTCGGAACAACGGTTTACAATCGTATTGACGGTACGTTTACGGTAAAGGAAGGGCCTGTTTTTGCGAATTTGGTATTGGCGGATGAAATTAACCGTGCTCCGGCGAAGGTTCAAAGTGCATTGTTGGAATGTATGCAGGAGCGTCAGGCGACAATTGCGGGCGAGACGCGGAAGATGCCGACCCCATTTTTAGTGATGGCGACGCAGAATCCCATAGAGCAGGAAGGAACGTATCCGCTGCCGGAAGCGCAGGTGGACCGTTTTATGTTCAAATTGAAAGTGGACTATCCGAACCGTGATGCGGAACGGCAGGTGATTGTCCGTATGGCGCATCCGGAATCAGATCTGCGTGCGATTCAGGTAGCATCTCTTCAGGATATATCCTCGGCGCGTCAATGGGTGGACAAGGTTTACATTGACGAGAAGATAGTGGATTACATTCTGGATATAGTTGCTGCAACGCGGCCCGGTCATGCAGCGGATCTTTCGACCCGCCAGCGTTCTGCCAAACTGGAAAATTTTGCCAATTTGATTCAGCTGGGTGCGTCCCCCCGAGCCGGTATCGCTTTAGCATTGGCATCGAAGGGGCTGGCATTTATGGATGGTCGTGCGTACGTGACTCCTGAGGACGTGAAAACTCTGGCGCCGGATGTTTTGCGTCATCGTATACTGCTGTCTTATGAGGCGGAAGCGGAAGATTTGAAACCGGATGATCTGATTATCCGGATATTGCAGGAATTGAAGACACCGTAGTTCCGGAAATTTAGTATTGAACCGTGAAAAAGAGGATTCGATATTTTTGTCATGAATGTCCGTGAATTATTAGCTAAAGTACGGAAGATAGAAATTACCACGAAACGTATTGTGGACGATTTGACCGGCGGTGCCTATCGCAGTGCGTTCAAGGGACGCGGGATTGAGTTTACCGATGTCCGCGAGTATGTGCCCGGCGATGATGTCCGCGATATTGACTGGAACGTTACCGCCCGTGCAGATGCTCCGTATGTGAAAAAGTATGCGGAAGAACGCGAGATGACTGTTATTCTTGCTGTGGACGTTTCGCGTTCCTGCGCTTTGGGGTCGGGAATGACTGCCAAACGGGAACGTATGGCGGAAACGGCGGCATTGTTGGCGTTAAGTGCCGTCCGGAATCACGATAAGGTTGGACTTTACCTTTTTTCTGAACGCTGCGAATTGTTTTTACCGCCGCGTTCCGGGAAACAGCATACCTTGCGTGTCATACGGGAGATGCTGGCATGCGAGCCTGAGAAGAAGGGTACGGCAATTGTTCCGGCATTGCAGTCCTTATCGCTTTCCCTGAAGAAGCGTGCAGTGATTTTTCTGATCAGCGATTTTGCTTTTCCTGCCGATTATTTGCATCCGCTGAAGTTTCTTAGCAGGAAACATGATGTTGTCCTGTTGCGTGTGACGGATCCGATGGAACATACCATGCCGGTTCTTCCCGATTTGGAACTCAGCGATGCGGAAAGCGGTGAAACTTTGACATTTCCCGGCGGATTTCACAACTGCGCGGTATTCGGCCTGGCAGCCAAATATCTTGCGGAGCAGACTGAGGAGCTTGCCCGTCAGGCAAAGACGGAGTTGATAGATTTGAGTACATCGGAAGATAATATCGCGAAAACTCTTATGGGATTTTTCCGGAGACGCGTACGCAGGGGTAAATCCTTATGAAAACGAATATCTCTGAGCTGAATCCTGTACCCGTTTCTCCCGGTAAATATTCCCGTGTCATCCGGAATCTTGTCTTTATTGTGCTTGCCGTTGTAATCCTGCTTGCAGGTGCTTTTGGCGTTTGCGTGTGGAAATATTACTCCCTGAAAAAGGAGAATCCGGATGCCATCCTCGCTACCGATCCGACTTACAGCTTCGAAGACGGGAAAACCGTTATCTGCACTCCTTTTACCATGAAAATGGAGTTCGATGTGCCTTGGACGCAGAAACCGGGCAATCATCTCTTTTCACCCGTTGAGGGACTGCAAGTGACGGCTCCGCCAGTTTTCAAAACGATTCAATACGCCTGGGGAAAAACCCGTCAGTCGTGTACTCTGTCATTGCAGACCTACCGTACAGGAAAAATAACGCCGGGGACATTTGAGATTGCTTTTGCAGGCAGCAGCGGGATATCCGTGAAGAAAATAGAACTCCCTCCATTTGAGTCGGTTTTTCCGGAAGACGGGGATGACAGCATGGTGTCGGACGGGACACTTATCCAGTCGGGCGAGATTCATGACGATGTTAAACCGAAGAGAAACCCGGTTGTATGGTACAGCTGGATCTTCGGAGCGGCTGCAGTTGTGATTCTTCTGCTTGTCTTTCTTTTCCGGTACTTCCGCAAAAAGAAGTCACAAATTCCGGAAAAGACATCCTTTGAAATTGCATTGGATGCTATAGCCGGGCTGCGAACCCGTATCCGGGGCGGCTCAATAACACCGGAAAATGCGATTTCCGACTTGACTCTGGTGGTCCGTTCTTTCCTGGAGCAGGTTTTTCTGTTGAAGGCGGAACATCAGACGACGCTGGAATTTCTGACGGAACTGAAAACGGACACGTCTTCGCTGTCGAAGACAGACCGTGCATTTCTACGGGATTTTCTTTCTGCGGCGGATATGGTAAAATATGCGAGAATAGAATCGGATACGACCGCATTTGAAGCGGCCGCGGACCGCGCGGAAATCATGATAAAATCCTGCGGTTCACGACCGCAAGAGGAGAATATGGAACGATGAAATTTCTGTACCCTT
>CALCCZ010000265.1 GCA_937900075.1 uncultured Lentisphaeria bacterium
CGCCGCCTTCGGCTGCTCCACCCCTGGCTATTATCGTGCCGCCCCGTTGGGGCTACGGGTGGAACGTGTCTGGAGTTTTGCGTGATTGTGCGGAACGGTGTGGAATGGTGGCGTGGGGAATAGCGGATGTTATTCGTGATTGCGCGGGCGGGGAGGGGATAGTGGTTGTTTGGAAAATGCGGGGGCGTTTTCCGGGAGAAATAAAAATAGGACCTATAGGACCTATAGGACTTATTGGTCTTATGAAAATTATAGGGCGTATTCGTGATTGTGCGAGCAAGATGGGGGAATGACCTCATGCAAAATGTTATGCATGAGGTCGTGACCGTAGATGTTTTTTTCGCGATCTGTACAGGTTATTTTTTTCTGAGCAGTATTTTTGACAAGTGCATACCGAGCGTTTCGCGTTCCATTTTGACCTGTACTGTCCGGCATGAAAGAACGCCGTTTCCCTGTGAGAGCGTGAGAACGCCCAAGTGGGATTTGGCGCTGGCATAACAGGGGGAATACAAATCTTCCGTTTTTTCAATGAGTGCCGTCAGAATGATGTTTTCGGTATTGTCATCTGCCTGCCAGACGACTTCGACAGTGCGGTTTCCCTGCCAAGGTGCGTCATAAATTGCCTGTGTGGTAATCAGTTCGATTTCATAAGTGCCGGGTTCGGTGATCCGGATTTTCCATTCCAACCGTTCGTTCGGGTTGTGCCAGGATGCCGCGGTGCCGTCACAGTCGATGAACATGGTATTCTGAATGGTCTGTGTTACGGATGCGGGGTCAACGTAGGAAATATTTTCTGTATTTTGCGTTTGGTTCTGATTCAGAACGGTGACTTTTGCGGAATAAGGGGAGAGTTCGGTCAGGGTATCGTAAACGATTCTTTGAGAGTCGATTACGGGAGCGGACTCGAATTCCACCTGAATTACCGGCAGGAGGGACGAGTCATCCTGTTTTGGGTAAAGAGTCAGGTATGGTTTTTCGGAAAAAGGAACGGATGCGGATTTGATTTTTCCGTTGACTCCGGGCAGGACGATCATGTTTCGGGGTTCCGTGAGGAAGAAATTCAGGCAATTATCTTTTTTTGTGCAGGGGCCCCAGGGGAAATCTTCGGGGAATGGATTTGGCTCTGTTCCGGCGATTACATCCGGGTGGAGTGAGTTCCATTGTGCGAGGGTACGGAGAACATTTACTGCGCCTTCGGGAAAACGTCCATCCGGTTGTGGTCCGATATTCAGGAGCAGATTGGCATTTCTGTCGGCGAGAGCTGCGAGTCGTTCGGCGATGAGCCGTGGTGATTTCCAGTTATTGTCATGATATTTGAATCCCCAGGTATCGTTGAGTGTAATTGGCGACTCTACGGGGATAGGGGATTTTCCGTGCATATTCTGGTTATCGCCCAAGCTGAGGAAATCCTGATAACCGTGACCGAGGCGGCTGTTGACGGCGCAATCCGGCTGGAGAGAATGAACGAGTGAGTAGAGTTCGGCGCTTTCGTTTTTTGTCATATCAATGGCGCAGTCGAACCAGAGTTCGCAAACGGGGCCGTACTCTGTGAGGAGTTCTTTGAGTTGTGGGATGCACTTGTCGCGGAAGAAGAGTTCAAAATTTTTATTTTTATCGGGGAAGTCCCAATCGTTTCCCCAGTGCATGTCACCGACGTTTCGAGTTCGTTCCGGATCCGGTGTTCTGGCATGAGGGTGATGCCAGTCCAGATTCTGGGAATAATAGATGCCGAGCCCCATGTTGTGTTCGGCACAGGCGTCTGCCAGTTCTTTCAGCGGGTCACGGTGGAACGGAGTGAAGTCCGTGATGTTGAAAGGATCGCAGTGGGAATGGTACATAGCGAAACCGTCATGGTGTTTTGCGGTATAGACGATATATTTGGCGCCGGCCTCCGCCATGAGAGACACCCATTCGCGGGCGTTGAATTGGACGGGATTGAAAGTGCGTGCGATATTTTCGTATTCCGCGTTCGGAATTTTGTAGTACATCTGTGCCCATTCTCCAATGTAGGGCATTTCTTCTCCGTGATAGCAGCCGCCGATTTCCGCATAGACTCCCCAGTGGAGGAAGATGCCGAAGCGGCGTTTCAGGAAATTTTCAACAGTATGGTTTTCAGACATGATGGAACCTCAAGATGATGTATTATATGGTTTTTAATGAAATCGGGTTTGTTATCCCTAATTTATTCCGGGTTTCCGGATTCCTGTTTCAGAGTATCGAAGAAAAACTCCATGAATTTAGTCCGTTCCACTGCTATTTTTCGTCCGGTTTCCGTAAGCATTTTTTGTGGGAGATAGCGCAATTTCACTAAATATTCGCGGTATGCGGAATCATTTTTGCTGTAGGATTCGGATTGCAAGGCATCGGTGGCGGAATTATCAAGACAGGCGCCGATGCGTCCCGCGAAATGGAACGCTCTGGCAACACCGAAAGCGCCTGTTGAGTCCAGTTTATCGGCATCGTAAACAAGTTCCGCTTCCTTTGTCGCGGGTGCATCGGAACTGCGGTAGCGGTGTGTCCGGATGCAAGCGGAGACTAATTCCGCAAACGGGACATCGCATCCGAGTTCAAGAAGAATGGGCAGAACCAGTTCCGCCCCCAACCGGGCATGATCCGTTTTTCCGTTGGAGTTCAATTCTTCCGGTCGGGCGAAGTCATGAAAGAGCGCGGCAGTACGAACCGCGAAAGGATTCTCCACGGGTTCGCTTGCCAGGAGCAGCTCCGCATTATGCAGCACACGCAAGGTATGGGCATAATCATGGCAGCCGGGCGCGTTTGCGAGTTTCTGTTTGACGATTTTCTCAAACGCGCTCCAGAGTTTTTCCTGATTCATTTATTTTTTTGTTTCCAGGCTTTTGGGTAATTCCAGTTTCTGGTAGTGGCGATCCTTCGGGATGACAGTCAGCCACTGCGGATTTCCGTATTCATCGGGGTCGAGATCCATAACGAAATAACGTTTTTCATCATTTTCGCGGTCATAGCCGATGATACTGCCCGGGGGCAACTGGTTATGTTTGTCAATGATGGCGTTACGAATCCGGCAATGTTCCCCGATTTCCACATCATTGAGCAGAATGCAGTTATGGATTGTGGCGTAGCTGTGTACAATGACCTCGTTGAAAAGAACAGAGTTTGTGACAGTTCCGCCGGAAACGATACACCCGTCGCAGACGATGGAATTGATGGCTTTTCCGATCAGCGGCAGACCATATTTGTCAACCTCTTCATTGTGTACGAATTTTGCCGGGGGAAGGCTGAAATGATAGTTGTAAATCGGCCATTTTGTATTGTACAGGTCAAGCTGCGGCACGGTATTCCGCAGGTCCATGTTTGCCTCGAAATAGGCTTTCAGAGTACCGACATCACGCCAATAAGGTTTGGCGTCCGGAGCCTGTCCCGGGATCACGTTGGAATAGAAATTGTAGGCATAAAGTTTTTTTGTTTCCACTAAGGACGGAATGATGTTTTTTCCGAAATCGTGAGAACTGTTCGGATCGTCATGGTCGGCACTCAAAAGTGCAAGCAGATGATTCGCATTGAAAACATAGTTGCCCATGGACGCCAGACACATATCGGGTTGACCGGGAATCGGGGTCGGATTTGCAGGTTTTTCCTGGAATCCGGTAATCCGCCATTCGGAATCCACTTCGATGATACCGAACTGACTGCCTTCTTTCAGGGGAACGGGAATGGCGGCAACTGTTGCAATGGCATCTTTTTCCACGTGAAAATCAACCATTTGACTGATATCCATGCGGTAAATATGGTCACCGCCGAATACTGCCACCTGATCCGGGCGGAAGTCTTCAATCAAATGAGCGTTCTGATAGATGGCATCGGCTGTACCGCGATACCAGGAACGGTCCTCCGTCCACATCTGGGCGGGAACGGGTACAATAAAGCTGTTGCGTGCGGGCGAACTGGAGATATTCCAGCCGTTGATGATATGTTCCATCAGACTTTGTGATTTGAACTGGGTCAGAACGAAAATACTGTCAATTCCGCTGTTTACAAAATTGCTCAGTACAAAATCGATAATCCGGTATTTCCCACCGAAAGGTACTGCCGGTTTTGCGCGTTCATGTGTCAGTGGTGCCAGACGGGTTCCTTCACCGCCTGCAAGAATCATTCCCAATACAGAAGTTCTCATCGTATGGCTCCTTTCATTTTATGCTGATTTGCCTCATTCTTCATTACCATATCACGGAATTATTGCGTTTCAAATACATTTTTTCATAAATATCCCATATTTTTGCCAAAAATAAGATGGTCAGTGAATTTTTTTATGCTTTTTTCATTCCAGCCGGCAAATTAGTGGATAGTGGATAGTGAGGGGTGGAAAATGCCGGGGAGTTTTCCGGGTAAGAAAAAATAGGACCTATAAGTCTTATAAAAATTTTATGGAATTTTCGTGATTGTGCGAGCGGGATGTGGGAATGACCTCAGACGAACGTGATGCACGGAGATGCGCCGCAAATTTCCAGGGGTTGCGCCGCCTTCGGCTGCTTCACCCCTGGCTATTATCGTGCCGCCCCTTTGGGGCTACGGGTGGAACGTGCCTGGAGTTTTTCGTGATTGTGCGGACGGATTGGAACGGGGGATGGGAAAATTTCCCTGCGTGATTACGGTCATCTGTGATAAAAAAAAGAGAAAATCCTACTATTTGCTTGCAATTTTTGAGGTGCCGGTGTATATTATATGCTCATTGTTGTGCAGAAAAAGATAACCAACTGCGAAAGGAAAATTATAATGATTACTGCTCAAGACATCTACACTCCGGAAATTTCTTCCGGTTCCAACGAAATGGACTCTGTTCCGACTAATGATCTTCAACAGTCATTGCCAACGGATATAAGAAGTGAACGCATGGTAGTAAATGGAGAAGAAGAAATTTCCGATGTTGTTTTTACTTTTACACCTCCTGTTACAGAGCACGGCGGTGCTGTGTTTATTAGTTCTACGGGTAACCTTACCGCATCCAATGTAGTATTCAGCGAAAACTCTGCGCACGAAGGCGGTGCTGTGTATGTCAGTGCTGGAGGTAAGTTTACCGCATCCGATGTAACATTCAGTGGTAACAAAGAGCCTCAAAACGGAGGAGCCATTTACAACGATGCGACGGGAACGGTTATTCTTGAAAACTGCTCTTTCACTACTGAAAGCGATACCATCGTCAATTTTGGAACCATGGACTTGCGTGGAACTATTTCTCTTGCAGGAAATTTGAAAAATAATGGTGGCACTATTACGGCAAAGCCCGGGACAAATATCATTTTTGACCTCAGTAACTATGAAGATGAGGCACATCCTGAAATCATCACCGGTATGAACGCAATTCAGGGGTTTGGCATTACCTGGTCCGTTAATGTCGGTGACAATCTCAATGAGGGTACCTACAGACTGGCTACTTTAACGGATCCAGCCTTTTTAAAAGGATTCCAGATCAGTGTCATTGCTGGTGATGGGCATGCGTTTTCTGAATTTTTGATGCTCGATAATGAAGTCAAAATTGATAACAAAAACTACCGGTTGTCCTATGTCGGAAATTATCTTTCTCTGGGCGTTACAAGTTCTGGTACTGGCGGCGGTGACGATCCGACCCCCGACCCGAAACCCGATCCGACCCCCGACCCGAAACCCGATCCGACCCCTGATCCGCCGGTTACAGATCCCACCGGTATATATGCGGATGGTAAATTGTTGGAGGGCGTGTCAGTTCTCAAAAAAGTTTCCATCGGTAGTGATACCAAAAAACAGAAATACCAGACGCTGGATGTTTACGCTACTGGAAAGACAGAAAACATTACCGTTCTTGCCGGAGGTGTGCTGACGGTTCATAGTGACGGGAAAGCCAAGATGACAGTAGTCAATGGTGGCACTATAACGGTTGATGGCGGAATGGCGAGCGATATTACGATGAAAGACGGTGTTGCTAATCTTTACCGCGGTGAAGTTTCCAATTTTATAGCGGAGGCAGGGACTGTCACAGTCAAGAATGCAGGTTTTGACAACTTTACGGCAACGGATAATGTCACGATCAACTGGAGCGGCGACAAATTCTTTTTTACAAGTCTCAATCTGATAGTGACCAAAGTACCCGCTGAAGGCGAAACCTCTTTCGGCGATGCGTCTAAACTTGTTAATATAATCAGTGAAAAAAGTCCTCTTTCCATTACCGTTGACAAGAAGCTCTTGAAGAGCGGACTTGGAGACAAAGAGATTGTTTTGTTCAAGAATGCCGATAATTTCCCTGTTTTCACCGTTAATGGAAGCGAAGTGAATCTCTATGAGTCGACTGGCAAAGTCTGGAGCGAAGATTTGGCATTTCAGGCGGAACTGGAGGAAGAGAACGGCATCAAACAGCTGGTTCTCAGCGGTACCGGTAAGGCGCAATATGTCAAGGGCAAAATGGACATTCAGGAAAATGTTGAAGTGGAGACCAGAACCTTCAATGACATTACCGGACTTACCGTACGCAAAGGAAAAACTTTCAAGGCAAATGATGTGCAGACAGCGGAAGGAACGACCAAGATCACGCTTCAGGACAATGCAGTGCTTGAATTGAATGCGCTCCGGAAGAATCCGGATGCCGGTGGATCGAATGTTATCACGGCGGGAAAGAATACGAAGATAACCATAAAAAATCCCGATGAGGATACCGACATGAACGGGATCCAGAAATTTACCGTAGGGGATAACAGTTTTGTTGACATTCAGACTAAGTTGACGGGGCAGACAGGCAACAATTCCATTACTTTAGGGAAAAACATGTGGGATGCGCAGAAGAATGAGGATGGAGAGACAATCTATACTTCCGGTGCGAAATTTGCCAATATTGATTTGAAAACCGGAAAGAACACTTTCTCCGTCGGCAGCAACAGTATTGTGGAGACGAAAGCCGTCCAAAATATTACCAATCTGAAGCTTGCCAAAGGTACAGCCGTGGTGTTAGATACTGCCAAGCCGAAGGAACTAACTCAGAAGTTTACCAAAATGACGATAGACGGTATCTACACTCCGTCCGTCAATGCTTCAACCTCCATTGTTTTGGACAAGTTCACCGAGTTGACCATTATCGGTCAGGAATATGAGAAACCGGTCCTCCAGCAGGCGAACCCGACTTTCAATAAAGCAACAGATACCTTGATTTATGCGATTTACAATGATGATCTGTCCGTGGCTGCCGCTACAAAAATCACAGTTGGTTCCAACAGTAAATTTACTGCATACGGAAATATCAGCGGTATCTCTTCTCTGACTCTTTCCGCGGGTTCTGCATACAAGAAAGTCAGTACCGACACCGCCAAAATCCAGGGAACTACCACTGTGTCCCTCATTAGGCAAGAAGAAGATGAAAGTCAGACCTTCAAAATCGGTGGTACAACAAAAAACGACACCATCAAGCTGAATGCGTTTACAAAACTGGAATCCGGAGCTATCAATCTGTTCGGCGGTAAAAATACGATTTCCGTTGCGGCAAAGGCGGAAATGACTGTCAAAGGAAAGAAATCCGACGCCAATATTTTGAACGTGAAATCCATTACTTTAGGCAATGGTGGCAGCTATTATCTTGATTTGAGTGAAAATGCGGATCCGACAATTCTATATCGTATGGCACAGGCAGAAATGACCGTTGGCGGTTCTATCTCGATGTCTGCCATGGCGGATACCATTACGATCGGCAAGTTTGCTCATTTCAGTGTTGTAAAGTCGATTGAGACAGCCGATAATGCCGGCTCCATCAAACTGACAGTTGGCAGTAATGCTACATTCGAAGCCGGGAAGCTTTCCGATATTTCCTCTATCTCCGTAGCAAATACCATAGACTACAAGGACAAGAGTCAGGGCAATGTAAAGGTTACCGGTAAAAACACCTTTATAGTGGAGAGAATCACTGCCACAGATGCGAACAACACATTCAGTTTCGGTAACAGTGTGACGGCAGCTATTGAAGGCACAGTAGATTTCCTTGCGGGAAAAGATACGTTGAAGACCGGAAAACTTTCTGATTTGAAGATTTACGGGATCAATTTCGGTAAAGGAACAGCCAAGGATAACGGTACGCTGTCCATCGGCTCTCAGGCAAAGTTTGTTGCAAGCGGTGCTGTCAACGGTTTAACGAAATTGACAGCTGCCGCAGGCGACAGCAAGAAAGGTATCTATACGCATGCGGAAATCGGTTCTCTCACCGGTACCACAGGGAATGATACCATCAGTCTCGGCAAGTATTCCGAACTTGCCATTCAGGGCAGTTTGGATCTGCGTGATGCTGTGAAACAGGACAAGATTACGGTTGCGGACAATGCGAATCTGTCTATCGCAGGCGACATTGGGAACGGAGATATGCTGGCGATTACCCTTGGCAAGAATGCGAAACTGGGACTGAGCAGTGATATGTTTGACCAAAAGGATACTCTCAATATCAAACATGCCAAAGACGGAAGTGACAAGATATATAATATCGGGTCAGGTGATATTGCAAAAGCGTTCCGCGGATTTGCCTTGGAAGAAAGCGATAATGCCGATAATGGCAAGCCCGGTGAAGGATACACTACGCTTAGCGAGGTCAATAACGGCTGGCTGAGCAGTGCTAAAGGAGCTGGACACTTCGCAGATGAATCCGATACTATCTGGTTTGATACAACAAAATCGAGTGCCTCCTGGATTCAGGCAGAGACGGGATCCCTCACGGTAACCTTCTTCAAGAAAACCGCTGATGGTTGGGATACGGGTACGAAAATTAATGAAGAAAATCCCGGTACCTGGGATTTGGCCGATGAAATCAAGAGTCTTGAGGATGGCGTTGATTACCGAGTTGTGGTTACCTTGAATTCTGATAAATTTGGTGAT
>CALCCZ010000266.1 GCA_937900075.1 uncultured Lentisphaeria bacterium
CTTACCCCTGGCTATTATCGTGCCGCCCCGTTGGGGCTACGGGTGGAAAATGTCGGGTGTTTTGCGTGATTGCTCTGGGCGAAATGGAATGTGGTATCGGAAAACACCGGAGTTTCCATGCACAGATAAAAATAGGACTTATAGGTCTTATAGCGGAATAATATCACAAAAATTTGTGGCAATTCTCACCGCAAGCCCGTTTCAGGCAGGACACTTTACAGTGGTGAACAATCAGAGCGTGATAAAGGCCGTAAAATTCCGCATCGTTTCCGGAGAGATTATCCATAAAAGCTTTTTGCAGCCGGTCATAAGGCATCGTTCCGTCCATATCCAAATGCCGCTGTGCAACACGTCGGGTATAGGCATCAATAATGAAAACGGGCTTACGGAAAGCGTAAAGGAGAATATCATCCGCAGTTTCGCGCCCGACACCTTTCACAGAGAGGAGTTCTTTTCTCAGGCTCATAAAATCGCAGTTACCGGCGAGACGTTTCTCATTCCGGATATAAAACCCGGCAAGATTTTTGAGGTAACAGCTTTTCTGCTGATAAAATCCGGCGGGGCGAATAATTTCCTGCAAGGTAGTGAGTTCTGCAGCAAGAATATCTGCAGGGGTTTCCAAATGATTTTCTTTCAGTCCATTCAAAGCTTTTTCCACATTGCTCCAAGCGGTATTTTGAGTTAAAACAGCGCCTGCGGCGATTTCCCAGAGAGACCCGGAATCAGAGGGCCACCAGCCGGGATTTCCATAAAGTTCAAGAAGAAAATGAAAAAAAAGTTCTATCTTGTTCTTTTTCATAATTCATCATTTTTCCAGGGAGTCATATCCATAAAATTCCAGTTTAATCCGCTGGGCGGCAGCAAATTATACTGGAGGATATGTTGGTAGGTGTACTTATCATCGCTTTCCGGTTTCGTGAGAGTACCATGGAGATGAACAGGAATCAGGATGCCGCTGAATTTTGTAACCGATTTGAAATCCATCTGGTTCAGGAACGGATTCAGAGTGGCGCGTTCCGAAGTGATTTTCAGCAGAGGTCCGTCCAGCAGACACTTTTCGACAACGAGGTCCGTATGTTGTTTTTCAGAAGAGTGCACTGCAATTTGAGTGCGGTCGAAATACATATTTTTATCGCCTCTCAAGATAGCGACCACATCGCTCATATTCCGGTTCAGCATTTTCTTCGTACTCTGGCTTGCCGGGATTTTATCGATAACGAGCGGCAGAACAACGGAAACAGGAAGCAGCGAAATTTTGAAGAAGGAAAATTTAGATTGGTCTTCCGTAGGGAAAGAAAGTTTTTCAACATCCGCCAACACTTTCAATTCCAGATTTTTATTCAGATTATCAATGGCAAGGCCCTTTGTTTTTCCGGAAAGATGGAAAGTTTTGACGATACCGGTGACTTTTTTATTTTCGGAATTCTCCTGATTTCCGAAGATTTGTACAAAGGGGGCGATATCGAGCTGATGTGCTTCGACCAAACAGCGGATGGGCCATCCGTCTTTTTTCGATACATCGGCAAAGAGTTCAATGTGCAAATCGGCATCGTTGATTGTCGCACGGATTTCTTTCGCTTTCAGGGTATCGTTTTCGGAAATGACCTCGCCGGAAAAATTCATCTTCAGCAGATTGCCGTAATTCCAGTTCTTTGCCTGCACAAGAACTTTTGTTTCCTGATCAAAGAAATCCAAAGATTGCAATTCCTTTTGTGGCAGAGGAATAAGGCCGTTTTCCCCTCCCCCGTCATCTGGATTTGCCGGTGATTCTTTGTCTTTGGGAGTTGCCGATTGTGCGGTGTAATTTGCCGATTGTGCAGGGAGAGTTGCCGATTGCGCGGGAGATGGTGCAGACTGCACCGATGACGGTTTGTTTTGATTTGCAGAGACAGACAACGGAGTCCAAACCGCATAATCGGTATTGAAGAGTTCCGGAAGATACTTCTTTTCGTATTCCCGGGAACCTTTTCTTGCGACAAGGAAAGTCTGCAAATCCCAGGCATCTGATCGGATAATGCAATTGGACCGGGCTTTTCCAGCAGTTCGATCCCATGCGCCATCTACAAAGAGGTGTAAAACACTTTTTTCCTTGCTGTCTTTGAGTTCAACGACACAATCTTTCGCCTTGGTATAGAGGACACCATACTCATCATCCTGCAAATGCAAATGGATTTTACCATGCAGGATATCGGGTTTGAAATCTGATTTTTCGGGGGAATAGAACTCGAGTTCATCAATTTTCTGATCCCAGACAGCAAGCATATCATCATAAATATGATTGAACGCGAAATAAAACTTGCCACTGGATTTCAGATGTTTCAAGTGTATTTTATCGGTATAACCGGGGAAGAACTGATGCCAGGCAAGTTCATTCATAAAATCGCAATCCACATGGAACTCAGCAGCGCGCTCGCCGCGAAAATGGATTACGGCATTGGAACGCCAGAAAGACGCTTCTTTGCCCTCCGGATTCCGGCAAAGAGCAGAAGCATCCCAGTATTTCATTTGCGAGAAGAGGCCGCTGAAAAGGCCTTTTCCGTGGATTTCGCAATCCCCGAAATAGAAACGTTTTTTTGATTTTTCGAAAGCGAGTTTTTCCACGTTAAAGTGGACGTCAAACTGCATTTCCCACAGAAAATCTTTCAAATCGAAATCGGCAAACCCGTTGATATCCGCATCGCTCATCAAAAATCCGGTATGATCAAAAACAAATACATTATTAGCGGAAAGCGGATAGGAATGGAAATAAAGTTTACCCGTACTCGGGCGGAAATGCCAAGTCTGCATACTTCCGTACAATGGCTTTGTGATTTCAAAGGAAACGTTTCGTTTCTTTCCGTAATGGACAGCGGTAAAAAGCTTTTGGAAAGCAATTTCAAAATCACGGGTATTGAGAATCACATCGGAATGCAGTTCAATGTTCTGAAAATCCAATTTCCGGACAGTCTGATTTACACAATACAGTTCGGGATCGTAGATATAAAACAAGCCGCGCAGCAAAGCGGGACGAAACATATTGAGGTTCAGGGAAACATTCCACTGCGGATGGGGAAGTTGTGCTCTGGCGGAAAGATTGAAATCCAGGATATCCTGCAAACGGATTTCAAAATTTTTCAGGCGGATATCACGGGTATTTCCCTGATACTGGATTTCCCCGTTCAAGAATGTTTGAGCAAGCGTATCTTTCACGCCGGCTTCCTTGAGAAAAGTCAGATTGACAGACGAATTTCCGGTAAAATAAAGGATTTTTTTGGGAATATGCAAACGCAGTTGCGAATTTATATTCCATTTCAATTCATTGTCGGGATAATATTTTTGAAGTTTATTCAGGGCTTTCCGGACATTCACTTCCTGAACCTGTGACAAAAGCGGAACAACCTGCAATTCCGTAGAACCATTCAGAACGGCAGTTTGTTCAGGGACCAGATACCTGCCGTTCAGCTGAAAAAGGATTGGCGTCTTATTTCCGGATTTTGACTTGATGCGGAAATAGGGAATAATCAATTCCTTGATATCGGTCAAACCGCGGCTGTAAAAACGTGTTTCCAGGGAAGCATTCTGACGCGGCAAAGAAAAAGAATCGCAAGAAATATCGATTCCCATTCCGTGTGCATAGACAGTCCCGAGAATCTGTTCCTTCTTCGGATCAATAACAAACTTGTACTCCATATCCACTTTTCCATCGTTGATCTGGAAGGGAACAAACGGAGAGAGCAAATTCAAATCCGCACTGAACAGATACGCCGATATACTCGAAGATGTCGTACCGGCATTCCAGGTACCATCCGGATTTTTTTTCATATTGAAAATACCGCTGGAATTAACCGATGCCAGCTGTTTGTCTTTCTGACGCAAATCCATGGATAATTCCCGAATACTGAGAGAGTTCTCAAGCAAATCAAACCAGCCATTGAAATTCGAAGTTAAAAGGACCTTTTCCAATTGACAGATTTTTCCCGTCTCAAAACAATCCGCTGTTGCCCGCAAACTCGAAACACATGTCGTCTGCGTACCTTTCAATTTAAACTCCGTCTGACAATTCAAACTCAGATTCTTCAGAGAAAAGTACGTCCCGCAAATATCCTCCGGCAGATACAGATTGCTATTCTCCGAAGCAAGAACAATTTGAAAACCGCCAGTTTGATTATTTATGTTGTAAACCCCGTCTGCCGTAAGGGAAAATTCTTCCCGTCCTTCCGACTGCTGGACTACCTTGAATTTGTCTAAATGAATAATACCTTTTTCCGTGCGAGCAGCCTCAAACTCCGCTCGCAAATTCAGCTGTGACAAATCCGTGTGCAGAAAATCCGCGTCCGGGTGCTCAAGAGTGATAAGACCCGAAACCGACTGAGGATAAAAATTTCTGTCCAACCGGAAATGAACCGTCCCGTTTACCGGGAAATGCATGGAGGCACTTGCCGGTGTTTTCCAGGCCAAACGCGTCTGGACCGTTAAAATATTGTCTCTGTCCGAAGCCAGAGAATTGCATTGCAGGGAATCTACATCCAAACGGAAATAAACCGGTGAATGATCCGGCGCATAGCGAATAGAAAGATCAGAAAATCGAACCTTGCCGATACGGATATTATCTGTATTGATTTCCGGCAGTGAACCACCACTCCCGCTCGGCATTTTGAACATCAATACCATGGAATCCGTTGTTTGCACATTATCAAACGCCAAACGCCCGCGCAGCAAATGCCATAAACTGACCTGCGCTTTCAAACGCGCCGTATTATAGATCAGTTTGTCGGGGATTTCTATCTTCAAGTCCTTTATGCGTAAATTTTGTTTACCCAAGGGAAGGAAACGGACATTTCGCGCAGTAATCCGGACATCAAGACAACGGGACAGAATCGGCAGGTAACAGTTGCAAAATAAAAAAGAACTGGTCAGAAAAGAATACACCCCTGCCAGGGCAATCAAAATCATTGCAACTGTCAGGAAAAGACGTAGGCGACCGGTTATTTTGCGATAAAACATATCTCACTCACTTAAGGTTCAGTTTCCGTAATATACACTGAATAAACGGCTTTTTCAATTATTTTCCACAACAAAAAGACGGTAAAAGAGACAAAAAACAATCGGTCTGCGGATGGGGAAATGGAAAATGCAGGGGCATATTCGCGATTGCTCGGGCGGGATGAAAAAATAGGACCTGTAGGACCTATAGGACCTATTTTCATTTGTGCCGGAAAACTCTGCGTTTATTGAAGAAAACTATCCACTCGTTATGTGTTGGAAAACCAAGTTTTTATCCGCGGTATTCGGGAACTTTCATGGTTGCCAGAAGCGAACGCGGTATAATGCGACCGAACAGGAAGAATTTACGGTCGGGAAACCAGAAAACGGGTTCGCCATGCTCAATTGTCAAATCGGAATACATAGCCAAATCAAGACGGGCAAGGGAAACGCCTTCATCGTTGCGCATCCATTCCACCGGTTGAGAAAACCAGACAGGCTGGTGGGCGTGTGGCCGGAACTCCCCTTTGAGCATGAGAACGGGGTTGCGCCAGTTTCCGGAAACCTGCGGGGTATCCGTTCCGTAATATCCGTCATGACCGTGAACAAACAGGACGTACTCATTTTCCGAAACGGTGTACATGGGACAAGGACTCAGCGGATGAGCGATACCCTCACCACCATCGCAATAGCGGAGCATTTCCGTTTCACGCCAGGTTATTCCGCAGTCATCGGAAACGCTGTACCACACATGACCTTCTCCGGTACGCATCGTGCAGAATAAACGTCCATCCGGCAGTTCGCAGATGGATGGTTCTTCTCCGGAGCGACATTCCGGGTGATTGGGAAGAGGTGCGGAAAGGCCTTCGCCGCCGTTATCCAGCAGTGTAACCTTGAAATCTTCGGGCTCGGGATCTTCATCCAAATTATCAAAACGCAGAATTTCACTCTGTACGGGATGTTCCACCCAGACGGGATGAGGAGTTGGGGGCGTGCCGGAATCCAGGCGGTTGCGGGAAATACCGATTAACACCTGTCCGTTTTTCAAACGGAGCGGGCTTTGCCATGGAAAACCTGCGGGGGGTGCTGCCGGATCATCGGGGTCATGGGGACAGCGTGGCAGTTTAAGCGGCACATCACCGTACCAGGTTTCACCGGCATCATCGGAACAGATTACTGTCATAATGCCGCGTTCGTGAGACTGGCAGGTTCCGGAATGTTTCGAGTAAATGACGTATATTTTTCCGGATTTGGAAATAATAGGACTTGCCCAGCTGCCCATGTTTCTGCCGGTTTCGGGATCGATAGGGTCAATCAGCAGACATTTCGGAGTGGTCCAGGAAAGGCCGCCATTGAAACTTTTCGAAAACATCGGGCGCTGCGTAAAAGTACCTTCGTATCGGCTCATTGTCCACAAAGCACACAGGGAACCATCCTTTGCACGGAAGACGTGTAGATGTTCGTTGCCATGGTCATCATGTTCTTCATCTGCTGCGGGTGCATAGATTGTGAAATCATGCGGGAAACGATTCATTTCGTTTTTCAGGAAAACTTCATCAAATGTCATTTTATTCTTCTCCGTTATAAAAGGCACGTTTTACCATGCCTCATTGTTTATCCGGCATTAGCCGGATTGCGGGAAACCATTTCTACAATTCAAAAAAACTTCCATAAAAACAAATTTTACCGCTTGCATTTTTTAGATAGAAGGGTATATTATGGAACATTGCACTTGCAGATATGCTTTTTTTTGCTTTTTCTGCAATGTTAATGTAGCGTAAAAATATGAATTGTCAATAAATTTTAAATTTTTTGTGAGGTTTCTTATGAAAAAAGACATCCATCCTGCTTATGGTCCCGCAAAGGTCATCTGCGCTTGCGGAAAAGTTTGGGACATTTACTCCACACGTAAAGAACAGAAAGTCGGTATCTGCTCCGCCTGCCATCCGTTTATCACCGGAAAACAGAAATTGGTAGACGTTGCCGGCCGCGTTGAAAAATTCCGTCGCCGTTACAAAAAAGATGTTGCCGGGGAATAATTTCATCAGAAAAACTGACGAGTTCCTGCAACTTATCAAGCCGTTTCTCTCTTCCCGGTGTTTTGTCCGGCATGTTTTGAGAAACGGTTTTTTCTTTATCATCTATTTTGTTTTACCATGAATCTGAAGGACCTGCAACCTCTTTATGACAGTATGGAAAGTTCTCTTTCGGCAATCGAAAAAGAACTCTTGAATCCATCGGTATTTGCCAATCCTGCTCAATCCGGGAAATTGTTGCGGGAACGGAAACGTCTGGACGATTTCTTCCAACTCTATTCACGCTGGAAAAAAGCGCTGGAAGACCTGGAAAACAACCGCCAGATTGCCGAACAGGAACCCGACCCGGAATTACGCGAACTTGCGGCAATGGAAATGCAGGAAAATACTGTCGTCATAGCGGAAACGGAAAAACAGCTGATGTTGTTTCTCATTCCGCCCGATCCGCATGATACCCGGAATACTATTGTAGAAATACGCCCGGCAGCCGGCGGTGACGAAGCAGCGCTTTTCGCTGCGGAAATGTTCCGTATGTATTCCCACTATGCCGAACGGCGCGGTTGGAAAAACGAACTGCTGGATTTGGCGGAAACGGATTTAGGCGGTATCAAGACCGTTACGTTCTCCCTTTCCGGTGGTGATGTCTTTTCCAGAATGAAATTTGAAAGCGGAGTTCACCGCGTACAGCGGGTTCCCTCAACGGAGTCCGGCGGTCGCATCCACACCAGTACCATCACGGTTTCCGTACTTCCCGAAGCAGAAGAAATGGATGAAATTGAAATCCGTCCGGAAGATCTTGAAATTTCCACTTTCCGGTCCTCAGGCCCCGGCGGACAACATGTCAACCGCACCGATTCTGCGGTCCGGATTCTTCATAAACCCAGCGGAATTGTCACTGCCAGTCAGCAGGAACGTTCACAGTTGCGCAATAAGGAAATTGCGCTGCGGATACTGAAATCAAAACTGCTTGAAATACAGATACGGGAAGAAGCGGAAAAGCATGCGGAAAGCAAACGTCTGCAAGTCGGTACAGGTGACCGCAGTGAACGCATCCGGACCTATAATTTTCCTCAAAACCGTATTACAGACCACCGATTCGATGTTTCCGCCTACAACTTGCCCGCTCTCATGGAAGGAGATCTGGATTTGATTCTGGATCCTCTGATGGAGGCTGCGGGAAAATTGCGTTTGGAGAACTCAGTTTTGCACTAAAAGAGAAAGGACGATACAATGCCGCCGCCATTTCATCACAGTGCACCGGATATACCGGTAAAGAAATTCTCATTCAAGGAACAGAAAGAACTGCTTTGGGAATTTGCCGGATTCTATCCAAAACATAAAAAGCTGCTTTCCCTTTGTTTGATTTGTATCATTATCGCCCCTGCCCTCTCCACATTCATGCCCGTCGTAATTTACAAGGCACTGCAGGATTATCTGCCAAACCGGAATATCCGGATGATTTTCTTCTGTTTTTCCGGTGCTATTCTGCTCACGGGACTGCAAATTGCCTCAAACTATGTACGGATGAGATTCGGAGACACCCTGGGGATGCGGATTGAAACAGATATGCGTTCCCAAATGTTTCTGCATCTGCAGAAAATGTCATTCAGCTTTTTTGACAAGACCAAAACGGGGCATATCATGTCCCGGATTTCCAATGATTTAGGGCTGATTTCCGGATTTTCCCATCATTTCCCGGAAAGTGTGCTTTCCACAACAATTATGCTGATTGGCGGACTTGCCGTCATGCTGTATATCAATCCGGTATTGACACTTCTGACTTTAGTTCCACTCCCGCTGACCATTCTCTGGAGTACAAAAATTCTTCCGAAAATGCGCATTCTTTTCCGGGATATCCGAAAAGATGTAGCGGAAATCAACAGCAATGTGGAGAACTCGATTCAGGGAATACGCGAAGTAAAGTCATATACCAATGAAGCACTGGAAATACGGAAATTCCGCAATGTAAACAATACCTACCGCAAAACCAATGAAAAAGTTTATTCCATCTACGCCATGTTCCATTCCGGTATGATGTTCTTCATGCGGGGATACAACGTTCTCTTCATCGCGGCCGGAACAATCCTGATTTTCTACGGTTATGCGACTGCCGCCGAACTTATCACTTTCTTTCTTTATTCCAACCAGATTACGATGCCGGTCATGCACCTGGTGGATTGCGTCCAGATGTATCAGCAGGGAATTACCGCATTCGAACGGTTCCACGAAATTGTCAGTCAGGATCCTGAAATTCAGGACAAACCGAACGCAATAACATCATTTCCGAACCCGATAAAAGGTGAAATCCGTTTGGAACATGTTACATTCAAGTATGAATCCACGCCGCAGGAAGCGGATAATGTTCTGGATGATGTTTCCCTGCATGTCCCCTCCGGGAAAATGATAGCACTCGTCGGAGAATCCGGAGCGGGCAAATCCACGATTGCAGCCCTGATCCCGCGTTTTTATGAAGTAAAACAAGGAGCTGTGCTTATCGACGGAATCGACATACGGGACCTCTCGCAGCAACTCCTCCGGTCACAAATCGGTATCGTCCAGCAGACTCCCTTTCTATTTGATACCACAATCCGGGAAAATATACTTTTCGGCAATCCCGATGCTTCAGAAACAGAACTCATTGAAGCGGCAAAAGCAGCCAATATCTATGATTTCGTCTGTTCCCTGCCCGATGGTTTTGATTCCTTTTGCGGTGAGAATGGCGTCCGCCTCTCCGGAGGTCAGAAACAGCGTATCTGTTTAGCCCGTATTTTTCTGAAAAACCCGCCTATTCTGATTTTTGATGAAGCGACAAGCTCACTGGACAATGAATCTGAAGCCTTCGTTCAGGAATCTGTGGAACGTCTTTGCAAAAACCGGACAACCATCATGATAGCCCATCGC
The DNA here is from genome assembly GCA_937900075.1 of uncultured Lentisphaeria bacterium. Classification (GTDB taxonomy): domain Bacteria; phylum Verrucomicrobiota; class Lentisphaeria; order Victivallales; family UBA1829; genus SIG77. The sequence continues at coordinate 9,900 of CALCCZ010000266.1, forward strand.
CTCAGCACGGTCAAAAATGCCTCCTATATTTTCTGTATGAAACACGGAAAAGTAGTGGAGAAAGGCACACATCAGGAATTACTTGAGAAAAACGGATACTACAAAGAACTGTACACAATGCACAGTTTCTGAGCAAAATCCCAATATTTTATTCGCCTGATGCAAACGTTAGGCCCAAGGATGCGCCATGGAATTTTCCCATGGCTTCCCCTGTGAAAGGTTCGGACCACTCGTTGGGGCTTTGGGTGGAAAATGCCGTGACATATTCGTGATTGCGCGGATAGGATGAAAAAATAGGACCTATAGGACCTATAAGACCTATTTTCATTTGATCTGGGAACTCTGCGTTTATTGGAGAAAACTATCCACTATTATCCGCGATTGCCCGGACAGGAACGCGAAAAAGTCACTGACAGATTACAACCCAACAGCCGGATACCGCAGATTTTACAAAATTCCCAGATAGTCGCATATCATATCGGAATACCGGGCAATCGAAGACAGATAAATGCGTTCATCAGCGCTATGCGCTCCACGGCCATCTGTACCGATGCTGGCAAAAGGAACGCCTAATTTCTGAAAATGACGGGCATCCGTTGCGCCGCACATGTATGAAAATCCGACTTCTTTTCCCGAAACATGTTTTTGCATAACCTTGCGAAACTCCTGAAGCACAGGTGCGTTTTCATCCGAGTCAGCGAACCCCGAATGATGCAGCAGAGTAACTTCCAATCCGGTCGTTTCACGGACAAGATTCAGGATTTTATCCATGCCGTCCGGTTGGGTATAACGGAAATTCACTATCATGGAAGCAGTTTCAGGAATCTGATTATCGGCAAAACCCGCTTCGATCTGACAAGCAGCCATGGTATCCGTCCAGGAGCCGGGAACATCGGAATTTTTCCATACGGCCTGAAGTTTTGCATAACCGGCAAGGAGATTGTCTATCGGATTGGGTACACCCCAGGGAGCTGCGGAATGTCCGCCGGGTCCATACGATGTCAGTTTCACAATGACAATACCCTTCTGCCGGATGGTCAGGTTATCACCGCCGTGATCCATCACCAGAACCAGTTTCTTTGCTCCGTATCCGCGTTCCATCATGCCAAGACAGGTCTTTCCGCCAATCTCTTCATCCGCAGTAAAAACGGCGCCTACGGAAACATTTCCGTGTTTTGCAGCCCGGCAAAGAATATCAATGGCACACAGAACATTGGAAAGGCAATCGGAAGTGCCACGTCCCACCATCCAATCTCCTTCCAAACGCGGTTCGTATTGATCCTCCCGACAGGCAGGAACAACATCCAGGTGCGCATTCAGCAGCAAATCCGGAGTTTTGTCACCGGGTATCGCGGAGGCATACAGAACGTCATGACCATCATTCAAATGTTCCATGACACAAGGCACACCATTGGCTTCCAAAACGGTCTTCACCATATTTTCGGCGCGGTTGACAGCAGCAAAATCCGACGATACGGAACGATTCCGGATCAGTTTCTCCAATAAATCCAAATTCATCATTTTATTCTCCTTGAGGTAAAAAATAGAAATTACTGGAGTATAATAGCATTCTGTTTGTAAAATATCAAGTGAATCCTTTTCAATTTGTTCAAGAAAGGAATTTTACGCCGAAATGGAAGAATGTTCCCAGCTGAAATACAATCAATGACAGCAAATAGGACACGATAAACAATCCGAATGCTCCGGCGAAGGTCAATTTCCAGGAATTGAGTTCTCTGTACATAACCACGAGAGTAGCGAAACAGGGAATAGAGAGCAAACTGAAGAGCATAATACAGAATGCCTGAAGCGGAGTATAGTTTTTCCGCAGATTTTCACGCAAAGTTCCGGTATCTCCATATAAAATCCCGAGCTGAGATACAAAAATTTCTTTAGCAGAAAGAGCAGCAAGAGAAGCTGTCGTCAGTTTCCAGTCGAATCCGATCGGTTTAAACATCGGTTCGAGAAATTTTCCGATCCGACCGGAAACGGCATATTCCATACGTTCCGCATTAACAGCTTTCGCAGCAGCAACAGCATAGCGGTTATGAGTTCCGGCAGCCTCAAGGATTTGATTTTGCTGGTAATCCAGGGGAAGAGCGTGCATATCGGCGAGAGTAGCGAAAATTTCGAGCAAATCAGGGGGGAACGAGGCGTTTTTACGCAATTCCGCAATATTCGAGTTCAAATATTCCTTATCTTCCTGCGCATGGGGAAGCAATTCAAGAGCCTCGGAGTTCAAAATGACATTGATTTGCGCTTCCGTCAGATGATTGTCCTTCCGGGCAAGATTGATAATCGCAATTTCTTCATCTGTGAGGGATTGGACCGCCTGAAAGATTTTCCGTTCTCTTTCCGGAACTGTCCGCGTTTTTCTGATGTTTTCGGCGAGTTCTGCAAAACTGCCGTCAGTTTTCTGCAAGAACCGGACATATTCGCTGTCAGATATCTTTTGAATCTGTTCATCATTCAGTTCGGTTTGGCTGGAAAGAGCAATTTTTTCAGCCGCTTCAGGAGAAAAATCCCCGGCATGTTTAATGGGGAAAGTATTGCAGATGTATAAAACAATACTGGTCGCCAGAATAATCGTACCGGCTTTTTTAAGATAGGATTTTCCACGATCCCACATGTGAAGCATGAGGCTTTTGATGGTCGGCATGCGATATGGCGGCAGTTCCATCAAATAGATATCGCCATCACCATTGAAGATAGTAGATTTCATGATTCTGGCAGCAATCAAAGCGATGACAATCCCTATAAGATACACTAAAAACATAACGGTAGCTTGATACCGCTGAAAAAAAACAGGAATAATCATGGCATAAATGGGTAATCTCGCACCACAACTCATGAGCGGCAGCACGAGAATGGTAATCTTTCTGTCCCGGTCGGACTCTATGACACGTGTCGCCATGACAGCCGGAACATTACAGCCGAATCCGAGAACAAGCGGAACAAAGGAACGCCCCTGAAGGCCGAAAGTACGCATAATGCCGTCCATGACAAATGCCGCGCGGGACATATATCCGGAATCTTCGAGGATTGAAATAGCGAAAAACAGGAACAGGATATTGGGGAGAAATACGAGAACGCCGCCGACTCCCTTGATAATTCCGATGGTAAGTAAATCCCGGAGAATCGGGAAAGTATCCTCCGACCAGCTGTCACGTATGGCATCATTGATAAACGTGAAGAAAGCATCAATAACATCGACAAAAGGTCTGGCACATGTAAAAGTCAGCCAGAAAGTTATATACAGAATAAGCAAAAACAGTGGCAAACCGAGATAGCGGTTCGTCATAATCAAATCTATTTTATCACTGATTTCACGACGCCGTGCATGTGACATGGAAATCGTGTCGCGGCAGGCTCCGGCAAGCATGGCATAACGGCAGTCAGCCATGAAAGTATCTGCCTGAATCGCATGAACAGTCCATAAGTGCTGAATTTGCTTTTCAACTTCAGAAACAACGGGGCGGAAAACGTCCATATTGGAAATGGTACGGTCATTTTCCAGCAGTTTAATGGCAAAGAAACGGGAAGGAATATGACGGTAGATATCCGGACGGACTTTTTCCACTTCCACGGAAACGGCCTCAATGGCATCGTCAATATCGGCACCATAACTAAGCATGGGAACGCCGTGATTCTCGAGTTCGCTCAAAGTCTTGTTCAGACGGGAGATCAGATTTTTCACGCCGTCAGCGCTGCTGCCGACGGTTTGAACAATAGGCGAACCGAAATATTTCTCCAGTTTCGGAAAATCGTAATTAAGACCTTTTTTTTTGGCGTCATCGCTCATATTGAAAGCGAGAAGCATGGGAATGTGCAATTCTGCAATCTGTGTAGTCAGATACAGATGACGCTGCGGAATCGTGGAATCAATCACATTGAGAATCAGATCAATCCCGGGCTGCATCAATTCGTGAAAAACGACTTCTTCCTCCGGGGACCCGGAAGAAAGAGAATAAACACCAGGCAAATCAACGAGTTCTATCTCATTATCATCAAGAGTGAAATAACCTTTTTTACTTTCAACCGTTACGCCCGGATAGTTCCCGACATGCTGGCGGGTACCGGTCAAGGCATTGAAAATACTGGTCTTGCCGCAGTTGGGATTACCGACCAGGGCAACTCGAAAAAAATGTCCGTTCATTCGTTCTTTTTCTTGACACTTTTTTTGTTCATAACGATATTGGCGGCATCGTCTTTGTGAAGAGCCATGCTGGTTTCCATAACTTTGACGCGAATAAGTCCGCCGAACAAGGCATGAGATTCAATCAGTAATTCAGAACCGGGGACGATACCGACATCGGCAAATTTCTGTCTGCTTTTAAGTTTAGGCATGATTTTGACAATCGTAGCAGAAGAACCGACAGGCAAGTCAGCCAAAGTAAGTTCCTGCTGCGGAGCTGGATTAGTGGCAGGATTTTTGGGAGATTTGTTTTTATCGGAACCGGCTGAAGATTTAGCGACCATATTAAGTATAATCCGTGTTGAAAAATTCTATACTTTGAGGCAAAATAGATAAGTTGGATAAAACTAATTTAGAGTCCGAAAAAAATCCGGCAGAAATTCTGCCGGATTTATCCAGAAACTTATTTCAGACGTTCAGGATCCAGAAGGAACTGGTGATAACCAACCTTGTTGAAAGGTGTTCCAGCTTTCTCAACTTTGTCCTTAATCTCCTTCACTTCGTTCTTGATCGCTCCACCATTGGCAACCTGAGTAGGAACGATTTCAGCCACTACAACCAGCTGCGAACGTTTCGTGGATTCGCTTTCCGTGGAGAAAATCCAACCGAGAACGGGAAGATCTTTCAAAATCGGAAGACCACCGCTCACGCTGACAACAGAACGCTTTTCAATGCCGCCGATTACAATCCGGCTGCCTTTGTTGTCAATGGAAAAATCAGTCTGGATTTTTGCACCCTTCTGAATACGCGGATTGCCTTCAGAAGTATAACCAATCAGAGAGGAATTGGAGATGGTAACATTAAGTCCGGTGGAGGAACCGCAAACGGACGGGGTAATCGTCATTTGGAAACCGAATGTATCAGACGCTTCCACATCAATGATTTTGCCGCGTTTAGAACGAATTTCTTGTGATTGGAGCGGGGCACCCAACTGGTTCACATCAAATTTGGTAACTTTGACTTTGGGACCGACATTCTCACCATCAACCGTGAAAGTAGCACCTTCGAGACGGAGTGTATAATTGAAGGCTGAACCTGCTGCATCCCCGAGTTTGGTAACATTCAGATAAACCGGTTCACCGGAGTTATCGGGAACGATTTTGACAACGCGATGACTCTGGGTTGCCTCAAAATTGGCAATCTGAGCTGCTGACAATTTGTAGGTATTACCTTCCTCAGTATAGACCTTGTCAGCAACATCCTTCGTTGCTTTGGCCAGGAAAACCTGAGTGGTACGACTGATAACAGCCGTATCACCACTGCGGACCAGCACTTCTGCTGTGTGATAGACACGCGCTTTTCCTTTACTGGTCAGGAAATCGATGTACTTGGTATTCCATTTCGGATTGAAATTGAAATAGGAAGCATCAAACCAGCCGGCATCCTTGACAGGTGCCATACTCTTGGGTGAGAAATTGTTCATGAAACGTGCGCCGGTATTGAAGAAATCAACACCATCATTGTTTTTCCATGCCTGGAAATCCAAACCGAGTTTGGTATCATTTTCGGCATAGAGTTCATAAATGGTAATTTTTGCTGTAACTTCAGCGTACGGCACATCGTATTCCGCAAGAAGACGTTCAATGTATTTCTTGGAGAAAAGAGGAGTCTTCATGAAAATCAGGTTCAAAGACGTATCGACTTTCATCTTATCCTGACCTCTGAACAGGACCGAACCTTCCACAGGATCACCTTCCATCAAAGGCTTGCCGGTGGTCTGAAGATTATTGGCGCCGACGAGTTGGATCATATCACGCAATTCTTCAGCGTTGCGGTATTTGGGTTTGTAAACATACACTGCGGAACCGGACGCATAAGTCATCTTGGGCACATCCAGCAGTTTGATGATACTGTCAAAACCCAAACCAATCTTGCTGTCAGAGAAACGATTTTCTTCTGCGGAAATCATGACAATTCCGGTGCCATCGTTGTACTTGACAGCCTGGACACCGGTATCGTTCTCGTCAATACGACGAACACGTACAATGTCAAACAGATAAGCACGGACTTCGTAGGGATCCGCATGTTTCAGTACATACGTTTTTGTGTAAACGCCGGGATCAGCAGTATCGCGAACGAAATACAGCACATCAGTATCAGGCTTGACTGTAACGTTCAATTTTGCATTGACGCCGGAAGGACGATACCATTCACTGCCTGGTGAAGCCAAAAGGGAACCGGCGGAAAGAAGCGCAATTGCGATTGTGGAAAACTGAATAAATTTGTTCATAGTAAGTTATTCCTTAATTTAGCCGGATTATTTCTTGACAAGTTCATCGAAATCGGAAACGATTCCAGGAGTCATTTTTACATTGCTGCCGGTGGGGACAGCCTTGGCGGTAACAAAGTAACGAATCGTTTCAATGTTCGTAGTGGTAGTTCCGAAGATGTAGCGGAGTACCGGGAGTTCGCACAGGAACGGGATACCGATCGTCTGATCGACACGGGCGGTACGGTTCCAGCTCATGATAACTTTTTCCGACTTATAGTCAAGGGAAAGTGCAGAACTTGTAATGGTGCCATCGGACAATTCGGCACCGAGGTTGTTGCGTTCCACAACATTGTCACTGGAAAGGAGATAACGGAAATTCACAACACCATTTTTGCCGTCTGTAATTATCACTCTGTCAATATCCAGGGTCAGTGACGCATCTTTGCCGATACCGACGGAAGCACGATGATCCTTATCCTTCATAATATTCTGATACTGCGGAGCAAAACTCGTAGAAAAGACTTTGTTCTGTCCATTGCAGACAACAATACTGGCGGAACTGTTGATAGTCGCCTTGCCGTTCTGCTGAAGAATACGAATAAAGCTCATATCGAAAGCGGGAGCTGTAAACATGCAACTGTAACCGGGGCCGAAACTGCCTAACAAGTCAATTCCGCGTTCCGTAAACTGCTGAATAA
>CALCCZ010000267.1 GCA_937900075.1 uncultured Lentisphaeria bacterium
CCTGTCCGTTCACGACCTTCGCTTCGCCCAAGTAGAGGAACACGCGGCAGTTGCCACTCCCGAGATAGGCATAGGCGTTGTTGTACTTCACCTTGTTGTTCCTGTTGCTCCCGCCCCAGCGGAAGTCTCCGGCCGACGCGCCGAAGGCCGCCACGAGCAGCGCAAGCATCAATAGTAAAATACAAAATCAATGTTCTTGTTGCAACACCGTCGTTTTTGCTGCAGTATCTGCGCAAATTCAAACCGGAAGTTTTTGAAACCCTGCGCATTGTGATTTCCGGTGCGGAAAAGCTGCGTTCGGATATTTCTGAAAAGTTCTACAAAGCGGTGAACGGGCGTCTGGAAATTCTTGAAGGATACGGTTGTACGGAACTGTCGCCGGTTGTGTCCATTAACGTTTGTCCGGATATCATGGATACGGGTATCAAGAGTGGCAAGAAGGGGTCCATCGGCTTGGCGCTGGAAACGGTCTGTGCCCGGATTATGGATCCGCTGACTTTCAAACCGGTTCCGCCGGAATCGGAAGGGTTGCTGTTCATTAAAGGCCCGATGGTTATGCAGGGATATCTGGATGATCCGGAGCAGAACGCAAAAGTATTGATAGACGGTTACTACAACACCGGAGATATTGCCAAGATGGATGAGACCGGATATATTACGATTTGCGGTCGTCTTTCACGGTTCAGCAAGATTGCCGGAGAAATGGTTCCGCATGAGATGGTTGAGTGCATTATCAATGAAATGTGCGGACTGGAAAGCCGTGTTGTGGCGGTTGCCAGTATTCCGGACCAGCAGAAAGGAGAAGCGCTGCTGGTACTCTATACGGATGAAATGCCGATGACTCCGGACAAAATCGTGTCGGAATTACGGGAACGCAGTATATCCAACTTGTGGATTCCGAAAGCCACGAATTTTGTTCGGGTGGATTCTTTGCCCATTCTCGGCAGTGGAAAACTGGATTTGACGGTTTTGCGCAAGATTGCCGATGAGGTGGCGCAACAGCGTCAGGCAGAAGAGAAGAAGTAAAGATTTCCGTCAGAAGGAATGAGTGGGTATGGACCAGGGAAAGAAATTCGGATTCACGATTCTCGGCAGTGGCAGCAGTGGCAATGCTACGGTGATACACTGTCCCGGGGGAAATTTGTTGTTGGATGCCGGTTTTTCCTTAAAGGAACTGACAAACCGGATGAAACTTTCGGATATTTCCCCGGATTCTATACGGGCACTGCTGATTACGCATGAACATCAGGATCATTTGTCCGGCTGCCGTCTTTTTGCGGATACCTATCAGATTCCGGCGTACATGACGGTCTCGACGGCGCGTCGTGCGCGGATAAAGAATTTGGATGCGAAGGACATGGTTCTGATTCAGCCCGGGAGCCGTTTTGAGCTTTGCGGGGTCATGGTCGAGCCGTTTTCCGTTTCTCACGATGTGGATACGGTGGCATTTACGTTCAGTGTGGACGATTTGAAATTCGGTTATGCTACGGATGTCGGGAAAGCGAACATGCTGTTTATCAACAAATTAACCGATTGTAATGCGTTGGTTCTGGAGTCCAATTACGATTTGGAACGATTGAAAGCATCCCGGCGTCCGTTGAATTTGAAGCACCGGATTATGGGAATTTCCGGTCATTTGAGCAATGAGGCTTCTGTGAGTTTGTTTGGAGATTTGCTGACGGAGCGGACGCGTGATGTCGTTCTGGCACATTTAAGCCGGGAATGCAATTGTCCTGAAATAGTCAGGACTCTTGCGGAAGACACCCTGCATCTGCTGCATCGTGAGGATGTTTGTCTGCATTTGGCATCTCAGGACAAACCTTTGGAAACAATATGGATTTAACCCCGGTAGAAGGAGAATACATTTATGTCGGAAGAAGAACAACAGGATAATGCGGGTCAGAGCGCTTCCTCGGAAATGATAGCGACATCAGATTTGCCCGATGATACTTCACTGCAATCGGAATATGAAGAGATTTGTTCCGGAACGGCAGGTCAGGTTCCGGTTCAAGTCAGCGATGACTCGGATGTTTTGCCGGATGGTCGCCGTCCGATGAAGATATTTTGTCATGCCTGCGGTCAGAAATTGGATCTGTCGCATTTGGAGCCGTTTTCTCATATAGCCTGTCCTGCCTGCGGTACGGATCTGATTGTCCCACGCTGGTTTGATAATTATCTGTTGGAGGAGATAGCGGGTATTGGCGGCATGGCGACGGTTTACCGGGCATTGGATTTGGCGTTGGACCGTGAAGTGGCGATTAAGGTATTGAAACCGGATTTAGCATTTTCCGTGGACAAATCCGAATTGTTTCTGCATGAAGCACGTACTGCTGCCACGATTAATCACCATGCTGTGATTCCCATTTACACGTGCGGTATTTTCGAAAATCAGACCTATATTGTCATGCAGTATATGGGCGGTGGCTCTCTGGAAAGTACTTTGCTGACTGCCAGTGAACCTCTGCCGCTGCCATCTGTTGTTTACTGGATTCGCGATGTCGCTGCCGGTTTGGAAAATGCACGTCAACGCGGTATTGTTCACCATGATATGAAGCCTGCGAACATTATGCTGGATACGGATGGCAAGGCGAAGATTGGCGATTTTGGTATTGCCCAGATTGTTTCCGGAAAAGCAAAAGACAGTGCAGCAGCCGAAGAACTCTCCCAGGGGTGGGTCAGTCCGCATTATGCGTCGCCGGAAAAAATCCGGACCGGAGAAGAAGATTTCCGGGGAGACATTTACAGTTTAGGTGCGACATTCTATCATTTGGTGACCGGATTGACTCCGTATCCCAATGTGGGGATTGACGAGTTGATACAGAAGCGTTTGACGGAAGAACCCATGATGCCGAATTTGCAGCGTAAAGATTTGCCGGAACCTTTATCTGCTCTGATTATGGCAATGATGGCAAGAGATCCGGAACAGCGTCCGGATTATCCGGCTATTCTGGAAAAACTTGACTCGTTCCTTTCCGGTCAGATGCAAAATCAGGAAGCCCGGAATGCATCCGGGGCGTCAGCGGCTCCGCGTAAAAAACATCCTGCGGGCGGAGCGAAAAAACGCAGCGGGAAGGCTGCCGCAGCATTGGCTCCGGTTCCGAAAAAGAAAGAGGATTTTTCCGTTGCTTTCTTCAAGTTTGTAACAACCGGTTTTTCTCTGCTGCTTGTCGCAGTGACGATTCTTTTTCTGTTATTCCGGTTTGATACCCTGAACAACTCGTTTTTCTTTTCTCTCTTTCCCCGAATATTGCAGGAAATGAAAAAGCCGATGTATCCGGAACAGGTGGAAGGGATGCAGGACAGTTTAGTGGACATGCTGCAGGGCGGGCGTCCGGATCTGCTGTTGAAGGAAAAACGTTTTCTGAGCAATTCGAACAAGAAGAAAAAGATGAAATATGCACTGCAATATTGCTATGCACTGTATCTTGAAAATGATTCGCATCAGGACCCGTATGAACCGGTAAATGAACTGACGGATGCCATACTGAATGAGGCCAATGCGTATATGCATGTGGCGTTTGAAGACCATTTGCTGCTACTGCAGTACTTTTCCGGTAAAATCAGTACGGACCAGATCGAAAATGACTTGTGTGTGTTCCCGCACGCAGAAGACTATACTGCCAAGCTGGCACTGGTCGATTTGTTGCTGGGAATGAAAAATGGAACTCTGACAAAGGACGACCGGATTGCATTGTTTGATAACTTCAAGAGCGAACTGATGAAACTCCAAGTCAAAAACGGATGCTGGCTGTTCGCAGCGTTCGCTGATCGGTTGCCTTATTGGGATCAGACACTCAGAACCGGGAAAGGCGTGAAGAATGATGTGGAACCGTTGTTCCGTCCCTTCATTACGGAAGAAGGCAAATGGGAATTTGTCGAGCCGGAGAAACGCAGTGCTGCGATTCGTACGGAAGAAATGGAACGACAGTATGATGAAGAAAAAGTGAAACGGGAACAGGCCTTGGAAGCGAAGAAAGCGGAAGAAAAGGCGCAGCGTGAAGCGATTACTGCGGAGAATCTTGAGAAGGCTTCTGCCGTATATCGTAACAAGGGCAATCGGCCTGTCAATGAATTTCAGCCGTTCCAGTTTATCGGTGATGATAATGCGCGTTCCAATTATATTTCCTCTGTTCAGAACTCGGATTTGAAAGACGAGCAGAAGGCAGCGGAAGAGGCACGGGTCAAGATTCTGGGAGAGATCAAGCCGTATCTTGTTTCCTGGCAGAAGGTATCCGGATTGAAGAATTTCATGGTGAAAAGTGCCGGTAAAACGGAAAGGGGGTCTGGAACCGTGTCTTTTGATGAAGACTACGGTATTACTTTCAGCTTTGAGCCGGAGTATGATGACGAGGATCCCCGTACGGTTGAGCGGACCTGGGAAAAATTCCGTGTGGATGAACTGGTTGCATTGTTCCGGTCCTATTGTATGCGGAAGAAGCCGTCGAATATGAAAGACACGGAATACAAGGAAGACCGTATCAAGGCGTGTTTCTATCTGGGCGCGGTATGTTACTGGTACGGAAAGTACAGTGATGCGGAAAAAGCCTTCTCCTCGGCGATGAAGTTATCCGGGGACAGTGAGGAGTTGAAGCGAAAGATTTCCGATGCGTTCATGAAATGAGATCGGTGGGCGATAAGTTATGAAACTCCAGTCGAAACTGTTTGCACTGATAATCAGTATTGCCGGATTTATTCTGGTTTTGATACTGGGGATTTCCTTTGTTGCGACCCGTCGCACAGTGGAACGGATTCGGAATTTGGGACGTGAGCAATCGAGTGTGGTATTATCGGCGCGTGCGGGAGATACTGCCGAGCTGATTTACAGTATGGCGGAAAGCGATTTTCTGCGGGTTGCAAACGTATATCTGCCGGATTACCGTCAGACCTCCGCAATGTCGGAAAACGATCTCAGGAAATGGAATTTTCCGGATTGGATTGACCGGATTGCGATTGCCCCCTATAAGGCAACTGCGCAACAGAAAGAATTGAGTTTGCCGATTTTAGGTGTGAAGCGTGCTGTCGGTGATGGTGAATCGGAATTGTTCTCGAAGGAAGAGCTGGCAGCGTTGGGTACGGCAATGCAAGAGTGTTTTCCCGGTTTCGGGAATGAGGAAGAAAAAGCCAAGCTTTCCGGTTTTCACACAAATCCGACCTGTTTTTTAGTTGTCGGGGGTGAGATTTGGGCGGCGACTGTCCGATTTGATGCGGATGGGAAAGATGCCTGTTGTTTTTTTCTGCGCCTGACGAAGCATAAACTTGCGGGCCGGTTCCTGCAAAATACAGCGACTCATTTTGTTTTGCTGGATTCTCAAGGACATGAGCTTTTGAATACATCCGATTTCCTTTCGGAGTTCGTTCGCCTGCCGTCAGTCAGTTCTCCAGAGGTGTCTGCATTGTTGGGACGCGTCAAAGATGCGAACCGGGCGTATGCGCATGATATTGGCGGACGTTGGTTCTGTGTTGCCATGAAAATACATTTTCCGGAATACGGGATGACCGGGATGCAGCTGGTGCGTTATTTTGATATCCCGACGATGTCGCCGGTAGTTGCCAAGCGAGTGAATTCCAGTATTGCCAAATTGCAGTTTCTGTTGTTCTGTTTGCTGGTTTCAGCTGTAACCGCTGTTCTGATTGCTACGGTCCTCTTTGCTAAACGGATTGCAAGTCCTATTGTCGCGGCTGCGGATTTTGCCGATATTCTGTCAACAGGTGAGTTCCCGGAACAGCTTCCGCCGGATCGGTCCGGGATTACGGAAGCGGAGCGTTTGAATGTGTCTTTGAACCGGATGCGCGATCGTTTGAATTCGATGATTACGAAACTGAACCGGAGTCGCCAGCGTGAGTTGAATGCCCGTTGTGCAGCGGAAGACGAGAACCGGATGCGCAGTGATTTTTCGATTGTCATTGCCCGGAACATCAGCAAATTGACGGATGTTTGTATGGGCTTGCTGTCGTTCGTGGAAAAGGCGCAGTCAGAAGGGAAAGATGTCAGACCGGAAATCCCGGCAGAACTGAGAAGTCGGCTTGTCTCGCTTCATGTTTACGATTCTTTGCTGACGGAACTGATTGTGCAGGAACCGGAAATGGAACAGTCACAGGTTAAGGTGAATGTGATCAATTCCATGAACCGGATGATCCGGGAAGCGGGTCCCTGGCGGCAGAAACGCAATTTAAGTTTCCGGACTTTGTTTGCATCCGATGTTCCCGCTGCTATCTATGTGAATGGTCCGCTTTTTTTCAAGACACTGCGTCAGATGGTGCATGCCGTTCTGGATGTTGTTTTACCCGGTACTGCCGTGTCTTTTGCCGTTGAAGTGAAAGAGAACAGACTGTTTTTCCGTATTCGCGGACAGCTGACAGATTCTTTTACCCGGCTTTTGCCGTTCTTTGAAAACGATTCCCGGAAAATGTTGCCGGAGAACATTTCTTCCGAAATCATCCGGTTTGTTATTGCACAAAAGGCAGCTGCCAACTGCGGCGCGGAATTACAGTTGGCTGCTCAGGCGGACGGCAGTTATATCGCGAGTTTGTTTTTTGACCGGGATGATGTGGAAGCGGATGCCGAAAGCGGGGAGTCTTTTTACGAAGAATCCGGACTGGAGCAGCCAAAACGCGTATTTATGAGTTCCCGTTCCCGGAAGGTTGAGACAGGAAAAGTGCCGAAAGTTGTACTGTCTCTTCTGACGGATGAAATAACGAAAATGTATCATTCCTGTCTGCTGGAAGAAATCCCCGGAACTGAAAAACACTTTGCCGCAAGTGCGGAACAATTGGCGGATATGGTCCGGAATGGTATTAAGCCGGACATTGTGATATATGAACCGTCGGTTACAGAAACACTGAACGATAAAATTGCATGCCTGGACTGCCTGAATGCGCTTTTCCGTTCTTGCGGTTTGGATCCGCTTATTGTTTTTATCGGACATGATGATATTCTGGCGGAGTCCGGGGAATTATTCCGTCATTCTGTAGATATTGGTCTTGTGGAGCCTGTAGAATACTCCGATTTGGCGGGTATTATTTTGAATGATCCGTCCGTTATTGGAGTTCGTCATAATAATCGTGAGAAAAATAACCAAGCCTGAAGGAGGCAATAAAAATGAAGAATAAAGATGAAAAAACGGCAGTAAAGAAATTAATCCAGGAATCGTTCCGACGTCATTTGACCTGTTCTTTAGGGAAACGTCCCGAAAAGGCAGTGGATCTGGACCGATACCATGCACTGGCGTTAGCCATACGCGATTTGATGATGCAGCGTTGGATTTCCACCCGTGATGCCTACGAGGAAAAGCAACCGCGTACAATTTCCTATATTTCCCTGGAATTTCTTATGGGACGTACTTTAGGCAATGCCATGATTAACTTAGGCGTTTACGATGCTGCTTCCGAAGCAATGGCGGAACTCGGTTTTGATGCCGATAAATTGCGTGATGAAGAAGTCGATGCCGGTTTGGGTAACGGCGGCTTAGGTCGTCTGGCAGCCTGTTTTCTCGATTCTATGGCAACTTTGGAACTCCCCAGCTACGGATATGGTATCCGCTATGATTACGGTATCTTCAAACAGATCATTCAGAACGGCTATCAGGTCGAAGAACCGGATAACTGGCTGAAATGCGGTAATCCCTGGGAAATCCGCCGTCCGGAACGGGCAAGAATTATTCATTTTGGCGGACGTGTGGAACATCATCCCGATGACCGGAACGAGTTCCGTAGGAAATGGGTAAACACGCAGGATGTGTTAGCCATGCCCTACGATACGCCTGTTCCCGGATATCGGAACAATACCGTGAATACTTTGCGTCTCTGGTCCGCGGAATCCCTTTATGGTTTCAATCTGGCAAAATTCAATCAGGGTGATTACATCAGTGCCAATCTGGAATCTGCGATGAGTCAGAATATTACCCGGGTCCTCTATCCGAATGACAATAATTTTGAAGGCAAAGAACTGCGTCTCAAACAGCAGTATTTCCTGGTGTCCGCGACTTTGCAGGATATTGTTGCGCGTTTGAAAGAAGAGGGTGGCAAACTCTCTGAGTTCGATAAAAAATGCGTAATTCAGCTGAATGATACCCATCCGGCTCTGGCAATTCCGGAACTCATGCGTATTCTGATCGATGTCGAAAACTTCACTTGGGATGCAGCCTGGTCCGTAACCTGCAAAACGTTCAATTATACCAACCATACCCTGATGTCCGAAGCCTTGGAAAAATGGCCGGTCAAACTTATGGAAAAACTTCTGCCGCGTCATCTGGAAATCATTTACGAAATCAATTTCCGCTTCCTGCGTACTGTGGCAACCCGGTATATTGGTGATACGGACCGTCTGACCAGAATGTCGCTGATTCAGGAAGGTAACGAAAAAATGGTCCGTATGGCATATTTGTGTGTTGTGGCGAGCGGCCATGTAAATGGTGTAGCGGCTCTTCATACGCAGTTGCTCCGGGACGGTTTGTTCCGTGATTTCTCCGAATTTTATCCGGGCAAATTTATCAATGTTACAAACGGCATTACGCCGCGTCGTTGGCTCTGCAAGGCCAATCCGGGGCTGGCGTCTCTGATTTCCTCTAAGATCGGCAATTCCTGGGTTAAGAATCTGGATGAACTCGAAAAGATCGGTGCTTATGTTTCCGATGCGGATTTCCTGCGTTCTCTGCAAAAGGTCAAACGCGAAAACAAGGTGCGTCTGGCGGAATACATTCAGGAACACAATGGTGTAACCGTGAATCCGGATTCCATTTTTGATGTTCAGGTAAAGCGCCTGCATGAATACAAACGTCAATTGCTGAATATACTGCACGCAATTGCCCTTTACCTTGAAATCAAAGACAATCCCGACAAAGATTTTGTGCCCCGGACATTCATTTTCGGTGCCAAAGCTGCGCCCGGATATGCAATGGCGAAAAATATCATCAAGCT
Organism: uncultured Lentisphaeria bacterium; assembly: GCA_937900075.1. GTDB lineage: Bacteria > Verrucomicrobiota > Lentisphaeria > Victivallales > UBA1829 > SIG77. The sequence goes on from CALCCZ010000267.1 coordinate 8,917, forward strand.
GATTAACTCCGCTGCAGAAGTCATCAATGAGGATCCCATGGTCGGGGATAAACTGAAAGTGGTGTTCCTGGCGAATTACCGGATCTCCTTAGCGGAAAAAATCATTCCGGCAGCCGATGTTTCTGAACAGATTTCCCTTGCCGGCACGGAAGCGTCCGGTACCGGCAATATGAAATTTGCTTTGAACGGCGCACTGACGATTGGTACGCTGGATGGTGCCAACATTGAGATCCGCCAGTCTGTCGGGGAAGACAATATTTTCATTTTCGGCATGGATGTTTCGCAGGTCAGGGAACTGTCTCAGCGTGGCTACAAACCGAATGAGTACATCGCCCGCAGTCCGTATTTGAAACGTGTTCTTGAACTTATCGGTACCGATTTCTTCTCACCCGGCGAGCCCGGTGTTTTCCGTCCGATTCTTGAAAGTTTCAATTATGACCCGTACATGGTCGCAGCGGACTTCGCATCCTACATGGAAACCCAGGAGAAAGTAGCGGAACTTTACCGCGACCCGCAGAAGTGGCAGGCAATGTGTCTGAAGAATATTGCCAAAATGGGGATGTTCTCCAGTGATCGGTCCATCAATGAGTATGCCCGCAATATCTGGAAATTGGAACCGCTCCATGTGGAAATGGACGAGTCTGTTGGAAAGTGACTGACAGCAGGGAGATTTTTCTATGAAAATCACATCTGGCGATTATGTACGACTGATGATTCCCTTCCTGAAGGGACTGCCGGCTGCCATGCGCAGCCATGATACCTGTGAAAAACTGAAGTATTACGGGACCGGCGAGGCTGCTCACTGGTCCGTGCAGTGCAATCAGCAGATGTTCGGCGCATTGGCGTGTTTGGCGGATGAACCCGATTTGGCACAATACCATCCCGCCATGCAGGCGGATGAACTGCGTGAAATGGCATTATCCATGTTCCGTTATTCCATGCGGACTCATTTGACGGGTGATCTACAGTGTTCTGACGGCAAACAGTGGGGAAAGCACTGGATCAGTGTTTTGGGTATGGAACGTGCCGTACCGGGAATTAATGCGCTGGAACCGTATTTTACAGACGAGGACAGGGAACGTTACCGCAATTTCCGGGTCTTCGAGTCGGACTATCGTTTGAACGGCTACCCCGTAGAGGCTTGCATGGATGCCCGCAAGGGACATAATGTTCCGGAATCCAATATCTGGAACGCCGGTTTCCTTATGCGGACCGCACTGGATTATCCGGATCTGCCCCAGGCTGCCGGATACTTGGAGAAGGCGACGGCAATGATGCTGAACGGGATTTCCTGTCCGTCTGATGAGTTCTCCGATGAGCTGTTTAATGGTAAAAAAATGTCGGAATGGTATGTCGGTCCGAATTTTACGGAAAATTTCTCGCTGGATCATCATGGCTACATGAACATGGGCTATTCCTACATCTGTTTGTCCAATATCGCACTGCTGTATTTTAATTTCAAGGAGCGCGGACAGGCATTCCCCCCCGAATTGCTCCATAATGTACGTAAACTCTGGAATGTTGTCAAACATTTCGTTTTCCCCGACGGGCGCCTTCTGCGTATCGGCGGGGATACCCGGACCCGATACAATTACTGTCAGTGTTTCGCAATCTCCGCCTGGATTCTGGCAGCTGAACTTTTTCATGACCCGGATGCTGTCCGGTATGAAAAAGGATTCCTGAGGCTGATGGAAAAAGAGCAATCCGGGAATGCGGACGGTTCCTTTTACGGTACGCGTCTGAAAGAATTGAAAGATTACAGCTATTTCTTCTATCGTCGTCTGGAAGCCGACCCCATGCATGCGTTGGGAACCGGTGCTTACTGGCGCAGAAAATTTGATATTTTTGATTCTGCCGATGAAACGACTTCCCCGGAAAACGTTGCCTGGCATGATGACTTCCACGGAGCTGCCATGCTGCGTACAGGAAACTCTGTCCGTTCGGTTGTGGAACGTGCGGAAAATACCCAGCAGGTATTGTGTCTGCCATTGGACCGCAGTGATATGGCGGAGTGGCATCTGAATCTTACAGGTTATATCGGTTGTCATCGTACCGTAGAGCAGGGAACGGCAAAGCTGCATGATTTCTCCGGCGGCTTTACTTCTGCCAGACGTACGGAAATTGAGGAAAATGCTCCTATGGGTGAGGGTGAGGAACGCTATATCATAGGTGTGAGACACTATTTTTGTGCTGCTGTTCCGGATGGACGTACTTTGCTGACGGCTGACCGTGTGGATATCACTAAGGAAACTACACTTACTTTCGGATTCCAGTCGTTGCATTGCAACATTCCCAACGATGTTTACAATGATTACAAACGTATCTGGACGACTGCCGACGGGCGTGTTCTGGAAACAAAAAATCTGCACGGGACCGAGGATTTGCTGGAAACAGAGTCCAATCGGCTGAACTGTGATAATGCTCTGTCATTTTTCGCTTTGGATGGCGGCAAGTTCCGTATCAAACGTTCCGCAAAACAGAATGTTTTTCTCTACAACGGATTATGGGGAATGTATGCCGATATCGTTTGTCGGGAGGCTGAAATCGCTCCATACCGGGCGGGACGCGGCGAAGTCCTGTACGATATCGCCTGTGCTGTGGCTCCATCGACGGCTGCGGAAATGCAGACACACGGCACTGGCTCGGTTGAGTCCGTCGGCTGTTTGAAAGTTCTGACTTTTACCGGATTCGACGGGAAACAATATACCTTCGTTCTGAACTATGCTTCCGAACCTGCAGTATATCATGGATTTACTGTGCCGGCTGATGATTGCATTTTGCTGTCGGAGAATGGGCTATGTTAAAAGCTGCACTCGTCGGAGCAGGCGGTTGGGGAAAAACCCACGTTGCCAACTGGTCCCGTCTGGATACAGATGGTCTTGTTGAATTTGCCTGTGCTGCGGATGTGAATCCGGATAATTTATCAGAAGTCCGGAGTGCCGATATTTCCTGTTTTTCGTCGGATGTGGAAATGTATGAATCCGTTCATCCGGATGTGGTATCCATTGCTGCGGGCATACCGCTGCATTTGGAGCTGGTGAAGCGCGCATTGGAACATGGTGTGAATGTTCTGCTGGAAAAACCTGCTGCCGCGACAGTGGATGAAGTCCGTCAGATGATAGATTTGCAGCGTCGGTACGCCGGGCTGTTTGTTCTGGTCGCGTTTCAGTTCATTTATACTCCGGAAACGAGGATATTGAAAGAACTGCTGGTATCCGGAAAATACGGAAAAATACGTTCCGCGGCTGTTCGCGGATTTGTCAAACGCAATGATGCCTATTATGCGAGAAACGACTGGGCGGGTCGGATATACAACCGGCAGGGATATCCTGTTTTTGATTCCCCGTTGTCCAATGCCTTTGCCCATTATCTGAATCTTGCGCTCTTCCTTACTGCCGATTCAAAATTTGAGTCCGCCGGTCTGGAGCGTGTAGAAAATGTCCGTCTGCTGAAGGCACGTCCGGAAATCGAAAATTATGATGTTTGTTCCTTCCGCGCCGTTACGTGCGGAAATATCCCCATTGACGTACAATTCAGTCATGCCTCTGCGGCAAATGAGTGGCCGAATTTATCACTTATTCTGGATGACGGGATTGTGCGTTGGTATCCCAATGAATGGTTCCTTTTTGCTCCGGACGGGAAAACTGTGCGGGAACATGTTGTTTTTAAGGAAGATCCCCAGTACGAAATGTTCCGGACCGTTGCGTCTCTGACTTCCGGTCAGGAAGTCACGAACTGTATTTGTACGTTGGAAGTGGCGTTGGAGCATACCCGGTGCGTGGAAATGGTTCAGAAATATCCCATTACTGCCTTGACGGGCTCGCAAGTTGTGCGTCATACGGAAGAGGGTGGCTATTATGATGTGCCGTTTCCGGATGAATTGCTGAAATAAATCAGAAAGGAAGCAGTAAGACATGGCCGACTCTGATAAAATGACTCCGATGATGAAACAGTATTTGTGTGCGAAGGCGGAAACCCCGCCCGGTTCCATTTTGATGTTTCGTCTGGGAGATTTTTATGAAATGTTTTTCGAGGATGCCAGTCGTGCGGCTCCGATTCTGGATGTGGTTCTGACCCGTCGTGCGGGTACGCCCATGTGCGGTGTGCCGTATCATGCCATTGATGCCTATTTGCCGAAATTGCTGGATGCGGGAATCAAGGTAGCCATTGCGGAACAGATGGAAGATCCGAAGATGAAGGATTTGTCCTTGACGACGGAGCGACGTTTAACTGCACAGGGTCGCAAACCGGTGTTGGATCGTCACCAAACGTATTCGATTATGTTCTCAATCCTGGGACGGAGGAATGTAACTATTCGATTGGGGATGAGTATGGAACTTTAACCGTGACTGCGACGGGTGTTGTTTCCATCGCTTCTGGTGTCACGGAGATTCCAGAGGGGGCGTTGAGGGATTGTTCAGAGGTGTCGGAAGTTCGGATTCCCGAATCGGTGCGCCGCATCGGGGATGATGCATTTGCGGGATGTACTGGACTGGAGAAGATTGTTTTCCCGGCACGAATGGAACTGCGGTGGAGTGAACTGAGACGGATTGGTTTGACGGATGAGTTTGTGCGAACGGCATTGGTGCAAGGGGATTGGCTGGTCGCAGGGTGCGTGTTGCTGGCGTACGTTGGTGACCCGAATGCTTCGGAACTGACGGTGCCAGATGGGATTGAGATCATCGAAGAGGAAGCGTTCGCGGGGTTGTACAAACTTCAGAAAATCCATTTTTGCGGTACGGAGAGGGAGATTGGGGCGTTTTCGTTTCGTGATTG
>CALCCZ010000268.1 GCA_937900075.1 uncultured Lentisphaeria bacterium
GGATGTGTCATCTGTTCGCTGTTTGCGGTCAATTTTTCCACCGTGTATTATATCATCGGATTTACCACCATCAATGGTATCATTTCCATCGCCACCACGCAGAATTGTTCCCTCATCTGTTCCTAATTTTACATGATTATTCGTCAAATCCACCACATCATCTCCTGCTCCGGCACGAATCTCCTTGATACCGGTCAAACGTGCTTGATCGACAGATGTCGCTTTTCTGCTGAAAATATCGTCAAGGAACAGAGCGTCACCACATTCATCATCAGTAAGATAGAGGATATTGGCATCCATCCCACCCATAAACATGTCAGTGATTTTGTTTTTTCCGTAAAGATTGACTTTTTCACCGGAGAGTGTATTTTTAGCGACATATCCCCCCTTCCATTTATCGCTTTCGATTTTCACAAAAAACACATCGGATATGCCATCTTCCACTGCCGTCACAAATGATGGTTCTTCTGTGGACTGTACCGGAGGTATTTCAACGGAATCCTGAACGATATTCCCGTCAGAATCAGTAATACGCATAAACATCCCAGAAGTCATATTCATTTGATCAAAACCGCCATCACCGGAAATCGCCACACGCAGTACATTCGTAAAACTTTCATCTGTCGAATATTCAACATATCGTTTCTCTTCCGGCAATCCGCCACCACTCACACGTTGAACACTACAAGTATTTCCAGCAAAGAAAGTCTTTTCCTCGCTCCAGATTCCATTGCCGGCTGGATCTTCCGCATAAATTTGCCATGTATGACTGCCGCAATCCGTAAGATTGCATATATAGGAAGATTCTCCGTTAACTTCAGGAACAATGACACCATCGATTTTCAGCTGGTAGCTCAACCCCTCCCCTAATCCACTCTCTGCATCCGTAAAAGACCAGAACAACTCTGTATACCCGGATGCAAGCAGTTTGCTGCCCATCGTATTCTGAACCGGTGCCGTTGTATCGATATTGCAAACACGGTAAGAGTATTCATGCATTGCACCCGTACTGTCCGTAACTTTAAAATAAACATCGCAATTTGCAGAAACGATAATGTTTGTATTCTTTTCGTAAAATTTCCAGTCAGTGGCCTCCCCTATTTTGTAATAACAGGTCAAAGTTCCTTCACCCCCACTGCACACAGCTGTCAATGTAACCGACTGATTCGTCCAATTCTCGGGAGAAATTGTCACATTGATGCTGAGTGGGTCAATCTTGGGAGAGATAAATTTTTGCTCTTCACTCCAGGTAGTATTGCCGGCAAGATCCGTTGCTTTGACGGACCAGACATGTTCCGTTCCATCTTGTTTACAGTCATAGATATAGGTCACATTTGCCCCTACATCATACTCCTGATTATCAATTTTAACACAATAGGACAACATATTTTCGTCGCAATTTGGAAGATCCGTGAAGCCCCATGTCAGAACCATCTTATTTTCATCATTCAACTCACTCTTGGCAAACGAAAATACCGGGGAACTTTTATCCACTTTTGGACAACAGGATACTATGACCTCCTGTGCCGCCGAGTCAACGCAGCGAAAGTCCAAATTGCAATATTCGGAAATAGTGAGTTTTCCTGTATAGGATTTCCAATTTCCGCCATCTATCCGATACTGACAAATCAAATTACCCTCGCCACCGGAAAACTCTGCACTCACCTCAACATCATCTTTTGTCCATTCAAAATTTTCCGGTGTAACCTGGATGAATATGGACTGCGGGGCTTTGGCCGTAAAGTTCATTACATTGCTCCAAACACCATTTCCAGCCAAGTCTTCCGCATAAACCTGCCAAGTATGTGTTTTTCCGTCATGCACTCCTGTATAGTGATACGATGTTTCATCGAAAATTTCTATCTCATTGTCCAAGTCAATTTTCAGCTTATAAACAGGGTAATCCCCCAACCCGCTCAAATTATCCGTAAATGTCCAATTCAGTATCGGTTCGCCGTCTTCATTTTCTACAACCTGAGAGTTTGTAAGCACAGGAGCTGTTTTATCTATTTTTGAGATGGTATATTCTTTCGATACGATTTGTCCAACCTGATCAGAAACTTCAAAATAAACAGTACAATTACTGGATATATCCAGACTGTCCGTATAAAGTTTTTTCTCCCCATCCTCTGTAAAGCTGTACTTACAGGTTATTTCCCCCTCGCCACCGGAAATTATGGCATTCAGTGTAACATTCTGATTTGTCCAATCTTCAGGTTCGCCCGATAAACTAAGCTGTAGCGCTGCAGGATTATCCATCGTATAACTCTGCTCTTCACTCCAGAGTGTATTTCCAGCCAAATCTGTGGCAGAAACTTTCCAGACATGTTTCTGACCATCTTTCAGAACCTTGTATGTATAAGAAGTAGCCGTCTCGTCAATTTCAATATTGGTATCATCAATCATGAGCTGATAAACAAGATTTCCATCTTTTCCGCTCAAATCATCCGTAAATTCCCAAGATAATGTCATTTCATTATCGGTATTCAGGGCATGTTTCACTGAAATACATTCAGGAAGAGTCTTGTCTATTTTAACTGGAATCTTCCGGATAACCTCCTGTCCAACTTCATCGCGGGCAATAAATGATATTTCGCAATAGTTACCTACTGTCAAATATTCCTGACACGCTTTTTCTCCATATCCAGTATCATAAAAACAAACGGTTTCTCCTTCGCCACCAGATACCGTTACGTGGAAAGTTACGTCATCTTTTGTCCAATCCGTTGTCTCTGGAGAAATACTGAGATTGATTTCTGCAGGATCCCCAGCTGTAAAACTCTTTGTTTCACTCCAGACCGTATTTCCGGCAGGATCCGTGGCGCTGATTTGCCAGTTATGTACTTTGCCATCCGGCAGGTCAGTATACAAAAACTGAGTCAGGTCTCCTTCATAACGTGTTTTTCCATCAATCTTGAGAAGATAAGAAAGATTGCCGTCCTTCCCGCTCAAAGTGTCAGTACAAGACCAGGAAAGGAGAACCGTTCTGTCTTCTTGCATATCACTATCCAAAGAGTTAATCACGGGCTTCTGTTTATCTATATTGGAAATGACGTAGGAAACTTCCTTTGTTTGACCGATTTCATCGGTAACCTTCACAAAAACTTCACAATTGCCATCAATGTATAGTTTCTGTGTGTAGGCAGCATACTGATTATCTTCACCAATCTTATATTCGCATTTAAGTTTACCTTCACCACCGCCGGGAATCACTGTCAAATAGACATCTTTATTGGTCCATTCTGTTGTTGTTGGCTCAAAACCAACGGTTATCTCAGCCGGCGTTTCCGTATTAAACTCGTAGGGGCCATGCCATGCGCCATTGCCAAGAATATCTTCCGCATAAACCTGCCAAGTATGAATCTTGGAATCATTGAACCCCGTATAAATATAGGAAGTTCCTCCGGTAATTTCAATTTCTTCGCCATCATCTATCTTCAGTTTGTAAGTGGGATTACTCCCCAGTCCGCTTAACGCATCCGAGAAATTCCAGGATAATACCGTTTGACCTGCATCATTTTTAGTTCTGCTCTTTTCAGTAAGTTCAGGGGCTGTTTTGTCTATTTTCACAGAATACGTCATTATTACCGATTGCTCAGCCTCATCACTGCCACGGAATGAGACCTCACAAAACTCTGAAATCACCAGGGGTTCTGTATAACTTTTCCATTCACCTCCGTTAATTTTATATTCCAAAGATAAATCCCCTTCCCCGCCTGAAATAGTCGCAGTGAGGGTAATATTCTCTTTTACCCATTCCGATGTATCCGGTGTAACCGTAAGTGTAATGGCAGCCGGGGTTTTCGTATTAAATTTTTTTATATCGCTCCATTTTTCATTTCCAGCCAGATCGGTTGCGGAGACCTGCCAGGTATGCTCTTTTAAGTCATTGATTCCAGTATAGATATAGGAAGTTTCCCCGGTTATTTCAATTTCTCCAGCGCTAGTATATGCACGCAAACACAAAATTCCAAGCGTTCTTTATTGCGAAGATTTATGGCCAGAATCACCTGTAAGTGCAGGCATGATTAAAAGAAATTCCCTTGCTTATAAGCTTCTTTATAAATGGTCAAAGACCATTTATTCAAATCTTGATAATGTCATAATTTCATCCCCTTCGTTTAAAAATTATTTTGAAGAAGTTCTTAATGTGAATGATAAAGGATTTAAATTTGTTCCACAACCAAGTATGGACATTAATAAATCTGTTGCGCCTGTAGAATTCAAAGACGAACATAACCTTGTTTACGCAGGAAACATCGGATCACTTCAACAAGTTGACAAACTCGTAAAAGCCATGAAGAATGTTGAAGGTGTCA
>CALCCZ010000269.1 GCA_937900075.1 uncultured Lentisphaeria bacterium
GAGGCGACGTTCAAGATCATGGACCTCAAGTCGTACGAGGGCTGCGCCGAGCTGGAGGAGCTCTTCCGCCTTGCGGAGGATGGCAATGGCTTCATCATAAAATTTCAGTGCGCCGGCACTGTCCCCGATTTTCAGTTGGAAATCGCCGAGGTACATCAGAATCCGTGTTGATTTCGGATTCAGTTCGTATGCAAAACGCATATCCTGGTATTCCTGTTTTTCCTTGCCGAGTTTTCCGTACATTTCCGCCCGGTTCATGTAGAGATCGGCTTTCATCGGGTCCAGCAGAATGGCTTTGTTGAAACTTTCCACAGCCTCTTCATATTCCCCCAATTTCCCGCAGTAAACGCCGCGGTTTCTGTGCGCATTGATGGCGTTTGCATCCAAAGCGATTGCCTTGTCCATCCAGATTTTTGCGATGGTGTAGTTTCCCTCGAAGCCGTAGAACATTCCGATTGCCTGACAGGCATCGGTATAGTCCGGCGTGACGGCAAGAGCCGCTTTCATCTCCTCGCGGGCCTTGTTGTAGTCTTTGTCCTTGCCGATGGAGAAAGTCCAACCGTGCTTGTAGTATGCTTCCGTGAATTTCGGATCGATTTCCAAAGCTTTTTCGTAATATTCTCTGGCTGTCCGGAGGTCATGTTTATGGTTCATGGCGATATCGCCCTTCAAAAGCCAGACCCACTTGGAATTGGGATTTTTCTTCAGCGATTTTTCAAGAGACTTTTCCGCGTTTTCGAAATCTTTGTCATCGATTTCCATCATAGCCATTCTGAGATGTGCAAAACCGTTATCCGGACTCAATTCAATGGCTTTTTCAATCGCCTTCCGGGCACGGTTCTTTTCCTTCATAACAGCCAGAAGTTGTGCCTGAAGAATCAGCGGTTCCGGACGTTTCGGTTTCAATTCCTGTAAAAACAATGCTTCGGCGTATGCACTGTGCGCGAGGTCGAGTTCTTCCCGGTTGAAAGGTCTTTTCAGATTTGCGAGTTTCTGCACTGCGGACATTCCCTTCATGTAAGCACGCTGAAAAATGAATTCCGGAGATTCGTTTTCCAGTTCCAGTGCTTTGTCCAGGAAGGGCAGGGCAACATCGGGATTGTTTTCTTTGAAATACATCTGCTGTGCCACATGCGCATACCGTTCCGCCATGTGGTGCAGTTTCTGTTTGTTGTAATACCAGCTGCCGCCCTTGAACAGAACCGGCACGGCAACGCCGATAGTGACAAGGACGCGGCACAAACGGATGATTTTGCGCCATTTTTCGGGAAATCTTTCCGCCATTCCGAAGATAGGTTCAAAATGGTTCCGCAGCTCCCGGATGTATTTCAGCATGTCGCTGATGACTTCGGTATTGTCGGCTATGAGTTTGTCGTGCTCATTTTCAAATTTCCGTTCCTTTTCGGCTTCCTGTTTTTTTTCGTTTTCTTTTCCGTTTTCCATCGTGTGACTCCCGTGTGTTGCTGTTTTCAGAGGGACGACCGTTTTGAGAAATTCTGTATCATCACTAAAATACATGTACTCCTGCAGTTTTGCAAGCCATTCCGCAACGTTTTACCGAATTTCTCCATAGTTTCGCAATGGCTTGTGAAAGACTATGCGATATTATGTAAAAAAACAAGAATATAAAGCAATGTCTGTTTGACTTTTATCCCGGAAACAGTATTTTATCTTATATCAATCGAAGTCCATTTTCGATATTTTCCGGTATATTCCGGAGATATGTGAATCGCAAACACCCGTAAAAATATAAGGATACCGATCTTATGGAGAAGGAATCACCAGATTTGAAAGGAAAAAGCGGATATCAAGGTACTGTGCTGAAACCGGTAATTTCCGTACCGGAACATCTTTCCCGGCGAATTCAGGCGATTCGCTATATCGGGATATTGGGCGTTGTTTTCTGTCATGTCGTGCAAGCGCCTTATTTCTTTTTGCAGGGTGAAGATTTCATGTCCTACTATGACGGGTTTATAAGCGATAGCCTGATCGGTTTGACCCATTCATTAGTCCTGTATGGTTTATTTTACGGTGCGGTGCCGATGTTTTTTATGTTTTCCGGGTACCTGAATTTCATTAAGGAACGTTCATACGGGGAAACCGTATCCCGCCGTGTACAGTCTTTACTCATGCCTATGGTTTTGTGGACGGCACTGAACATAGCGGTTTTAATTCTTTTGCAAAAATATGCGGGTATCAAGTCATATTCTTACTTCCTGTTAAAAGCCGACTGGCATTTATGGTTCAATGCTCTTTTCGGCAACTATTCCCATGCCTGGATACGCGGTACGCATTGTCCGGCTATCATGTATCAGTTCTGGTTCATCCGTGATCTTTTCATCTTGACTTTGCTTACCCCTGTGATTGGATATTTTATGAGGAAAAAACAGAACGGGTTGTATTTCCTTATTGCTGCCGGAATGATTCTTGTGATGGGATTCCGTCCCATCATTGTTGGCGGGGATTCTCTTTTTTACTTTTCACTCGGTGCATTTTTTGCAATTTACAAAATAGATTTTCTTACCGTACTGGATAAGTTGTTGTCCTGGTGGAGCGCATTCGCATTGCTGATCGTCAGCGTCGCAATAATGTATGTCCGGTACACAGGGGAGGCGGACCCGGATGTTCCCATGTGGGTACAGTTGTCCTCGGCGTTGCTTCTGATGAAACTTTCCTATACAATTGCCAATTCGGAAAAACTTTTCAAAATCGCATCTTTTCTTGACGGACAGGCATTTTTCCTCTATTGTTCACATGCGCCGACAGTGGGGCTTCTTTGTGCATACGCGGGATTTATGTTGTTGCCCGACACGGCAATGTCGATTACCGTGGTTGTAACGATTCTTGCTCTGGGTGTTGTTCAAACGGTTATTTGTACTTCTGCCGGAATTTTCCTGCAGCGTTTTTGCCCACGTATATTCTCATTGCTGACGGGCGGCAGGGTTCAGCGAGTTTAATAGTGATAAAAAAACAAACATATTGGAGTCATTGATTATGCAGCTGCTCTTTTTTTACATTTTTCCCATCATCCTGTTGTCTCTCTATGGTATTTTCGGAATGACCTTACTGCCGGAATCTTTGCGGCGTAACGGAAGCACGAACACCCTTTTTCTTGTTTCTCCGCTGATCGGCAGTGCCGTATGGCTGGCACTGACAGTCGGGATTGGAATACTGGTTCCCTACAATGTCTTTTATTTTTCTGCGATGCTGCTTTTTGCAGTGGTATGGGTGATTTGGCACCGGAAAAAATTATTCCTTCCCGAAAATCCGTATATATGGTTTCTGCCTGCTGTTTTTGCTTTCGTGGCAGCCGAAATGAGTCTCGGTATTGTACCAAGTGAATTTGACGGCGGATTATATTTTACACCCTGCATTTACGACCATATCAAGTGCGCAATCATCAATAGTATTTCCATTCATGGTCTGCCTCCTGTTAATCCGTGGCTCGCCGATGGCGGAGAACCGCTGGCACTGGTTTATTATTTCGGCTGGCATGCCTGGGCAGCGCAACTGACGATTCTTACCGGATGCGATGCATTCCTCACCGAATGTTTGATGACCGGTTTTACTTTTGCTCTTATTATGACTGCATGTACAGGATTTGTGACAGAAATGTGTGAAGGGAAATTTAACGTTCCCATTATCTTTTGCCTGCTTCTTTTGGGCTTTTTTGATTTTGAATACACGAACTTGGCCGGGATTTTTCTCCCGGAATCCTGGAAGCCGATTTATAACGCTAAAGAATTTTCGGGATTCTGGAACCTGAATGACAGTTTTCTCTGGTCTCCCCAGCACATGTATGCGGCGGCGATGGTCGTTCTGATTTTGTGGTTCCACTTTAACCTGATTCATTCTGAAGACGTGAAAACTTCGGCGGCATACGCCGTTTCTATCGGTCTGTTCGCAACGGCGGCACTCCTGAACAGTGTTTACTCCGGCGCTTTTGCATTAGCTTGTGTGGCGGCGATTATGATGTTCAATTATGTACGCCATCGGGATTTCCGAAACAAATTCAACCGCGCGTTCGTCTGGCAGGTTGTGGCCGTTCTTTTGTGTGTGGTTTTGTCGGCAATGTATCTGAAATTTCTTTTTACTTATCCGCCGGAACAAACGCCCGTTGCTTTCGGTTTGATGCCCTGTTTCGGGGAAATTACCAGTTTCTGGCAGTATCCGCTTTATTTTCTGCAATTTTATTTCTGCATATTGCCCATGAGATGGGGACTTATTTATATTCTCGGCATGATTGCGGTATTGGTACCGGGTATTCTGCCGGAACATCCCCTGATATCTTTCTGCAGAAAATTTATTATCATCTCCTTGCTTGTAGTCTTTTTTGTTCACAGCACGTTTTACAGCAATGATTTCGGTTGGCGATTCGTTGCCCCCGCGCAGCTTCTGCTGCTGGTATTTTCGGCTTTTTCCATTCGTGCTGAACGTGCAAACAGAATGTCATAGCCATCCGACATTTCCTCTGTTGAAGTCAAAAACGTCAGACCGGTACCAATTAT
>CALCCZ010000270.1 GCA_937900075.1 uncultured Lentisphaeria bacterium
ATATGTGTGGCCGGGAACAGATTGCAAACCGTCTGCACCGCACTCGAGAACTGCGAAATCGGAATATACGCACCAATCACAAAACCTGCTGCCGCAGAGAGAATTCCGAAGAAAGCTGAGCTTACTGAAGTATCCTTGAAGAAAATCATACCGGAATTGTAGTCATACGCGATAACAGAGTTTGCAGGTCCGTTCGTGATTCCTACTTCTTCCATGATGTCACGCATTTCCGGGCTGGAACGGAATTTGGGTTTGTAAACACCGTAATCAATACCGGTTCCATCAATTACCGATCCGTTGGCATCGAGTTTACCGGGACGATCCAATGCGGCAATCATTTCGTCCACATACGGGAACATACCTTCCTTCGTGTTCACTATCAACATTTCACGCTTGTTTGCACCATCGGAAACAATGGAAACATTGGAGTAAACTTTACAACGCTGCACTGCTGTTCTGACAAAGGGAGCAATATCCACTGCCTTCACATGTTTCAACGTGTAAATCTTCGTTGCATAATACGACTGGGCATCATCTTCAATGAAGGTGATTTTTTGCTCTTTTTCCGCAGCGGAGACTGCCGGAAAAATCGAGCCGACTGCCAGCACAAGAGCAGTCGCAAGACCGAACCGTGACTTGAAATTCATAGATTTCTCTACTCCTTAGATTAAGGTTTTAACAGAAACTCTCCCGACTCTTTCTGCCCATGTTGATAACAAAGACAAAAAAGATTCTCAACAGTACTCTACATCCGTTTTTGTAAAAATCAAGTCAGAAAGAAAAAAAGTCGCAAGATATCCCGTATTTTTTGTAATCGTGTCAGAAAATCTGCTGTCTTTTTGAGAGTAACGGACTGATTGCAAAAAGATATGGGATGTCTGTGAACTCATTCCACAAACAAGTTGTTGTCAATCGACCACAATTGCGGCATATCTTTCACGATATCGCCTTCAAACACGTTACTGAAATTATGCACAACAACGTGTTTCTTGCCTTTCTTCGCATTTTTTCCGGAAATCACAACCAAAGATTTCGGTTCATTCGTCACCGTACATGACTCAAAACAGATATGCCCGGTTTCTTTGTCAGTTTCCTGCGGACGGAAGTCATTGATTTCAACAACACCGGCGGGTCCGGTATCGATTTTGCAATTTACGAACCGGATTTTCCCTACGGAATAGGCGGGAAGGAGGACGACAGGAAATTTGGTGTTTTTAATCACGCAGTTATTGAAAGTAATTTTAGAAACCTGTGACCATTCTTCGCATTTTACAGTCACATTTTCCAAGGTGGAATCATTGATTTCCAGTTCGATGAACGGGAAAACTTTAGGCACGAAATTTGTGAGTTCGCAGGTATCAAAAGTCGTTTTCCCGGAAGCATCGCCCCGAACCGCTTTGAATTTGCATTTCACAAAATGATCGGATTCAAAAACAGTACGGTCATTGGCAAGTTCACATCCGACCACATGTAAATTGTGCAGTTCCATATCGCCGAGTTTGCAGTTTCCGATCATTCCGGTATCGCCGCATTTAACGGATTCTGCTGAGGATGCATCGGTCATAACGATGTACCATCCTTTTTCCATCAGGACGTTTTCAAAGGTAAACGGGGCATTGGCATCAGGCGGCTCCAAATCCTTATCGACTTTCGGTTTCTTTTTCAGGAAGTCGCCAATCTGCACATGGCCCCTGTAGGTATTGCCGTCAATACGCGGCAGTAAAGTACGGGATCTGCCGCCAGCGCCATAATACGCGCGCTTGAAATCGTTGTTGCGGCATACATATCCCTTGGTACGGGACCACAGATGCAAAGCTGCCTCGTTATCCTCGAAAATAAAGTTATGACCCGCGCAAGTAAGCAGTTCATTCAGCCAGTTTTTGTAAAATTTGTTCCGGACAATCCAGACATCCTGCATCATATCCCATCCGTCTTCGGCATCGAAAGCGCATTTGGCAAGATTTTCACCGCTTCTGACTACGGTACAGTTCTCAATTTTGTAGTTGTACATTGCGGCGGGAACGATACCGACGCAGCGGGCACTGATGACAAAGATATCACTGATCCAGCTGTTCCATGGCACTTTGAACATATTGGCGGTCAAATTCAGTTCTTCGGGTTTCTTCGACATGTAGATTGTTACACGCATCTTGTGGGCTCCCTCGGGGAGAAGAACGCGACGATACTGATATCCATCAATCGTCTCTAAATATTTTCCACTCTTGTCGTAGAAGTGATAACGGGTATTCCAGCCCTCGCCTTCCAGTCCCTGATAGCCCAGGAAACGCGATGCCGTTACATAACCGCTGTCATGGAACGAAGAAATATCCACATAATCGGTCACCATCATGCCGTCCGCATTCATCAAAGCTCCGGTTTTGCGGTCAATCGTACCCGGTTTCAGGCCCGCTGCGGAAAAATATTTAGTAGAACCGAACGTATCTTTGAAACCGTTGCAGACGCCGTAACCGGTGATATAACGCACGAGAAGTTTTTCAAAACTGCAATAGCGGCTGTCGCCCACAATCTGCACACCGCAAACCCATTCTGAACTGTTCTCGCTATGCTCGTAGTCATGTTCGAAATAGTCACCCTCCACAATTCCGTTTACAACATGGGTATCATAACAATCCCGGATCGAAATCATCATGCCGCTGCAGCCGGCGAACTGGTTCAGTTTGATTGTTGCACCATTCAGATCCCAGGTCAAGCCATCCGGAACTTCAATCGTTGTTTTGTTGGAAATACGGTAGGTACCCGGCAGCATAACAACTTTACGGTATTTTTTCTTCCGGCAATCCTGCAGGAAGGCATTGATATTCTTGCCGTTCTCTTCTGCGGCAGCTTCCACTTTCTCCTTGTCGTAGGACTTGGAATAGACAACCGTACAGCTGCGCCACGCCCAGATATCCGGAACCCACTCGGGTTTTACGGTACCACGGGCACCGCGCCCGGCACTCCGCTCACTCAAAGGTTCCGGATCTACGTGCTTTTCACCGCCGGCAACTACCACATAACGCCCCGCCTCGGGAGTCGTAACTTTCGCCTGTTCTTCGGTAAACTGTTTCACCATTCCCTTATCCAGTTCGGTTGTATCAATCCAGTAGAAAGAGCCTAAATCGCCTTTGTTGGAGATTTTCCATTTATCCAGGTCTTCCGCAGTCATCTGGTAAACCTTATTCTCCGGAATTTCCATATCTTTAGCGTCTTTCACTAAAAACTCATGGAACAAAACCGGCGAACGCCGTCCCTTGGCATCCACAGCACTAATCGCCACCCGGTATTCGCCAGGCGAAAACTTACCGATACTGAACTCCTGGTCTCCCGCCGGGATATCTTCTTTCGTGACACTCTTGTATTTTTTGAAACGGACTTCCTTGGCTCCGTAGGTCACGGTTGCAGTGAACCGGGCACTCTTATCCATCAGACGATATTCAGACTGATTCCAGTCGGTAACATAAAAACGGATGAATACTTCTTCTTCCGTTGAAACAATCGGCTTGATGTAATAGGTGGAAATGTACGGAACATGGAGCTCCTCCGGAAGCATCTTCCCTTTGTATTCTTCCTCTATTTTGGCTTCCTTGCTCTTGTCCTTCGCGTTTTTGTCGTTCTTCGAACGCGAATTTTTCCTATCCTTGTCTTTGTCCTTGTCTTTATTTTTCGTGCGCGAGGACCGACGGTTGCTCCTCGGTGCCGAGAGCAAATCCGCACTCAGAAAGATTCCGGCCAGAAAACATATAGCGGCGATAAAAAAGAAACGAAGGGGTCTATAACACAACTTCATAGTAGTAATCTCCATAGGATAGCAGAAAATGACAGAATTTCAAAAGATAATATAGGATACATTTTGCGAAAATACAAGACCATTTTTGTTTTTTTGAAAAAAAGTTGCGATACTCTGCAATCGGTCAGTAAATAACGAATAGGCATTAGGGAAGAATGACATGGGATTTCCGTTCAAACGAAAATAAGTCCCATAGGTCCTATTTTTTCATTCTGCATCCCGTCCCCTACGCTATATCTTCTGATCGGTTTCTGGTAGGGCTGCAAAAATACGCGATAGCAGTAAGTCAGGACTTGCATTTTTCCATTTTTCGTGTATAATTACAGTACGTTATGGCGCATAGCTCAAAAACAATTTTATCAGCAGACACATCACAGACAGTATTATGAAACAGGATATCATCGTTATCGAAGCATTTGAAACCAGTACCGGACTGGTTGTGGGCAGAGCGGACAGTTGCGATTGCCGTGAACTGGATGTTTGCGGTTCTGCATTTACCACAACCGTTTCCAGCGGAGGTACGATGATCGTGTCCGGTTTTGATGCCTCGGCACAAGATACAAGCATAACGGACGGTGGCAAAATGACTGTTCTGTCCGGTGCGAAAGTATCGGGCACGACCATTGACCGTGGCGGTTATATGACGATTGGCGACCGGTGTTCCGCAGTTTCGCTGCAGCTTAACAATAATGATGGGATTGCGGGCAGCGCGACCATACTTTCCGGTGGTTTCGTCGAGGCTGTTACCATGGCTGAAGGTGCAAGGCTTACCGTTTCCAGTGGTGGATCCGCATTTACAGTAAACGTCATGTCCGGAGCGAATCTTGTTCTGCAGCGTTTAGGCAATGCGGCGGTTGCATCCTGCGTAACTCTCGGCTCCGGTGGAATGGTCAATGGTGTCCGCCACTGCGGAAGTAATGATGCCTACATTGACTGCATGAAAGAGAACGGAGTCGGTGGCAGTGCCTCCGGCTGGGAGTTGGAAAATCAGAAACTGGCTCTGTTATCTCAGGCGGAAGCCTCTGCATTTGTTGTCAGAGGGAATGAGAGCGAACTTTCCGTAGAAAACGGAGCGCGTCTGCTTTCCGCACGGATAGAGACCGGCGGGCGGACCATTCTTCACAATGATGCGTATGCATCTTGCGTAGAGTTATCCGATGGTGGACAGATGGTTCTGGAAAATGGCGCCTTGGCGGAATACACATCCATCGGGTCGGGCGGCATTATGCAGATCAAAGGTGGTGCATCCGCCAATTATACGAGCGTTTTATCCGGGGGACAAGTCATTCTTGCCGATGAGGATTCCGTACTGAATAATGTTACGGTGGAATCCGGAGCCGCATTAGGGGATTTTGTCCAATGCGGAGAATCGCCCGCCTGGATCGAATATTGGACAAAGCGCGGTGTTTCCGGGTCTGTTCGCGATGTAGTGTTTTCGGGCGGTCAAATGATTGTAGCAACCGGGGGTACTGCGGATAACTGCCGTGTTTACGGGAATGGCGACAGTAAAGGAAAAATCGTTCTCTACGGAAATGGTGGCAGTTACGGAGTAATCACGGCCGGGAAAGGCGGTGAAATATGTATTGAAAGCGGAGCATCTGTTGCCTCAGCGGTTATTGAACGCGGCGGGCTGATCGATATCCGCGGTTCAGCAAATGATATCTGTCTCTCCTCCGGTGCTTCAGGCAAACTCTATTCGGGTGCTTCCGTTACAAACATTCGTCTGGAAACCGGTGCAGTACTGCTGAATGACGGCACTGTCAATGCCATTTCAGCCGATAGCGGTACCGTTATTGTAAACAACGGATATCTTTACAATGCCTCATTTTCCAGTGGTGTCACACTGAAAAATGAAGAGACCGGAGATTTTACAATCCTCAGCGAAAGCGGAACATACATCACCAGCATAGAATCCGGATCAATTTACGGAGGAGTAGATAATCTTCATTTCTCCGGATTTACACGTATGGGAACAACAGCAATTGTAACGTCCGCAAAATTCGGGGGAAACAGCGAATTGTACATGGAGGGCGGTGAAATTGGAACGTTGGATATGGATAATGGCGGACGATTCTATGCAAATGGCGGTGTCATTTCTTCCGGATATGCCACCGGACCGGACACAAGACTTATTATTCAGGGGGAAACTTCCGCGAATTATCTGACCATAGACAGTGGCGCGATCATGATTATTTATTCTGCAGCGAAAACAGACGGGCTTCAGGTAAACTCCGGATCCTTTTTGCAGATTGAAGCGGGTGGACATGCCTCCAATACTTATCTGGCGCCCGGTGCCAGAGTTCTGGAGTTCACTCAGGGGAGCCATGTTCCCGATTATGACTCTTTTGCCTATATCCAGAACATTGATTTCAACGGCATTTTCGGTGATACAGACCAATTGGACATAGCTTCAGGCAGATTGCTTGTACAAGGTGGCGGCACTATGACAAACACGCATATCGGCGGCGGTACCGATGAGGCACTCATGCATTTCGAAGGCGGTGGTACGGTTCTCTCCGGCACATCGATCCACGGCAATGGAAAAATCACAGGATACGGGGTGTCACTTTATGATACTTTAGTTCAGAGTAACGGTATCGTAAGTGTAAATGATGTAACGCTGGGCGGCACTCTTACTATAGCCGGGACCATGGAACTGACCAACAACGCAAAAATTGACGAAAAAACCGGTCTGCAGGTGTATTTCGATGTTCGGGAGCGCTCTATAGATGATGACTATCTGCTGAACAACATCGTCTTTTTAGACAGCGAAGACACCTTGTTCACCGTTACCGTCTCCTCAAAAATGGAACCCGGTGCCTATTTCCTCGCTCTTGTCGACGGCGATTTCAGCAAAAACATGTATCTTCTGTCCGATAACGGCGGCTTAGGACAGGAAATCGTCATCAACGGCGATTTCGTTGCGCCCGGCGACGGCAATTGTTATGCGCTTGTAATGTCCAGTGCGGAAATCGTCCTGCTGGTCATACCGGATGAACCATTCCAACCGACAGAGCTGAAGGGGGACATGAACGGACTCAGCTGGACCCCTGCCTCGAGCGCGACCACTTATGAGGTCGTACTTGAAAAATACGGTTCCCGGATGACCGTCAACATGGAATCCGATGTTCCGGGTGTCAAATTTTTCGGTACGCCATCCGGGAAATACGAGTGGAAGGTCCGTTCGAAAGGTACTTCCACATACGTCAATGCGGAGCCGTTTACCGTACAGAATACGCCTGCAGCTGATGCGCTTTACGAGTCCGACGGAGCGCAGAACTGTGTCTTTTTCGTCACACCTGCGACACGATACCGCTCCGTGAATTACGCCGTTCATACGGAAACCGGATCA
The DNA here is from genome assembly GCA_937900075.1 of uncultured Lentisphaeria bacterium. Classification (GTDB taxonomy): domain Bacteria; phylum Verrucomicrobiota; class Lentisphaeria; order Victivallales; family UBA1829; genus SIG77. The sequence goes on from CALCCZ010000270.1 coordinate 7,140, forward strand.
AAAGCCTCCACTCTGTGGAAAAATTCCTTTCACGCCGTCTGCCATGGCGCAGAAGACAAATACGATGTTCTGATTCTTACCGATGACTCCTGGGGCGATGCTTTCTTTCTGGAAGACAATCTCTCAAAATTCCCGTCCGAAATTACTGTCCCCTGTGCTCGTTTCTCCGGAATCAATGAAATCCTTGCCGGAGCGGGTGATGACTTCGTGGATCTGACCTCCAATCAGTACACCACCGGCGATATCATCGTCAAGGGTGGTGACGGCAATGACATCCTCTGGGGGAATCAGAAGAGTGCCTCGGTTCTTTTCGGCGGCAGTGGCAATGATGAACTTGCGGGCGGAAATCTTGACGATATTCTTATCGGGGGAGCCGGTGATGACCGGATGTTCGGCGGAACAGGCGACAATATCTATGTATTTTCCGATAACTGGGGCAATGATATGATAACAGATAATTCCGACGGCAAAGTCAAGCTGTGGTTTTCCGAGAGTGTTTCCACAAGTCTGCTCACATGGGAGACCCGGGACGGCAATACGATTCTTACATTGGGCGATAATTCGATTACCGTCCGGGACGCCATATTCAGCGATATTGAAGTCATCAGAGGCGACGATTCTTCCGCAACCTATCAGTATCTTGTTCAAATCGGTGCGTTCGACGCCTGATCTGAGGACAGCATCGGAAATCTTTCTTTTTTGACTGCCGTCTTTTTTGGAAAAATATGGGATATTAGAGTTTCATTTTTGGAAAAGTCTTGTATATTATGATAAAAATTTACGGAGAAGGATGCAGAAATGGAACTCACAAGTCTTAAAAATCCTAAAGTTAAATATACATTTTCCCTGCGTGAACGCCGTGAACGGGACCGCGAGGGCGTTACCGTTCTGGAAGGATACCGGGAACTGACGCGGGCACACGCAGCGGGTATCCGTATGCGCGAGGTGTTCTACTGCCGTGAAATGTTTGTGGGGGAAAACAATGAAAGTTTACTGGACACACTGAAGGAATCAGGCTCGTCGCTGTATGAATGCAGTCCGGAGGTATTGCACAAATTGGCGTACCGGGAACGGCCGGAGGGATTAATCGCCATAGCGGAAATGCGGCATAAGGGACTGGATGAAATACCGGCTAAGCGTGACGGATTGTATTTAGTGGCGGAAACGATAGAAAAACCCGGCAATTTGGGCTCCATATTGCGCAGTGCGGATGCGGTAGGCGCAACGGCGGTAATCGTGTGCAACCGCCAGACAGATGTATTCAATCCGAATGTAATCCGGGCGAGTACGGGCGCGATATTTTCGATGCCGCTTGCGGAATGCAGCAGCGAAGAAGCCTTGGAATGGCTGAGAAATTTAGGAATCAAGACATTGGCAGCCACACCGCATACACATCTTTATCACACGGATGTGGATATGAAGCAGGGAGTGGCAATAGTAGTAGGAGCAGAACAATACGGTCTTTCCGATTACTGGATGAATAGCGCCGATTTGCAGGTGCTGATTCCCATGCTCGGAAAAATGGACTCATTGAACGTGGCAACTGCCGCAACAATCCTTCTCTACGAGGCAGCACGTCAACGGGACTGGAAACCAAGCAACTGATATTGCAGAAAGGATGGCAACTATGTATAACACAGTGTATGATGTCTGTATCTATGGCGCGGGTGCCTCCGCAGTCGGAGCTGCATTGCATTTTCTGAAGAGCAATCTGAAAGTACTCCTGATTTCACCAAACGGGTTCCTGGGCTCGGAAAATACAAATTCCTTCCTGACAGAAATCAAAAAGGGAATTTCCGATGAAGCGGACAAGCTGATTGCGGAACTGCGCGCAGCCGGAGCATACCGCGATGGAAACGGAGATGCTTGTGTATTGACAATCCGTCTCTTGAAAATGTTGGAAAAAGTGGATATTCTGTTCTATGAACGCCCGGCAGGCGTGGTATTGGAAAATGATATTATGCAGGCCTTGCTGGTGGCGGGTAAGGATGGAATCAATCCGATTTCAGCGAAATGTTTTATTGATACCTCCGATGAACTGGAAATCGTTCAGTATGCCATGCCAGGTCTCGTGGATGAACAAGATGGTGACACCATATTTCTCTTCGATTTGGAACTCGATGAGGATCTGCCGCTGCCAGACTGTCCCGCAGAAGAAGGATTTATCATAACACGCAACGTCTGGGACACCAGCCGGACCATCAAGGTCAAAAACGGAAACCGGATGGATATCCCGCGGATTCTGAAACGTTTGCATGAGCTGGCTCCGGAATTCAAGGACGCAATCGTGACGCGGGCATCCAATTCACCGGTCAAACTTGCGCCTTCCGTACTCGCGGCAGCTTCCAAGATCCATAACCTGATTGCACCGCGCAGACGGGAAACATTCACTTTTGAACAGCACGACTCACTGTTCTCTACCCGGATGCTGGAAGGAACCCTTCTTGCCCAACGTGCGGAATCCATTGCTTACGACCCTCAAATCCAAGTAGAAGTACCGGATGAATTTTATGTGGAAAACTACGGAAATGAATCCGAATGCGACATCCTGGTTTGCGGAGGCGGCACTGCGGGCGCAATCGCGGCAATTGCTGCTGCACGGCAGGGAAAAGACGTTGTTCTCTGGGAAGCAGGTGAATTTTTGGGCGGCACGGGTACCGGCGGACATATTCCCGTTTACTACTATGGCTTGCCCGGCGGTCTTCAAAATGAAGTGGATGCCCGGGCGAAAGAAATTTCCTCGCTGTTGTGTGGACGTCATAAGATACTGGAAAAACAGGCTTTTGATCGGTTCCATGTAACGGCGAAAATGATTGCTTTGGAGGAAATGTGCCGGGAAGCCGGTGTGGATATTCATTTCAACATGGATATCTGCGAGGTCGAAACCACAAAAATCAAGCCGCCAGTCTTTCCTGTACTCCGGGGAACTCCACAGCCACCGGAAATGTCCCGGGTGGATTCTGTAACCGCAGTAACCCCGCGCGGCACGGTCCGGTGCAAAGCAAAAGTAGTGATAGACTCTACCGGAGACGGAGATGTGGCGGTTTTTGCCGGAGCTCAATATACAGAGGGTCGTGACTATGATGCGATTCAGCATATCTTCTCGGTACCGGCAATATATTTGAATCCGACAGTGGAAAAGAACGATAAAGATGAGGTCATCCGCACATTTTTCACGCTCTATCCGTACAATATCGATGCCGGATATGTAGATGCCTGCGACCCATGGGATGTAAGCCGCGGACGCCGTTCCGCCATCCTTGCGTATGACCGGCCATACTATCGGAAAAATGGGCGACTGCTGTCAATCGCCACCATGATCGGTGCCAGAGCAAGCAGACAGATCACAGGCGATTTCAAATTGGGACTTGCGGACCAGATCCGTTCCTCCGAGTTCCCGGATGTCATAGCTTATTCCGCCTCGCATTACGATAATCACGCTTCGGATTTTGAAAATGAATCGCTCGATGCCCTGCTCTGGTCCTGGGCTTTGGACGGACATTGGAAGTCAATCGGATGCGAAATCCCGTACCGGACCCTCCTGCCGTTCGGAATTGAAAACCTTATCGTCGCATGCCGCGCCATTTCCCTCGATTTTGACGCAAATCTGCAGTTCCGGATGCAGCGCGATATGCAGCGTATCGGAGAGGCTGCCGGCCTGGCTGCAGCTGTTGCCGTAACGGACCATGTCCCCCCCCGCTACATTGATATCCGGAAAGTCCAGAAGAAACTTTCTCTGACCAAGGCACTTGCCGAACCGGAAAATTTCTACCACAGCGACAGCTGGAAACCGGAAAATTTCTATCCGGGACACCGGATGTTCGAACTGACCGATTACGGTTTTGCCCCCTCTCACGAATTGCTTTCCCACAATGTCAATGACTATTATGACCTAGAAAGAAATCTCAAATCCGGCAAGCCGGAAGTCAAATATGCGGCAGCCGTTCAACTCGCGGCTGGTGCTCATTTGGACAACACGGTCGAGCCGATTCTGAAACGCTGCATACAGGAAAAATTCGATAAACTGCCGTCTGACCGTCATTGCAAAACGCCTTTGTGGAAAATCGCTATCGCCATCTGCGGGGCAAATGCCGACGAGGAGCCTTCCGTTCCCTGCCCGCCCTGCGGCGTCTGCCGGCAGGTCATGCGCGAGTTCTGCGATCCGAAGGCG
>CALCCZ010000271.1 GCA_937900075.1 uncultured Lentisphaeria bacterium
TCCTATTTCCCATCCCGTCCCGCACAATCACGCAAAACATCCGGCATGTTCCATGTTCCTAACCCCCTAATCCACTGACCGATTAACGGGATATCTGCGGATGTTTTGTCGGGAGAAGGTCAGGTCATCCGGTAATCCAGAATATACGGGATATCTTTAAGGGCCTCCGCCGGATCTTTTCCGGCTTTCTTCAGAAGTTCCCCGCGGATTTTTATCCACAGTCCGGTCAGACTGCGTTCTCCCTCACGAACGTCCGGTACATCCAGACCGCCGTTTTCCAGCAGAATTGACTCTGCTTCTTCATACCGTTCCAATGCTGCCAGCGCGGATGCGTAGAGAAAACGTACCATCGGGCGTTTGCGGTCCGGTTCGCGCAGATTGTCAAAGACAGTGACTGCCAGTGCGTTCTTTTCCCACTTTACCAGATGCTTCAGTGCGTCTTTGATGAGATAGGCATCGGCATCGGAAGTCAATGCTGCTTCCGCAAGCAAGTCCGCAGCCTCGTCTTTCCGGTCGAACAGTTCGGAAAGAATCATGGCATATTGATGCAGAGTCCAAGTGTTCCGGCAAAGGACCAGTGCATTTCCGGAATGTTTCCTTGCGCGTTCCGCATCGCCGGCGTGAATGCAGTATACGGCGAGATGGAGTTCTGTTTTCCAGGAGGGAGCCGCTTTTTTCAGAAGATCTGCCCAGTCCGGATCCACGGAATAGGAAAATGGCGGTGTATCATCCATCTTTCCCTCGCGGAGCAGCTGAACCCATTCCGCTTGATCTCTGCCCGGTTCCCCGAAATCAAGATGTTCCGTGAGCCTGTTTCCGCTTCGCAGTTCTTCCAAAGCCGCGTCACCGCTGCCGGAATACCGTTTGATACCTTTTTGGAGCGCGAGAGACTTGGAGGCTTTCAGAATTTTGTCCAACTCGTTTTCCGGCAGCATTTCATCCAGTTGTGCAGTTACGGACGTGACTGCCGTTTCCCAGTTACCGAAGATTTTTTCCGGATCTGCCTGAATATTGCCGAAAGCCTCCAGCCATTCCCATGCGGTTTTCGGCGGCATGGGAAGACATTCCTGCTGAGTATGGGCGATTCCACCCTGAATTTCCAGATATTCGTCTGTCCCGTCACCGAGCAACTGTCTCTGCCAGTGATGTCCACCCTGTGTCTGACCCCAGACAAAAAGTTTGCGTCCCTGCAGACGGCGTGTTGACAAATGTGCAATACCGTTTCCGTCGCGGTTGAACAGACATTCGTATTTTCGGCTGTCCGCGGGAATGTTGTAAAAATGGTCGTGTGCCTGCGGAAAGTTTTCCGGATAGGTGCAGTCGAAGCCCGGACCGAAAGGCAGGGGAATCTTTGTAATGCCCCCCATCCCCTCTTCATAACAATGGGCATAAGTTTCTTTCGTGGGCACGATTACGCGGCAGCCCGGCGTCATCGGTACCGCCATATTTGTCCACCAGTACATTGGGACTACATGGTAATTCGTATTCATGATCCGGATGCGCGCAAAGAGAAAATGCGACCCGTCAGGAAGAAAAAAATCCATCTGAAAAGGTGTTCTGCGGTCCGGATTGTAATCATAGATGCGCAGAACCGGGCCGAAATCGGGATCTTTCAGTTCTGCTGCAAAACGGGGCGAACAGGTATGAATGTCGTGACCGCGTACAGCGCAGTTCCATTCTGCGCCGCCGGCAAACCAGGCATTGCGGATAGCCAGGTTATGGGGACGGAACTCCCGGGTGTTGGTGAAGAGTTCACGTTTGGCGTCTTTATCGTAAAGACTCCAGAGACGTCCGCCGAGTTCCAGTACAAATTCGGCACGCAGATGTTCGTTTTCCAGTATTGCAGCATCGAAGGTCAGTTCCGTTTTTTTTCTGAGGTCATAATCATCCATCATGCAGTGGGGCAGGGTATCGGGTGTCAGTCCGTAATTGATAAACAGTCCGTCATCTTCATCCAGTTTGCATACAAACTTTTCATTTGTGAAGGCGGATTTGCGGATTTCCGGGAAACGGCTTGCCGCACCCGGTGCAAAGCCCATGATATGTTTTTTTGTAAAATGCAGTTCTGTCATGCTGTTATTCCTCACTTCGGTCCGGATTTATTTCCTTTGCTGGCGAAATCATCAGCCGATATTCCGGAAACTCTGTTAAATTAAGGATATCTGCGGATGTTTTCACGATTCCGTAAATTAACTTGCTGTTCTGTATTTTTCAAATATCCGCAGCCGGAAAAGGCACTTTTTGTATGATTTTTTTCGATTTTTTCTCTTGCAACTTCCGCGCGGACGGTATATATGTACATACATCACTGTGTATTTTTTCTTTGAGATGAGGAATCATGGAAAATTTGAGACAAAATAGAATGATATCTTTGTCTTCGGACGCGAACAGCGCCCGCGGCTTTTTCATGCCCGCATCCATGGTAACTATGTACCGTCACCATCATCCGATCTTGCAGATGAAACCGCATTCCGGGATGACAGCAAACAGCACGGAACAGACGACATCGCGCATCATTCTCTGGCAGGCACACACGTTGCGTTTCCGCGCCAGAATCGCATCTGCCAGAAATTTTTACAGAACTCATTATTTATATTCGACGGACCCTCATGGATCTGCCGGATATTTTTTTGTCCCGAAGCGGCGGGCATAGCGCACAGGGAAGCAATTGCAACAAGATTAATTATAAAAACATCACACAGGAGAACAATCATGAGCTGGACAGTCATTAAAAACAAAAGTACCACAACAGTGGAAACGGACGAAAATACAGACTATCTGTTCACGAAAAATGCGGCGATCACCATTACCAAGGACGATTACACGGGTATTTCTTCATCCCTGAAAAAGAA
>CALCCZ010000272.1 GCA_937900075.1 uncultured Lentisphaeria bacterium
AGCAAAAGGCCGCTCGAAGGTTCCGGGATGATGCCGCCCGGTTGTTCCGGTTCGGGTTCCGACGCGTGGAACTGCGGCGTCCAAAGACTCTGCGTGGGAATGTCCGTCGTGGACTTATAGCTCGTCATGAACTGATTCAACGCATCGTACGTCCACAAGCCCGTGCTTCCAACAACCTTTGCGCTCGTACCATCCCAATTGGCAAGTTCAACAACGAACTGGTCGTCGGCATACGGCCGCAGATCAGCCGTTCCCTTGATTTCCGACCCCGTCGTTCGATTCGCTTCCGCCACACCAATCGCCGTACGATCGCCACCGATGCTGACGGTGTAGAAATAGGCCGCATTGAAATCGTCCACATCCGCATCCACGAACTCCGGCTGAACCTGCCAGTAGAGGAACTGATAACCGAAGTCATCCTCCGCCTTCGCAAAGAGAAACCCTGCGAGGACCACCGTTAGAACGAGAATCTTCTTCATGGTTGTATTTCCTTTAGGGGTTACCACGCAATCGTCGGCTGGCCGCCCACGCTCACATACCAGAACGCCGTTCCTGCGGGGATGACGCCCTCACCTTCTCCGAGCGTCACATACGCTTTCTGCGTCACGGTCACGCCCAACTCGGCAACTTGCCGGTCGATTTCCTTCTCCCACACCGAACCATTGAACCGATAGCGCGTGTTCGTGCCGATGCAAACCACCATGTCATCTATGCCGGTGGAAACGCAGTCGTCACTATCAAAGATTCTGAGTTCACTGGAAATAAACTCACTCTTGTCCGCCTCGAAAACGCTTCCCTCGACATGGATGGCGCCTGGTTCCATGGCAATTCACAGAATCTGGCGGATATCTATTCGAAATCCGGAAGCCGGGCCGATGTCAATATCATCAATTCTCTCTTCGAAAATGAAAGAGGACGCATCATCTGCCTCTCCAGTTCCTCCGGCTCACTCAATATCGGAAAATCTCTGACCGCCACCGTCGAACTCAACGGGGTCACTACGGAATACGAACTCCGCTTCAAGGAGGACGGTTTAGCCGATGCATGGTACTCCACGGACGGAAACGAAACAAGAGTCGAATATGACGCTCTGGCGGAAAACCGCGGTCTCTCCGGCGATTCCGTTACCCTCAAATGGGATACCGAATTCCGGAACAATACCCTCATAAGCGGCAGATACGCACTGGTCTATCTTGATAACGCATCCGCTGACATCGATGTCAATATCATCTCGTATTTCCATGATCTCAAATTCGAAGGTCAGGTTTACGGCGCGGCATTCTACGATACAGGTCGCGGCGTCGTCACAATCCATGACTCCCTGTTCGAACGTCTCGACGGTACGACCACCGCCAACACCGATGGCCGTTGGGGCGGCGCAATCTTTACTGGCAATGCCCGTATCACGGTCAACGTCGATGATACCGTATTCAGCGACAACAAACTTTATTCGAGTAACTATTCACGCGGCGCGGCTATTTATATGGAAGGCGGCGGAACCCTGAATGTCAACCGTTCTCTCTTCGCAGACAACGAAGTCGGACAGGATTCCAGAAACAGCGGCAATAATATGTACGGCGGCGCCATCTTTGTCTCCGGCACCGATGTCTTTATCGACCATTCCATCTTCCGCAACAGCTACGCTTACTCGGGCGGTGGCGCCATCCAGTTCGATAAAGCCGGTTATTTTGATCAGATTCTCCAGATCACCAACACTGATTTCTTCATCGATGACCCGGATTATACCGGGAAAGGAACCGGTACCGGCGGTGCCATCCGGATTTCCGGAAACGGATTCGAAAACGGCATCGATCACTACTACACCGACGTAAAATTTGAAAACCTCAAATTCATCAACCACACTACACGCGGCGAAGGCGGCGCTGTCTTTTTGACCGCCAGCAATCAACAATCCGCTCACCTCCGCACCGTCGATATTTCCAATACCGTCTTCGCAGGAAACACTGCAAACAGCAATGGTGGTGGCGCGTTGGAAATCTACCAGTTCTACAATGAGGCACCCAATGCAAGCCTGATTATCCAAGACGTCCAGTTCTACGGAAACGAAGCACTTGCCGGCAGTGGCGGCGCTCTGTATCTCCATTCAAAAACCAGAGTCTCCGGCTATTATCTCGCACAGTTGAAGAACGTCTATTTCGGACCCGGCACCTATCAGGGCGTCGAGTACGGTGGCAATATCGCCAGAGACAACGGCGGCGCCATCTACCTGAACCAGATCACCATGGAATTGGATCATGTTACGGTCAAGAATTCTGAATCGTTGACCACCAACGGCGGCGCTTTGTATCTGACCGCTCAAACGTCCATCAAAAACAGCACCTTCGAAAATAATACCGCAAGACTTCCCAACGGCGGTGCCTATTGGAGCACTTACGGCGGCGGTGCCATCTATACCACCTATAAACTCAATATCGAGAACTCCGAGTTCATCAACAACTATTTCGAAGGATCCTCCTCAACTCAAGTCACATACTCTGACGGCGGCGCAGTCTTCTCCACCGCTGCCGAAGGTCTGACAATTATCAACTCCACCTTCACAGGGAACCATACCGCTCACAAGTTCCTCTCTCCTACAGGTCCTGGAGCAAACCACGCATCCGGTGCGGCGATCTACTACGGCGGTGCCGGCGATATACACCTGGAAGGTCTCACATTTGAGAACAACTACAGCGAACTGCTCGATACTCAGATCCTCACAAACAACACCACGAATACAATCGGTGCTACCGTCAATATCAGCGCTAACGCTCTGAATGCCACGTTGAAGGATCTGACTTTCCAGAACTATAACATCGACAATACCAATCTTTTCAACAACTCCAACGTTACTATCCAAGGTTACTTCATCAGTTTCGGCGGAAGTAAAGCCGTCACCAATCTGACGGTGGATAATCTGGTCGCAAAAGACAACACGCTCAATTTCACCAATCAGCTGTCCAATAATAATTCGACAACATTCAACGGTCTCTTCTATTTCTGCAACAAGTTCTCCGATATTTCCAATATCACCATGGAGAACAATACCGTCAACATCACTACGGTCCTCTCCGATACGACGAAAAACGCCGGAGCTGTCACGATCAAGGGTTCCATGCTCTTCATTCAAACAGGAGAGACGAATACCGCAACCAGCCGCTCCTACGCAAATCTCAGCAATATCACGCTGAACAACAATAACGTCAACGTCCGGATCAAATCCGCAGACGGTTCCGACTTCCCTGCATCCGGTAATGTTCTCGTCACTACAGGCGGTCTTCTGAATGTCAGTGCGGCAAATGGCGGTTATGACTATTGGGATGTCACTGCCTCCGATATTCAGATCAGTGGCAACCACATCTCTCTCCAGGGTGACTACACCGCCGGAAATGCCTCTGGCCAAGGCGCATTCTCATATCTGTACTTGCGCTCCAACTGTTCCGCTGTGTACGAAAACATCACCTTTACCGACAATACATTCGAAGTGTCTCAACCGAATTCGACAGGATCAATCAATATCTCCGGCGGAGCACTCTACTATGAAGGAACAAACGACACGGTCCCGTTCATGGTTACCAATTTCAAAGCTGACGGAAACAAGTTCCTCCTGTCGTCCGAAAATTCCACGAGCCTTCAGGTCAAAGGCACCGGCATTTACTCCACTTCTAAAATAACATTCAACGGTATCAACACCTTCTCCAATACCACGGCGGATCATCTCGGAAGCGGCGGTATCATCTATGCGGGTAACCGGTTGGACGTCTATGGCGTACTTGAAATCTACGGACTCAACGGGACTTTCACAGTCGCATCCTCCGGCGGCGCCATTTATACCACGGCTGACGCATTCAATGTCTTCGGTACTGTCAACATTCATGACAATACGACAAAGGCGGAAGGATCCGACACGATTGCCGCACAAGGTTCCGTCTATGCAAATACCGGCATGAACATCAGCGGTAAAAAACTCCAGATCGTGTTCGATTCCACTCATAATACCGCCACCCTCGCCGATGCGACAGACAATCAGGTGTACTCCACTTTCACTTACAATGTCATGAGTGATACCTGGACCGATGCCGCCACCGGCGCCGGTCTGATTATCGTCCGCGAAAACGGTTTGTTTAAAGTATTCAGCGACAATGCGGGCGAACGCGGCGATTTCGTCTTCTCTCTCAGCGAATCCGACCTCACGGCTAACCTCAAAGAATCGGTCAAGGCGAAAGACGGCAAATCCGGTGAGTTCTATTCCGCCGGCATCTATGTCTCCAATATCATTGCCAACATGAATCGCACTTACTCGACCGGCAATAACAACGATACCAATGTTCAGTCACAGCTCTTCCGCGTAGGCGGCGCTTTGACACTCACAAATGCGGCTCTCGTCTTTGACAATATCACGATGAACCGTATTCAGACGAGTTCCAATATGCTCGATGGTGCCCCCGGAATATCCGTCACGGGTGCCACAACGGCAACAAACTCCAAAATCCGGATAAACAATATCAAAGCCGATATTACCAATACCGGTGATATGGCAGACGACCGTAATATCAGCTGGCGCGGTCTCATCAATTTCGGAGGTGGCATTACCTCTGATTTCTCTGATGTCCTGATCCATAACGTGGACATCTCTCTGGCTACAGTCGCTTCCAATATCGAGGTCTATTCTGTTTTGTTCACTGCTGACCAAACTACCACAACCACAACATATCAGTTTAACGGCGGTACATTCGAGGTCTCCGATAACTCCATTACAATGCAGCGTACAAACCATGTCGAAAGCACTTCCGGAAAATGCTATAATTTCTTCGGTTTTGTTTTCGGACACAGGGGCGACAAATCGTTCAGCCTTATTCTGAACGGAACGGAAGACAACCGTTACCTTATCGGCAACAACAGTATCTACATCAAAGACAATTTGACAACTGGCGGTGAATTTTATGGTGCAGATATCGGCGTCAGAAATGGTGCAGCCGGAACGCCTGACGTCATTGACTTGCAGTATGTCGATTTCATCAGCGGACACAAGGATGCTGCTTCTATTAACGGCAGTGCGATCAGTCTGCAGGATGAAAAAATCAGCAATGCAACAACGATAAACCATGTCACCTTCTCCGATTATCACACAAGTGGGAACGGTGGCGCGGTGTACTTACAGGGTGGTGGCAGCAATTCCAGCACACTCTCCCTGGACGATGTTATCTTCAACAATAACTCCGCGAAAAACGGCGGCGCCATTTATATCGCTGATTACGCCTACTCAGATGCTTCCCTGACCAATATCGTCATCAATCACTCTTCCGCTACGGAAAACGGCGGCGCCGTCTATCTCGCCGGAACACAATCCAATATGACGTTCAGGGATGTCATCATCAATGACTCTTCCGCGAAAAACGGCGGCGCCATTTTCCTCAAAGGAACGATGAAAGATTTCAGTAACGTCTCCATTACCAATGCTTCCGCAACTGCCGACGGTGGAGCTATATACAATGCCGCGGATAACAATGTTCTTACTAACTTCTCCATCACCGGAAGTACCGCTGTGAACGGCGGTGCTGTCTACTCAACCAAAATACTGACTCTGGTGAACTCCACCATAGCCAACAATACCGCTTCCGGCATAGCAGGCGCCATTTATTCCTCCGGAGCTCTCAATGTAGTCGATTCCACAATTACGCAGAACTCCTCCGGCATTTATATGACAACCAAGGCACTGAAACTGAGAATCGCAAACTCGATTATTGCATGGAACGGATCCAGCGATATCGAGTATGCCGCCAATCAGAAAGCCACCGATGCAAAAGCCATCGGCAGCCTGATCGGAACGCTGGAAAATATCGATATGATCGAGTCCACCATCGGTTCACTGACTATTGATGACGTGCTTTATGGTCCCGCAGCCGAAACGGATGACAATGGCAACCCCATCCCCGGTCAGACTGTCCATGCAATCGTTCAGGGCGGTGCTGCCGCCACAGGCTCCTACCGCATCGGACTCGACGGAAATTCCGTCCTCTACTCCACAAACGGAAGTGCATGGTTCAAACTCGATGATGGCACACAAGTCACACCCTCCTCCTCATTCTATGCAATTGACAAGGATCAGCTGGGGCGTGACCGCGTCCTTGCCGCAGGCGGCACAATCATCGGAGCCTCCTCGAAAGTTATCGAATCCAGCTCTATCACGCTGACAGTCAACAGTCAGGATGACGGCGTTTACGGCAGTTTCACGAAAGATGCTCTCACAGGACAGCAGCAGATGTCGTTCACCTTGAACGATACGGAATATACCATGATCGGCACCCTGCTCTTCACCGCCGACGTCACCGGTCACATCAGTACCGGCGGATTCGTCAACGCAGGTGATTATGTAATCACGGGAGCCGCCCTCACCGCGGCAGAATCTCAAACCGCCGGATACACATTCATCGTTTCCAGCGGCAAGAATGCCATGATGACCATCAAACAGGGCGATACGGTCATCGGTACCTACAAAATAAATATCCAGCTGGCGGACAATGCCGCATTCACGATTCAGAAGAGAGAACTCTCCGCTGTAACCGGTCTGGATATCTCCAAAACTTATGACGGCAATACCTCCGCTTCTGTTTCCGGCTCCGAAAACGCGACATTCAAGAATGTACTCTCCGGCGATAACGTGACCATTGCCAGCCTGTCGCAAACCGCTGTATTCGATAACAGAAATGCCGGTTACGATAAGACTGTCACTCTGCAGGAAATCACAATTGGCGGCGATGACGCGGCAAACTACACCCTTGCCGATTCCATTACCGCAACGGGCAACATTCTCCGCAAAGAAATCTCCGTTAAGGCAAATGAGATAACTAATATCGTCGTCTATGGCGATCTCAAGTCGGATCACGACTTTGAATACACATACGATGCGTCCCAGCTGGTTGGCGGTGACAGCGGATTCTCCGGTCATCTCTCCGCAGGCTCTGTATCCTCCGCAGGTTACTACACCGCCGGAACTCATAATTTCTCCGTGGGAACGCTCCATGTAGAAGACGGAAACAACGGCTTGAACTACATCATCAAGGTCACAGGCAGCGATTTCAATGTCGCAAAGAAAGGAATCGATCTCGAAGGTCTCTCCGTCACCACACGCCAATATGATGGTACAACCGATGCCGAAATCTCCGGTACCGCTTCCATCAAAGCAGACTCCATGGTGTCCGGAGATGTGGTAAATCTCAGTATCTCAACCGGTATCACAGGTGCCTTCCGCGATGCCAACGCCGGCACAGACAAGAACGTTTACACAGATAACCTTTCTCTTGTTGGCACCGATGCCGATAACTACACCATCAATGATATCAAAGGCAATATCGACAGAAGAGTCGTTCACGGATCCGCAGTTTGGACAAACGAAAACGGACTCCGCTACAATGGAGCCGACCAATCCGGCGCAGTTTCCGCTATAATCGAATCCGAAGATATCGTAGAAGGCGACAATCTCGATCTCACCGTTTCCATCAGCCAGGGCGGTTCCCCCGCCGCGTTCGTCAATGCCGGAACCTATCAGGGACTCCTCGCTGCCGGAAACACCAACTACGATATCAGTCAGGTAACGGGCATTGCCAGTGATATCGTTCTCGGTAAAGCACAGGTCACTGTCACCCCGGCAACCGAACAGGGTCAGACTGCCGGTACCTTTATCACGATTGATGTCAACGAAATCGGAACCCTGCAGTTCACACCTGCCTTCACCGGCGATTCCCCCTCCGATATCGGTTCTCTCACCTTCACCCTCACGGATGAAAATGGTACCCCGGTTACGGATCTCTCTCATTACAAACCCAATCTCTATACCCTCAAGTATGTGCCGAATGCCGAAAACAGCAACTATGAAATTACTTCACAGGAAGTCACTCTCACCGTTGTCGAAACCGCAGATGTCGCACACACCATTGAAAAGGCAAATGCCGGCACATACGGCGATATTGATAAGACCTTCAACTTCAGTCAGCACAAGGATATCACTGGAAACGGTTATACCATTTCGATCGATTATGCTCTGAATCTGAATATCAGCGACAGCGACATCAGTCCGGCAGCCATGTACAATGCAGGCAGCTATCAGGTCACAGGAGTGGATATCGGCAGAACGGTCATTGATATCGATGATACCGCGAAAGCAAACGGATATTCCTTAGTATACGACAGTGACGCGAATATCATCACCGTCTCTAAAAACGGAACCAAACTCG
>CALCCZ010000273.1 GCA_937900075.1 uncultured Lentisphaeria bacterium
ACACCCTGTGAATCAAGAACAAACTGACCTATATCCAAATCGCTATGTGCACCTAAATTTGCACCACCTTTATACGCAAGCCAAGTTGCATAATCGCTTTGCCACGATGATCTTGAATAAACAGTATCCTGTTCTCCTGAATATACAAAATCAAGAGGCAGCAAACTTTCTGTATTGTTATCAACGCATTTTTTTCTGTATAAAAAAATGTCATTTTGAAAAAGTAGTTTTGGAGCAGATAAGGTAAGTAAGTGAAAACGTATGTCTTACCATCAAAACAAATCTGGCTGATGTAAAACATCATACAAACGTTTCAAAGAAAGATTTACAAAATCTATATCCTTTTCAATTCCTATAAATTGTCTTTTTGTTTCAAGAGCTGCTACTCCGGTCGTTGAACTTCCGGCAAAAGGATCTAATACTACATCGCCGGGAACTGTCGAAGCAAGAATAATACGCCGCAACAATTCAATCGGTTTTTGTGTGGGGTGCCGTCCCCATTTTTTTTCATTCAAACCCGGAGGTGCAATACGCCATACTGTTTTCATTTGTTTACCGAAGTTCATGTCCTTCATTACATCGTAATTAAAACAATGTCTTGCGGTTTTGCTTTTTTTGGCCCAAATTAATATCTCTGTTGAATGCGTGAAATATCTGCGTGAAAGATTGGGCGGCGGATTAGGTTTTTCCCATGTGATGGTGTTAATGATGGAACATCCCAGTTCCTGCAGAATATAGCCAATTATAAAAATGGAATGTTGCGTTGCACTTATCCAAATTGTTCCGTCGGGAGTAAGTAGATCCAAACATCAGAATGAGCAATTATAAAGTTCAAATTTCACGAAAATCGATGATAGTGTTTCCATTATCATCTAAAATGCTGATTTTAGTTTCCTGGCACTCACCTGGTTCATTAACCATACGACCATTTTTATAATCCTTTTTAGCCTTTATGAATGCTTCTTCCGGTGAATTAGCCTCAACTTCAAACTCTCCGACAATAATTTCCTGAAGACAGACTACATATTGTTTTGTCATTTTTTACTCCTGTTTACGATATTGTCCATGTCCTAAGAATTCAATAAAACCCTTATCTCGTAAAATTTGCAATTGCTGACGTATTTTTGCCTCAATATTGTGATTCGCCAAATGAAGTTTTTTCAAATGTTCAGCGTATAAATAAACATCTTTTAATGAAAACTCTTTTTGGGATATCTGTTCAACACATTTCAATACATCCAGCAGCCATCCTCGTTCTTCAAGAGACTTGTTATTGATTCTACTTACTTTAGCAACTTGTTCAAGAACAGAATCTTTACTTTCCTCTTTTTCATCTTTTACTATGAAAATAAAACCATGTTGGGGAATGCTTGATAAATTAATATTGCAACCAATCCATCCTGCTCGTCTTGCGGTTGCTGATAACGGAGTTCGCTTTTCAATATAATTTGCTACAAAATAAAAGTTAGGGACAAGAAAGAAATGTCGAATAACTTGACAATGATGAATCAAAACAAAAAAATGTGGATTATTGCACGAATTAATCCTTGAAATCATTGTTTCATACGCCCCGTCAGGTATAATGGAAGGAAGTTGATTCTTCTGCAATTCTTTGCTTTTAAGCTCGAAATCGGCATGACAATCTGCACAATAAAAATCTGCAACTGGCCGATTTGCCTCATAATGAGAAATATAATTTTTGCCACAAAGAGGGCAATACGAATTTTGAGTGACCCATGTTTCTGTAACGACACGCATTTTCTGCGCATTGCTTTTATAACTAACGCCAAGTGAATAGTCCAGATGCAAGTCCATATTTTTATTCCAGTTCAAATTTCTTATAATACAGTTACGATAAATATCAGAAAACTAATGTGCTAACGCAGCGGAGACACGTCTTAAATTATCGTCGTCACAGATAGGGGGGGCACTATAAACGCCCATTGGAACGTTAAAATCTCCTTTGCTGTTTACACGATAGAGTCCATTGAAGCAGGTTTTGTTAATAAATACAAACAAAGCCGCCAATTCTAAATTTTGTGAGGTTTCATGTTTCAGTTTATTAAAACGTTCTCGTTTTGCATAGTAGTATTTTTTTCGGTCTTCGGTTGTCAAAGGTAAAAATTCGTCTCTATAGCGATGCAATAGTTTTATTAGTTCTTCTACCCTATCGCGGAGAGTTCCATAAAGATTAATTAATTCCGCATTTGTGTCACTAATAAATACGGCTTGCAAGTCATAACTGCCAAGAATATCCAGTAATACAGCGGCTCCGCCAATAAACGGTTCAGCGTACTTATTGATGCTTTTCCCCAATTCGACAGGATAGCGCAAACGAATTTCGGGAAGAAGTTGACTTTTTCCACCAGCCCATTTGATAATCGGCTTTAGTCTGCTGTCTATTTTCATGGGAGGTAACCTCGCCGTTCATGCGTTTTAGAATACTTGTTGGACACAATCCACCTGACAGGTTTTAAGTATATCATTCATTGTACATTTTGTCAAGCACCAATAGAGAAAAATTGTGTCGTTTCCCGTTTTGTGACTTGTAAGAGCCAATGTTCCAAAAGAGCATGAGAATACGATCGTTGTGTACGTAGTTCCCATTCTACAACCATTTGAGCAAACACAACGGATATCTGCATTTCAAAAAAAACAAACTATGTCAGAGTTGCCCCCCCGGGTTGCAGGAAATTTTCGCCGTAAATAAAAAAAATGCTGTTTTACAAGTGAGAAAATCCAGACGATGTCTGGAAAATTAAGATAGTCTCATTCCCGCTTTCAAAAGTAGCGCACAATTGCAGAATTAATCACAGGTTGAGAAAACAAATGTCCCCGAAGGTGTTCCGAAACTTGAACGTTATGCTTGGAGATGCGCCGCAAAGCGACTTCCTCCGTGAGTGGTTCGGGCCGCCCCTTTGGGGCTTTGGGTGGAAAATGCCGGGCGATATTCGTGGTTGCGCGGGACGGGATGAAATGCTTTGGGTGGAATATGCCGGATGTTGTCCGGGATTGCGCGTAAGCGCAAATAAGTCCTATAGGTCCTATAGGTCCTATAAAATATGGGTGGAAAATGCCGTGACGTATTCGTGATAGCTCAAACGTTTTCTTGAAGAACGTCTCCTCTAACTATCCGCTATCTACTGACCGATTCCTCATAATTTGCATTTTTTCATGGATTCCGTGTACATGAGCACTTGAAAAACGTTATTATCCGGCTACTTTATTTCCGGAACAGATAAAAATCAACATTTCAAGGAAACAAAATGATAACAAAAGCGCATTATGACTCCAAACAATTCATCATTGACCCCGCCTACTCCATACATGGGATGAATCCGGAACCGCAAACACTTCCCGATGCTCCGTTCTGGCTGTATGGTCACTATGAATGTGAAGCCTTTATTTTAGAAAAGATGGTCCGTGCCAAGACAGAGGCGAAATTGCTTGTCGGCTATACCTCGAACCGCAGAAAACCTGCGTCAGACGCTTATTTTTCGATAGATACGCTGGTTTCCGGAACGATTGAGTTCCGGGCAGTCGGGGAAATTGCAGTCACTCTGAACGGAGAAAAGATATATACTGCCGATGCCTCGGACCGTAAGCATACTCTGCATCTTCCGCAGCCGGGCAAGCTGGTCATTCATCTTCATTCCGATGATACGGAAAAGAACATACCCGCCCTCCTGCCGTTGAATGTGAAAGACGGATGGCTTTACTCGCCGACAGGGGAACCGGGCACGGAGTCGGCTCCCGTCTGCAAACCGCAGCGGGAAGACGGGCTTCCGCCGCATTTGGAAGAACTTTCCCAGATACCGCTTTCCGTCTGCCGTCTTACAGAGACACTGTATGATGCCGGGGTTCAGGTATTTGCGTATGTGGATATTCAGTGTGAAGGGGAGCCTGCCATGTTTGTAGGGGAAAGCCTTCCGGAAGTGGAAAACAACGATATGAAGGACCGGGAACAGACTCTGGAACTTGTTCCGGACAAAGACCGCGCGGGCTTGTGGTCAAGCAAAGTACCGCTGGCACTGCGCTATATCCGGATTGAAAATGTCAAGGACCCCAAGGTTTCCCTGCGCGCACTCTTCACACCTGCCGAATACAAAGGGGCATTTGCCGTTCAGGATGTAGATGACTTATCCCGGATCTGGATGCATGCGGCCTATACTCTCCGTCTCTGCATGATGCACTTTTTAGTGGATGGCGTCAAACGCGACCGTCTTCCGTGGGCAGGAGACCTTGCCGTTTCGCTGCTGGGGAATGCCTATTCTTTCGGGGATGCGGCGATTGTCCGTGATTCTTTGTCCGTTCTCGGAGCGACCGGAATTGCGAAGGGACATATCAACGATATTCCGGATTACACCATGTGGTGGATTATCAATCATCTGTTCTATCAGCAGTATTTCAACGACAAAGCATTCCTGGAACTGGAATATCCGCGGATTACCGAAACCCTGGATATCCTGCTTGGCAAACGCGATGAAAACGGGTTCCTGACTTTCGGGGAAAAAGACTGGCTTTTCATCGACTGGGTGCCCGGTTCCAAAGTTACCGCCGTCCAGATCCTCTTTGCCCAGGCATTGAAGTCCGCTGCCGGACTTGCCGACCGCATGAACGACTCCGGACGTGCTGCATTCCTCCGGAGCGAATCCGGAAAACTTTTTGCGAACATCAAAAAAATGGCATTTTGTCCGGAAAATGGTTTGTTCCGTTCCGAGCCGGGGAAGGATGAGTTCCTGCGGCATCCGAATCTGCTGGCAGCCGCCTTCGGCTTTGTCAGCGGCAAGGAGGCGGAAACAATTGCCGATGCGCTGATTGCGAAAGACATGCCTGCTGTCGGGACACCGTACATGTCTATTTTTGAGGCGAAAGCGATAGCCTGTGCGGGGAAACCCGATGCCGCGCTGGCAAAAATCCGTGAAATCTGGGGCGGGATGCTTGCCATCGGTGCCACTACGTTCTTCGAAGGATTCATTCCGGAGGAAATCGGGAAACAGCATTATGTCTTCTACGACAGACCGTTTGGAAAAAGTCTCTGCCATGCATGGGGCGCCGGACCGCTCTTTCTCCTGCCGCAGCTGCTTGCCGGGCTGGAACCCGTGGAAGACGGCTGGACGAAATTTTCCATCCGTCCGCTGCCCGGTGTCACACTTGCCGTTTCCGTACCGACCCCCTACGGTATTATTCAGGCGGAAATTGAAGACGGCAAGGTTGCAGTTCTGACCGCACCGGATGCCTGTTCTGCGGTTCAGGACTGAGAAGACGCCAGTCTGAGAACGAGGAAATCTGCCGGAGTTACATTCTGACTCCGGCAAGACCTTTCAGATAAAAACTTTCCGGGAATGCGGCGGAAACGGGATGATCCGGACCTTGCGTCAACGTTTCAAAAATGCGGAAATCCGCCTTTGCATCTTCCGCTGCGGAGTCCACGATTTTCCGGAACAGATCCATATCAATGGCCCCGGAACAGGAGAACGTGAAAAGTTTTCCACCCGGTTTCAGCAATTTCAATGCCAGCAGATTGATATCTTTATATCCGCGGGCGGCTTTTTCGCGCCGGGCCATGGTATCCGCGAATTTCGGCGGGTCGAGAATAATCAGATCAAAACTTTTCCGCATATCACGGCACTGTCTCAAAAATACAAATACATCGGCAACTTGCGTCTGAAACTGTTCCTGCGTAAAACCGTTGGCACGGGCATTCTTCTCTCCCAAAGTCAGGGCATCCCGGCTGGCGTCAATGTTCAGAACGCTTTTCGCGCCGCCACGTAAAGCCGCAAGACCGAATCCGCAGGTATAAGAGAAACAGTTCAACACACTTTCGGCACCGGCAGCTGCCCGGGAGACAGCCAGACGGTTTTTCCGCTGGTCTAAATAAAAGCCCGTTTTATGTCCCTTTCGCGGATCGGCAAAAAAATGAATGCCGTTCTCGGTAAATTCCAGTTGCTCCGGCGGTTCCCCGCCCGCCAGAACTCCCGTACGGAAATCAAGACCATCCAGCGTACGGCTCTCCACATCGGAACGTTCATATACCCCGTCAGGCGCATATTTGAGAAGCAGTCCGGCAATATCCTGCCGGAAGGGTTCCAGACATGCGGAAGTCATCTGGCAAACGCAGTACGAGCCGTAAATATCGGCAACAAGTCCGGGCAGAGAATCCGATTCGGAAAATACCAGCCGATAGGCATCCGGCAACTGTCCGTTAAAAACACATTGCCGGTACCGGAATGCGGCATCCAGACGTTCAGCAAGAAAATCCCGGTCAATAACATCCTCTTCACGGAAAGACCAGATTTTAACCGCTATGACGGAACGCGGAATATACGCTCCCCATGCAAGAAAATCCCCTCCGGCACTGCAGACCCGCACGACCTCACCGGGTCCGGAAACCGGATCCGCTTTGGCAATTGCTCCGGAATAAATCCAGGGATGTCCGCGCAAAACGGATTTCTCCCTGCCGGCTTTCAGAAAAACACGGGGCGTTTTCACTTGGATTCCTGTCCTCCGCTCCTGGAAAATTGAGTATCGTAAAGGAACCGGTATCTGCCGTTCTGTTCCATCAGTTCATCATGCGTACCGGACTCGATAATATGCCCTTTGTCCAGAACAATGATTTTATCGGCATTGCGGATTGTGGAAAGACGGTGCGCAATGGCAAAAACCGTACGGTTGGTCATGACCCGGTTCAACGCATCCTGAACTAATTTTTCCGTTACAGTATCCAATGCGCTGGTCGCTTCGTCCAGAATCAGAATCGGCGGGTTTTTCAGGATGGCGCGGGCAATTGCCACACGCTGTTTTTCGCCGCCGGAAAGTTTGCAGCCCTTCTCGCCGACTTCCTCGTCATACGCCAGCGGATGAGTACCCGATACGATGAAATCATGGGCATTTGCCTGTTTCGCGGCTTCCATAATCTGTTCCCGCGAGGCGCCGGGAGTTCCGTATGAAATGTTGTTCGCAATTGTATCATTGAACAGGATAGCTTCCTGCGTGACAATACCGATTTGAGAACGGAGAGATTTCAGGGAAAAATTCCGGACCGGGATACCGTCAATCAGCACTTCACCGCTTTCCGGGTCGTAAAATCTGGCAATCAGGCTGGCAATCGTCGTTTTACCGGACCCGGTAGCTCCGACAACTGCAACCATCTGCCCTTTCCGGATGGTCAAATCCAGATGATCCAGAACTTTCTGTCCGGGTTCGTAGGAAAACGTTACGTCTTTCAGGCAGATTTCATTTTGGAACGGCTGCATTTCAACGGGATTTTCTATTTCAGTCAATTCGGTTTTCTGGTCAATCATATCAAAGTAACGGTCGGCAGCCGCCATACTTCTCTGAATATGGTGAACAACACGTGCCAGATCCTTGATGGGACGATAGGCAATCACAGCGGGCGCCAGGAGTACAGCCATCTCTGTAATCGTCACGCCGTTGCGGTAGGCGAGTACAAGGAAGACAAGAGTGGCGATTACGCAGACCAGTTCCATCAGCGGAGCCATAAAGAGCTGCAATCCCAGTGCCTTCACCTGATTTTTGAAATACTTGTAATTCGCCTCATGAAAACGTTTTTCCTCCGTCGCTTCCGTATTGCTCGCCTTGATAATCTGAATTCCTGTGAACGTTTCGTGCATACGCGAAAAGACTTCGGCAACATCCGCAAAAGCTTTCTTGTAAATTTTGCGGATCTTCCGCGCAATCACAAACAACGGTACAACACAGAGCGGCAGACCGACAAACATAATCAGCATCATGCCGGGATTGTTCTGCTTGAGTCCCGCATAGATAATGGCTACGGCACAGGCAATCACCTCCAGAGGACACTGGCACAATTCGGCGATAGCATTGGAAACCGAGGATTCGATCTGCTGCGTATCATTCGTACACCGGCTGATCAGATGTCCGATATCCTGCTTCCCGTAAAACGACATGGACTGCCGTATCAGGGAGGCGTAAATATGATTTCTCAAATCCATAATCACACGTGCGCCCACCCACCGGGTAAAATAGTGGTTGATATACGTGGCAATGGATTTCAATGTCCACAACAGTACAAATCCGATGGCGTAAACCGTGAAAAACTGCCAGGCAATCTTGCCGGAAACAGGATCACTGACCTGAAAAGTGTATTCCTTGGGCCATGTAAGAGTGACAGAACGTCCTTTCACATTCGCCCGCAGGGGCAAATGCAATTTCTGTGAAAAGGAATCCAGCTGTTCCAGATTCTTCGTAAGTTCCGGATCATCGTCGGTGGGATGCATGAGTTCCCGGATCCGCTTTCCCTTTTCCTCGTCCGATATTCCGGAATCCACAACCCCCATGATTTCCTTTGCGGTTTGTTCCGCCTTCTCGCGTTTTGTCTTGTCCTGTTCCACGACCATCAGCATTTTCGGAAGAATCAGGAACGAGCTGAACAGGGAACCGCCGATGACAAGGCCGAAGAAAATGCCGACCGCAAGACGTTTCCAGTATGGCTTTGCATACCGCACGAGCCGCATATAGCTGACAGCCTTGAAATCTTTATTATTGCGTTCCACCCGTTCACTCATTCTCTGTTTCTCCTGAATTATATTTTCAGCCTTTGATGATTTGTGTACCTACGCCGCTGGCAGTAAAGATTTCCAGCAGCAGCGAGTGCGGAATACGTCCGTCAATCATGTGAACCTGTTTTACACCATTGTTCAAAGCCGCCATACAACCTGCGATTTTCGGCAGCATACCGCCGGAAAGAATGCCCTTCTGAATCAAATCGGGCACTTCCGGAGTCCGGATCACGGAAATCAGCGAAGATTCATCTTTCGGATCCAGCAGAATTCCCGGTACGTCACTAAGGAATACCAGTTTTTGGGCGTTCAGGGCTTTTGCCAGTTCGCAGGCTGCTGTATCGGCATTGATATTGTAAACCTGTCCATGAAAGTCCGTGGCAAGAGGTGTAATCACGGGAATCATACGGAACTCCAAAGCATCCTGAACTGCGCGGACATCCGCAGAAACGATTTCCCCGACGAACCCGATATCTAACGATTCACCGGTCTGCGCATCTTTGGAATACAGTTTCCGGGCGCGTAAAAGTTTCTTTCCGGAAATAGAAGCACCGAAACCGTCGGCAGCACGAATACCATCCACTAAAGACTTGTTGGTCTGATTGTGCAGCACATCATCCACAACACCGATTACGTTTTCATCCGTGACCCGCAAACCATTGATGAACTTGGTTTCAATTCCGAGTTCTTTCAAACGTGCCGTAATGGCTTTTCCGCCACCATGCACGACTACCGGACGCATTCCGATTGCCTGCAGAAGAACGATATCGCGCATGGTACGCTCTATCAGTTCCGGGCTTTCCATGACGCTGCCGCCGAATTTCACTAAAACAATAGCGTTTCTGAACTGCTGAATATACGGAAGTGCTTCCGTAAGAATATCAGCCTTTGCAATCAATTCATTCACTTTCATTCTCTCAAAAACCTTCTTTCCGGCTCATGTGTGATAATCTGCATTGATTTTAACATATTCGTAGGATATATCACTGGTCCATACGTGATAAGCGGCACTGCCCGCCCCTAAATCCAATTTCAATTCAAATGTTTTCCTGCGAAGCACATCCGCCAGCGTTTCCTCCGGTGTACCCGCATCCATCCCCCCGCGCACCACCGGATATTCATCATAATCCAGCGTCACATTTTCCGGTCTGAACCGGGCACCCGAATAACCGGCTGCCGCTAAAACGCGTCCCCAGTTGGGATCGCAGCCGAACCAGGCTGTTTTGCACAGCATGGAATCGGCAATGGCACGGGCACAAACCGCAGCATCGTTTTCACTCGCGGCACCGGTCACCTGCACGGAAACCATCTTGGTACTGCCTTCCCCGTCCATTACCATGTTTGTTGCCAGATACTCCGTAATATAATTCAATGCTTCCCGGAAGAGTTCTCCGGCCGTATCGTCATGAATACTGACTCCGGATAAACCATTGGCAAATACCAGACAGGTATCGTTTGTACTCATATCATTGTCCACAGAGATACGATTGAAGGAGCCATCCACCGAGTGAAGCAGACATTCCGCCAATTCCGCATTATCCGCGCTGATATCCGTAGTCAGATAACAAAGCATGGTCGCATGGGGTTTGGCTAAAAGCATGTGCGGCGCAATCATGCCCGCTCCTTTCGTCATGCCGGCAACCGTGACTTTCTTTCCGTTGACGGTAAACGAAACCGCTATCGTCTTTGGGCGGGTATCCGTTGTCATAATGGCACGCACGGCATTGTGTCCGCCATCCCGGCTCAAAGCGGCAACCGCAGAATCAATGCCCGCAAAGATTTTTTCCATGGGCAGCTGAACCCCGATCCGGCCGGTGGACCCGGTCAAAACCTCGCTGGCTTGCAGATTCAGTTTTTCCGCCACATACGCGGCAGTCTTTTCCGCATTGTCATAGCCAGTCTGACCAGTACAGGCATTCGCCACACCGCTGTTCACGACTACCGCACGAACCGTATCACAGGTCTCGCAGCGGTTCCGGCAAAGTTGTACCGGTGCCGCAGGAAAAAGATTAGAGGTAAAGGTACCTGCAAAATGACAGGGCACTTCAGAATACAGAAGTGCCAAATCGGGATTCCCGCTTTTTTTCAGACCGCAAGTAATGCCCGCAGCCTGAAAACCGAGAGGAGAAGAAACACTTCCGCCCTCTACTGGTGAAATCAGTCCATTCAGTTTTTTCATTTTTCAAACAAACCTGATATTATGCCGGAATTTTTCCGGCTTGGTTCCGCTGTTTACACAGCACGCTGACAAGTTTTCCAATCAAAAACTGTCCTCTTCTACATTATAATATAGCACACATTATGCTTTTAAGCTACCTGTTTGTGCAACAATTGTAAGAGAAATTCCACCACGGGGCATAAATACACCCGTAACTTCCATCCAGCGCGGCTTGCAGGCAGCAGACAAATCCGACAGAATACGGTTCACTGCTTCCTCGTGGAACGTATGAAAATTCCGGTACGAAAAAAGATACAGCTTCAGCGCTTTGCTTTCTATGCACTTTTTGTCCGCTATGTATTTAATGGTAATGTGCCCGAAATCCGGCTGCCCGGTCACAGGACAAAGACTCGTAAACTCCGGACAATCAAACAATATTGTGTAGTCCCGTTCCGGATAAGCATTGTCGAAAGTCTCGATTTTTGCCTTTTCCGGGGTATCCGGATATTCCGTGCGGCTCTTTCCCAAAAGTGTCAATCCGCGTTTTTCTGATGCATTTTGAATCGATTTTTCTGTTTTTTTCATAAAAAAGTCCTTTCTTGCTATAAAAAAATGATAAAAAAATGAATTTTCTTTCATTTCGCACTTGATAGATTGTCAACTTTGCAATATATTAGATTAGTTTGTTGAAAATACCAGTTGAAATATAAACTTTTTACAAAAAAATATTTATTGGAAGGAGAACCAGATGAAATCCGGTAGAATTTTCCTGTTGGTCGCGATCGTTGCTCTCGTTGCAGGTATTTCCTTTAACCTGAAAGCTGTTGACAGAGACATGGATGCAACAAGCGGTATTGACAGAAAACAAATGCCCGTAACCGGCGAATATGAAAAGAAATACACCGGTATGGATGAACCTGTTGGATACGAAACACTTTGGCACTGCATCAGCCGTAAACTCGGTCGCGGTATTACCAATGCCGGTTTCGGCGCTTTGGAAATTCCCATCACCATCTATCAGGACTCCTTTGAAGAAGGCGCTCTCGCTGGTCTTACTTCCGGTACACTGAGAGGCGTCGGTTATTTCCTCGCCCGCGAATTCGTCGGTATCTTTGAAATCGTCACGTTCCCGTTCCCCATGCCCTTCACTCCTCACGAAAGCAAACAGGGCTACGGTTGGGGTTATGGCCCGATCCTCAATCCGGAATGGGTTATCACTCCCGAAACCGACCCGTGGAACATGGTCTTCAGCCGCACTCCCTATAAGAACAATTTCTGATTGCGGTTCTTTCTCGTAAAAACATTGACCCCGCCGGAGAAAATCCTGCGGGGTTTTTCTGCTTATACAGCTTGGATATCCGTCCGTTTCTCTGAAATACCCTCACACCAGATAAGGCTTCAGCAGAAAAAGCAATACGCCCATCATATCCAGAATACCGGACATAGATTCGTCGGTTCATGATGACGGCATGTCTCGTCACAAACCTCTCCGGCTACATTTCCCTGCGCCTTTTCGCATCCCTCCCCTGATGCCAATCGTTATGCACGCCTCTGTACGTCACACACGGTTTTCCCCTCCATACACAATCAACCCCTCCGGGCACAAACCATGCGCACCCGAAGGGGAATCCCCTCCGTCTATCCGATTCGGTCACTGAACCTCGGAACAGACGTATGCTCTGCCATGAGTACGGTCGAAAACGACTTTCCGGTAGTATTTTCCGCTGAGAGACTTGATAGGACCTTCGGCAAACATACCGCCGGAGACCGTAACGGAATGGGTTTCGGGGTCGCTGTTTTCGATTTTTGCCGTGTATCGTTTTATCGTAATCGGCTCCGTGATTTCCTGCAGTTTTTCATGAATGTAAATCTTTTTGAAATTCTCCTCATTAACATCAAATTCAAAGATTTCGCAATCAAACGGTTGACGATAGTAACTGATGTTCACAGCCAAATCCGGCAGCCAGGTGACATTTGTCTTGTTCTCACCGCTGTCGGGTGAAAATTTCCAGATCAGATATCCGAATAATCCGACCATTAAAACTACGCCGTAAATCAGGATATATTTCAGGAATTTGTGATTGGGGTCGTCCTCGGGAATGTTTCTCAAACGATACCAGCCGAGAATGAGTAATACAGGAGAACAGACTATTGCCAGAATACAAAGCAAAACCATTTTGATTGCGCGCGCACTGGAAGTCTCCGCTTCAATAATGTTCATATTACGTTCCTTTCATAATTCTATGTCAATACCGAATGTTTTCGAAAGTTCATCGGCGGAAAGCCCTTCGGCTG
Organism: uncultured Lentisphaeria bacterium; assembly: GCA_937900075.1. Classification (GTDB taxonomy): domain Bacteria; phylum Verrucomicrobiota; class Lentisphaeria; order Victivallales; family UBA1829; genus SIG77. The sequence continues at coordinate 12,997 of CALCCZ010000273.1, forward strand.
AGTTGCTGCCGGTTTGCGTAAGAATATCTTCCGCCTCAAAAAAATCCTTCGCGTCTATGCCGCGCAAGGTAAAAAACAGTTCCGGCTCGTCATCCAGACGGGTGGCTACCGCATAAAGAGCAGCAGCCGCGTGTCGGCAAAGGACGGCATCATCCAGGCAAGTGCAGGAAATTTTGAAGTCCCCGTACTCCGGAAACAAACCGTAAACGGGATTACAGATATACTGCATGACCTCTTCAGAAAGTTTTCCCTGAATAAAATCCAGCAGCCCGGTCAGCTTTCCGGCACACTGGCTCCGCAGTTCCGCAACGGAATAAGGGTCGGCATCCCGGTAGTGCAGCTGCACATCGTAAACCTGGTCCGCCGCAACACGCGCAATTACGGAGTTCCGGCTGATTTTCAGGTCGATTACTCCACCGTTTTTCAACAAAGAACGACCGCCAGGCAAACGGTAGGCGCAATCCTGCCATTCATCAATGGCGTGACACCATGCCCGTCCCCAGAATTGATTTGCGATATTTTTCCCGTGCGCAACGGCTGGTGTGAGAATTTCTCCCTGACGCTCCAGCTGTGCAGCAATATCGCGGGCGTACGTCCGGCGTTTCTGCACCCGCACGTAGCGGTCGGGTTCATCGTTGAAGAAACTGTCATAGTCATTGTTTCTCATTTTCAAACTCCTGTTCCTCCAAAACGGATTCCATATCCAGTTTCACGAAATCCATGATTTCATCGTTCGACATTTCCGTAAGAAGCTGTGCCGTGCCCTGTTCCAGCAGCGAGTTCGCCAAATACCGTTTTCCCGTCATAAGTTTGTCGATTTTTTCTTCAATCGTACCGGGTGACACAAATTTATGGACGAAGACAGTGCGTTTCTGGCCAATCCGGTAAGCCCGGTCAGTTGCCTGATTTTCGACCGCAGGATTCCACCAGCGGTCAAAATGAACCACATGCGTGGCAGCGGTCAGAGTCAATCCCGTTCCGCCTGCTTTGAGAGAAATAACGAAAAATGGCGGACCATCCGGTTGTTGAAACAACTGAACGAACTCACGCCGTTTTTCCACGGGAACACCGCCATGCAAAATAAGTCCGCTCCGATGGAACTGTTCCGCAAGAATTTCATGCAGAATTTCGGTCATTTCCCGGAACTGAGTGAAAATCAGCATTTTTTCACCATGCGAAGCAATATACGCAGCCAAACGGATCAGACGCTGAAACTTGCCACTGCGGTCCGGTGAAAAATCACCATTCCCGGAAAATTGTGACGGATGATTGCAAATTTGCTTGAACTGAAGAAGATAGGACAAGATTACTCCGTTCCGGCGATCTTCGCCCGCACTCGCCAGTTCCTGTTTCATGGCATTGACGGTACGCACATAAAACTTCGCCTGAAACAGGGTAAGCGGCGTCTTTTCCACGCGTTCTATCTTGTCCGGAAGATCAGAAATGACTTTTTTATCGGTCTTCAAACGGTGCAAAATGTACGGCCGGACCAATTTCCGCAGGGACGTATAGTCGGGATAAGGCTTCACACTCTCCATCCGGCGTACAAATTCGCGGAAAGCAGTGGGCGTTCCGAGCAGTCCGGGACAGATAAAATCAAAGATACTCCACAGATCTGACAGAGAATTTTCAACTGGCGTTCCGGTCATCGCCACCCGTCCGGCAGCACGCAGGGAACGTACCGCGCGACTGACTTGCGAAGACGCATTTTTGATCTGCTGTGCCTCGTCCAGCACAATCAGCGGGAAGTACATCTTTTTCAGATATTCCGCACGCGCTGCCATGGAGTAAGTGATAATAACCGCATCGTAAGGAGTCAAAAAGGAAACGGGGTCGTCCGCCAATTTCTGCCGCTGCTGAAAATTCAATACAGAATGATGAAGAATAAGTACTTTCATTTCCGGGGCAAATTTGTGAAATTCGTCAAGCCAGTTGGTCAACAGCGAAGCCGGAGCAATGACGAGTGCAGGCAGTTCCGAAAAACTCCCCTTCCCGCGCAGCAGCGTCATTGCGGAAATCATTTGCAGCGTCTTGCCCAATCCCATATCATCCGCCAGACAAACCCCGAATCCGGCATTCAGCATGTTCCATAAAAATTTGACTCCGGTCCTCTGATAGGAACGCAATATCTTCTCTAAAAACGGCGAAAGCGGCGGTAATGCCATGTTTTCCGGATTGTTCAGTTCCGCCAGCGCCTCCGAAAGCTGCGGAGAGGCATTGACTTCACAGATATCCTCTTCCAGCTGGGGAACATTCCCGTTATCAGGCAAATCCGCACGGGACAGGATACGCAGTGCCTGACTCATCGGCAAACCGTAGGTTCCCGCAACGGCGGCAGCATCCCGCCATTTTGCCAGCAGAGCTTTGACACGTTCCGTTTCCGCTTCGACCCATTCCCCTTTTACGCGGATCAGACCGCCTTTTGTATCCAGTATCGACTGCAGTTCTTCCGGCGTCAGGGTTATGCCACCCAGAGATACCCCGACGGAAAACTTGATTAAGGAATCGGCAGCCAGAAATCCGCGTTTCTTCCCGACATCCAGCGTAAGTTCCATCTTCAGTTTCTTCGGCTTGTCACGCCACAGTCCGGCCAGACGGACCGGAATTCCCTCCCCGCGGAACACTTCTGTGTCTTTCAGAAAGGTCCAGGCATCAACGGAAGAAAAAAAACAGGGCTTGAAAATGCGGTTATCCTCCAGCAGTTTTGTCAGAAATGGAGATTTCTGTGCCGCATTTTTTACCGGTGTCAGAAAGGACAGCAGGGCTTTGCGGTCATTGGCATATTGAACCAGTGCCGAAGAAAGCGGGGTATTCCGAACTTGCCCCGTTTCACTGATTTTATGCTGGTATGTCGCCAGAAATACAAACGGCTTCGTACCATCCGTATCTTTGGGATTGCCCGCCAGATGAAACATAACTTTCCCTAAATCTTTCCAGTCCGGATGCAGCTGACGGATATAATCCGGTATGGACATCATGGCAACGCCCGCTGCCCGCTTCACTTCTTCTTGAAACGCAGAAAAGAAACCGGAAATCACTTCCGGCGTCAGATACAGATATCCGGGGATATCCGGAGACACCGAGGAAAACAGCTGCCCGGCAACCGTCCCTTCCAGAACTGCCGAATCCGGGTCATGAATCAGGGACAGAGAAAAACTGCGTACCAGACGACAGAGAAAATGATAACCGGGTCCCGCATCCGGAGGAATTTCCCGGCTCAACAGGGACAGCAGACCGCAGCCGACATTCCGGCGGAAGGCGGTATCCGCAGCAGTATCGCAGCGTGAAATAATCTGACCATTTTCCATGAACAGGATTTCAGAACTCATAACTGCCCTCCAGAAATAAATTCCACACGGCAGACCTCCGGAGAACAAAACAGCCGCAGGGGAACCAGAGTCGTACCGATACCTGCGCTGACAACTAAACACTGCGTTCTGCCCCGCCGGATACGATGGTAAACTCCACCCTCAAAACGTTTGCCGTATGCACTGGATGTGACAACTGCTCCGAAAAAGGGAATCCGCCACTGACCTCCATGAGTATGTCCGCACAGAGTCAGATCGGCATCCGTGTCCAGGTCGGCAACAACATCAGGATTATGTGACAGAAGAATCCGGTAATCGGTGTCATCTTCCGCCGGAGTGTATGCGGGAACCCCTTTTTTCCGGTCATCTGTTCCATAAAAATTGATTCCGTTCCATTGCAATGTCTCATTACAGAGAAAACGGAATCCCGCTTCACGATAACCGTCCAGCCATTTCTGACGGGGAACTTCGGGAAACTTCAAATCATCCCAGTTCCCGCGAACCGCTATTTTCAAACGGGCATCCGGCAAATTTTTCAGGAGTCCGAATGCCTCCTCTGCCATACCAGGTTCTGAAATCAAATCCCCGCCGGAAACGATAACGTCTGCCGGATATGCAGCCAGAACCTTCCGCAGCCGCTCCTGGATTTCGTCCGTTCTGCTCCATGACAAAACAGGATAAGGCAGGGAATAAACCCGCTGCCGCCGTAAATGCAGATCGGAAAAAAAGAAAACAGATACCCCGGTTAAACGGTCACAGGGTATCTGTATGCGCCTGAGAGGAAAACCGCCCCGGATAAATTCCAACCCGGAGCGAATGCTTTTCCATAAGTTCGGATCCGGCATTAGTCCTCGTTTGCAAGTGACTTTGCCATGGCATCCGGCAAACGGGAAACCGTCTTCACAACAAACGTCCCGGTACGTCCGGGCAAAGAAACTTCTTCGCCGATTTTCTTGTAAAGCAGAGCTTTTCCCATATCCGTAGTATAAGAGTAGCAACCTTTCTCCGGATTGCTGTCATATACGCCCAGCAGAAAGACTTCAAGTTCCGTATCCGCACTGCTGAGTTTTACGCAGGACCCGATGACTGCGGAATCCTGGATTTCCACTTCACGGAAGTCAAGCATCTGAACCGTTTCCAGCTGTCTTTCGAGTTCATTTCTGCGACTGTTCAGCAGTTTACGTCTGTCTTTCGCTGCATCAAATTCCGCATTCTCCCGCAAGTCGCCCATAGCCTTTGCGGCCGCGTAGGCATCATTGTTTTCCGGAATCTTATGCTCAATCAAATCTTTCAGTTCCGCTTCCAGTTTCTTGAAGGAACGGATAGACGTATATTTCGTTGCATCCGCATCATGCTGTTTCTGCTGCAGACTGAACATTTCACGTCCGCTCGATGTCTGGACAAAATCTTCCAGGTCCGTATCACGGTTTGCAAGACGCAAAATCACCATCTCGCGTTCGCCAACTTTGAATTTGCGGAACCGCTGCAGACCAATCGCCAGAGAGGTATAATCGCCGTCGGCATTGTCCAGTACAAGACATGCCAGGTCCGTAAAGCGGTCCCTTTTCGCTTTCCGGGATGCTGCCTTGTCCGCTTCGCAGAACAACGCTTTCTTCAATTCACGCTGGGAAGCGCCCCATTCTTTCGGCAGATCGTCAAGGGAAACGGCTGCGATGCAGTTCATGATATTAACCAGGGCAACGATTCCGTCGTCCAAGTTTTTCTGGTTCTTGAAAATCCACAACAGCAAATCCGCTGTCAAGACCGTCTGCTGACGAATCTGCCCGGCAAGAACATCGGCAGGCAAAACCGCTGCCATTGCGCTCAAGCACTTCAAGGGCAACTGAACAGCAAGTAAACTCAATTCTTCACTGCTGTAAATTAACTGGGTTACGGTAATCAGTTCGGCCAAAGATTTCTGGGAAAGAACGCCCCAGACGGAAAGGCCGACTTTGGAAAGATTGTTTTTGATTTCAGCCGGGAAAAACGATACTTTTCCGCGCAAAACACTGAAAACATCCCGCAACATTTCCTTGTCGGAATTGGCGGATGCAATTGTGGCAATGCATTCTGCCAGTTTCAATGCATCAGCGGGCGTGAGACTCGGACGTGTACGACCGAAAAAGATTTTCAGTTTCTCGGCGGAATCATCTGTCAGCAATGCCTGAACCGTACGGGTTTCTTCCTTCCGGTCAAGCTGCAGAAGTGTATAGAGTTCCAATATACTGCGGCTGTCACGGAAATGCCGTTCTGTTCCCCCGGAGGACTTCGCTGTATCACTGTTCCACCAGCTTTCAAACTGTTCCAAAGTGAAACTGTCGGGAACCAGCGTATAGGCGAGAATATCATGTATTTTCTGCGGATACAGCTCGGAAAGAGAACATTCCGTCAGGATTTTTCTGTATTCGGCGGAAGAACGGGTAACTTTCACAGCTGTGACCAGATTCATCATCGCATTCGTCATATTGAAGAAATGCATAGAGAAAAGAGCGGCAGAAATGGGTACGGAGGAAACCGCTCCCGTCTTGAGGGAGGAAACCGCTATCGTACCGGTCACATTATCGATTCCATGAACCTTTCCCCAGGCATGACGGTCACTTTGATAAGTGATGGCAGTGGACCGGATGTGCTGCAGTTTCCGCAAACGCAACGCTGCATCACGGACACTGGTCGAAGTATCTTTGGCACCAATCGCCCGGGCAACATCGCCACCGCGCAGATAAGGTGGCAGAAGACGTTTCACCGCAGCATGAAGGCAGGACCGGAACTCACTGGTATCCAACAGAGACAGTTCTGCCAGACGGACACACAACTCGGCTTTGTCCTCGGATTTCGTAACTTCCGATTCAAACGTGGAAATGAGACGTTCCAGAAGCGGACCGGCACTTTTCAGTTCTTCCTTGAAATTGTCCAGTTCCTCTACGAGTTTTCTGGCTGCAATTTCGTCATCGGGATTCATTGCATTGGTAATCAGCTTACTTAAAATTTCGCTCTTATCCATCTAACCTCTGCTCCTTGAAATAGTGGTGTCTGTTTTTCGCTAACTCAATAATTTAGCACACATGCGCTGAAATATCAAATCATACCGTATGCGACAGCGTGGGCCTTCATAAAGGCAATAGATGACGCTTCATACAGAAAGTCCCAGAGTCTGCTCAATTCATTGCGGGATATCCCTTTCGACATTCCGTTCACAAGAAATCTGCAACGGCTCTCATCCAACCTGTCCGAATGCAACTTTGACATCAATCTGCGGACGGATTCCGCTTCAATAAGAGAGAAACCGCCGACCTGACGAAGAATTTCATTTATCTGTTCCTGATATACGAGGACCCCATAACTGTCGTCAAGAATTCTGTCAACAATCTCCCCTCTCCGGAGGCGGTTCTCCGGATGGAATTTATTCGATGCATATTCGGGAATCTTGCCTATCGGTCCGGCCTATGCACGCAGACAG
>CALCCZ010000274.1 GCA_937900075.1 uncultured Lentisphaeria bacterium
TAAATACTATGTCAAAGCAAGATACATGGAGTATCTATTTATTCTTGATGATTTTAGTGAATTAAACTATAAAACTGCAGGGAGCAAAAAAATCACTAAAGAAGGAGCAAATACAAATCCTTCTTTCAAAGAATTCGGTAAGGATAAAGTATATATCACTTATCTAAATAAGAGATACCTTTATACGTACTCTTCTAAAAGTTTTATACTCGATTCTGGAACACAAGAAGATAAACCTGTACTTGATGATGATAGTAAATTGATTTTCTATGAAGATCTAACTAAATCCTCAAGTCAAATGGGTAGATATGTATACTTTGTTAATAAACAAGGAAGTTATGATATCGAATTATTCGATGATGGCGAGCATACAAAATATGTTGGAGCTAGTGGACTTGATTTAAATGGAATAATACATGGTTCTTGCAATGAAGAAGTAGATATGAAGGTTATATTTAATAATATTAGTAAGACTTTCAAATTAAAAACTAACGAAGAATTTAAAGCCCATTTGGATTCTTCATTTCTAAAAGAAGGTTATTATGATGATATATATTTAGAGATAGGGACATCTGATAATTCTGGAACCATGTTTGGAGAGATACCTAATGGATCTACGATAAACTATGATGGCACGTTTTATGATAAAGTAAGCGATACATTAGTTGTCGAAAAGAATCCATCTTCTTTCACTGCAACAGATGCGACAGTTTATGATGGCCTTGATAAAACTAATATGCTAACTGAAGAAGAATGAAAAATATATAAAGAGTATATTAGTGCTATTCCAAGAATGAACTTCTGATTGCAAGATGGCAAGAAGAGTTATCATAGTGCAATATCTACTTCAAAGAAGGTAGGATATACATATTTAATATATAAGAAAACAATCAAACTAAATGAAAAATTCTCTTATAATAAAGCAGATGGTGCTTATTACAATTATGTGGCATCAGGAACTAAAGTGAAATACGATCATGATGTTTGGGTTAGTTACAGCCCTTGCACGACACCTATTGTTACTATAAGTAGTGACTCTTCAAAATTTACAAATAGTGACGTACTTATGAATATAACTTTTGATGGGGAATGTTCTGATCTTAAAGTCAAAGCAAATGTTACAAGGGAGAATCTTGACGGGATATATAATGATGAATTGACCTTTGATTTTTTAAAGAACAACAAATGCGAATATCTATTTACTGAAAGTGGTATTTATCAGGTTTCACTAATAGCTGAAAGTTCTTATGGGAATAAATCTGAAACTGTTATTAAAACTTTTAAAATTGATAAAGAAGACCCAGCATTATATGACGTTACATATGAAAATGTAACTAGAAGTTCTAATAATCTTCTATGAAGTAGTGATAGAAATACTGTGGCACATGTGATATTAAAAGATCTTTCTGGAATTCCTAATTCAAAACAAATAGATAAGTATCTTTATCAAATTGATAAAGATGTTGAATCTAAGAAACAACTTGAATTTGAAATCTTAGATAATGCGGGAAACAAAGGAGGACGTGATAAACCGGACATTATTCTTGATAAGCATGTCATCCAACGTATATTTGACATAATTCGGTGTCAATTTCGCTTTGGGTAAATCGCAGCCGCGTTGTTTCAGTTTGAAATGATGAGGCAGGGCTTTTTCTGCTCCGGATACGAATTTTTTGCCGACTTTATCCCAGTCCGGCAAATCTCCGGTGAAAGCATCCAGCATGAGGGTACCGGCTATGTCATCTCCCAGCCTCGGCCGGGGGGCTATCAGATAAACTTCAGCACCGTTTTTTGCCGCCTCGACCGCTGAAAGAACAGCGCGGAAATTTCCGCCGATAACGGCAACATCATATTTTTTTTCAATCATTTGACATCTCCCGTCAGTAATGTATTTTTTGACAGATTCTTCTGCAGACAGAATACAACAGTTCAGCAGAACGCCGAAGAGAAATCCAAAAGCAGTTATCCGGTTCATCCGCAAGCTCCTTTCCTTTTTTTTCACCGGTATCAAAAATCGTTTTCCCCGACAACCATGAAAAAGATTTTGGAATCGGTTGTGGTGAAATTCTGAATGAATTTCACATGTTTTGTTTTTATCATTTCCACTGCCATCGGCATGGATTTGAACTGATTCACCAAATCGTTTTTCTTTCCGTCAAACTCCTGCTGGAAGCCGGGAGGCAAATTTGCAGACGGCATACCTAATTTGAAATTTGTAAAAATGATTTTTCTGGCAGAATCTTTTGTCATTGTAAGTTTGCCCTGGTAGGCTACATTGTTTTTTTGGAGGGTTTGGAGGAGTGAATTTTTCATGCCGATATAGAGCATTTCGAATTGCATATCGGGTTGTTCCTGAGTTTGTTGTACCACATAATTTCTCTTGTCGAAGCAAACGGGCATAAGAGAGTCCTTACCGGCGATGCAGTTGAGAATAATCAGGGCATTGCTGTTCTGAAGGAGAGAACCGATTTCTTTATCGTTTTTGAGTTTCCCGGATATTGTGTTTGCGAAACGTTTGAGAGTTTCTTTTTTGTAATTTACGTCTCCTGATATGCAATCCACAAAAATGATTCTGTTTTTTATATCTTTACGGACAACGTTATCTTTTGAAAGGTTAGACATTCGGGTGTAAAGTTGTTCAAACGCTTTATCGGCGGAATCGTTTGCAAACAAATGGAAGCAGGCAAGGCAGAAAATGGTGAGCAGAAAAAATTTTTTCATGACATTATCCTTTGTTTTGTGTATTATTCAACAGGTTTTGATTTATTTGAATGTACACCTGTTTTTGTTAAAATTCAATAAACTGCAACAGTTTTCCACAGGTTTTCCATATTTTTTATGGACCGTCTATTCAGCAGAGCGACAATGGGTCGAAATCTGCGTAAAAGTCGACATTGGGGTTGTTTTTCCGCCAGGGGAACATTTCTGAACGGATTTGTTTTCTGAAAGAGCCGAGTTTTTCGCCATTGACGATGGAAAGGAAGCGGAATTTGTTTCTGATTCGTTCCAAAGGGGCAGGGCATGGCGTTGTAATAGAAATGTTCTGAGCTTTGTACTTTTCAATAAGAGGGGTTACAAGGTGGTTTGCGGCGTCCAGCACGGCAACCGGGTCCTCGCCATCGAAATGAAGAACTGCCATGTGTGTAAATGGCGGATAGCAGAATTCGCGCCGGAGTTCAATTTCCTCATTGTAAAAACCTTTGTAGTCGTGAGTCATTGCATACTGAATAGCGGGATTGAATGGTAAGTGAGTTTGAATAATCACTTCGCCGGGTTTGAATCCGCGTCCGGCACGTCCCGCGACCTGGGCAAGAAGCTGGAAGCTGCGTTCTTCGGCGCGGAAGTCGGGAATCGAGAGACCGATATCGGGATTGATGACACCGACAAGTGTGACATTTGGGAAATCGAGGCCTTTGGCAATCATTTGAGTTCCGATAAGGATATCGATATCGCCTCTCCGGAAAGAATCGAAGATTTCCTCATATTGGCATGGATGTGTCATGGTATCCGAGTCCATACGTGCGATGTGGGCGCGGGGGAAGAGTTCCTTGCAAACAGCCTCGATGCGTTCGGTTCCGGCACCGGAATAGCGGATATCGGGCATGCCGCATTGGGGACAGACTTCGGGTGCGAGCGCGGTGGACGCGCAGAGATGGCAGGAGAGAGTTCCGGTGTTTTTGTGATAGGTATAGGGGATAGCGCACTCCGGACATGAGGCGATATAACCGCAAGCCTCGCACATCATTTGGCGGGCGTACCCGCGTTTATTGAGGAAGAGGATGGTCTGTTCGGCATGTTGGAGGCGATCATAGACAGCGTCCACGAGCATTTTAGCGAAGAAGGGTATTTTTCCGTCGTTTTGCGCCTCGAGTTTCATATCCGCGATTTGGACGGCGGGCAGGACAATGGAAGGGTCGCTGCGTTTCAGCATTTCGACGAGTTCATATTTTCCGGTTTCCGCATTTCTGTAAGATTCCAGAGAGGGTGTGGCGGACCCGAGAATGACAGTAGCATGTTCCAGTTTACCGCGCATAACCGCGACGTCACGGGCATTGTAACGGGGGGAGTCTGACTGTTTATAGGAGTTTTCGTGTTCTTCATCGACAACGATGAGTTTCAAGTTTTCGAACGGGGCGAAGAGAGCGGAACGTGCGCCGACAGCGATTCTGACCTTACCCATGCGAATTTTCATCCATTCATCGAAACGTTCGCCGTCCGTCAAACCGCTGTGGAGAACGCTGACCATATCGCCGAAGCGGCTGCGGAATCGGTTGACCGTTTGAGGTGTCAGAGAGATTTCCGGTACCAGTACGATGGCGTCGCCGCCCTGTTCAAGGATATGCCCGATGGCTTGGAGATAGACTTCCGTTTTTCCGCTGCACGTAATACCGCGGAGCAGGAGAACGTGGCGGTCGCCCGGGTGATCCGTCATTTCGAAAATTTTATCCAAAGCGATTTTTTGTTCGGGAGTAGGGGGCAGGGGTTCGGTTTTCTGAACTTTCATGCCTTTAAACGGGTCGCGTTCAATTTGTTCGGATTCCGCCTTAAGGAGATTTTCTTTGACTAAACTGGAGACAACAGAGCGACCGATACCGGTAGCTCGTTCGATTTGGTCAAGCGTCATACCTGGTCGCAGGGTAATCTGGCGCAGGATTTCAGCGCGTTTCATTTGTTGTTTTGTTGCTTTTGCGATATATTGGGCGGCTACAGTACCGTCAGCGAGATAGTACCGTTTTTCCGTTTTGGGGCGTACTTTTCCGTTTCTTACGGCACCTGGAATCAGAGTTCGCAGTGTACGTTCTTTGCTGCAGCAGTAATATTCGGCCATCCACTCAGCGAGACGGATGAGCGGATCGGGCAGGCTGTGATGCATACCGCTGATGCCTGCTATTTTTTTCAGATTTTGGCAGGTGGTATTTCCGGAAAGTCCGACAACACAAGCCGTGCGTATTTTTTCGCCTTTACCGAACGGGACATCCACTAAAGTCCCGATATTGATTTTCGGGAGCAGGGATTGTGGAACAATGTAATCGAATGACTTATCAAGAGATAAGTCATGGATCAGGACGCGGGCGATGAGAACGGAGTCAGACACGAGATTACCGATAGTCGTTTTCGAGGATCAGTTGTTGGATGGCACGATGGAGGATTGTATTGGAAACGACAATTCCTTTTTCCGGGTATTCGTTTCCGCCATCGAAATCCGTTACAGTTCCTCCAGCCTCTTTCAGAACGACAGCTGCACCGGCGATGTCATAAAGGGAGAGCGGATATTCCCAGAAGAACTCCGTGCAGCCCGCGGCTACGGAACAGATATCCAGCGAAGCGCAACCGAATCTGCGGATGCCACGCAATTGAGGTGCGATTGCGCAGAACGCCTGAAGATTGTTGCGGGTCAGATTAGCACGAAGGCAGGCGAACCCGGTAACTCCGATTGATTCAATCAGTTTGTCCCGGTTGGAAACATGAAGCGGATTTCCGTTCAAGGTTGCGCCTTTGCCGGTTTCGGCGGCAAACATTTTATCTGAGCGGGGTGCATACACAACGCCGGCGATGTGTTCTTTGCCCTTCATCAGACCGATGGAAATGGCGTAAGGCAGCCCGGCCGCATAGTTTGATGTTCCATCGATGGGGTCAATGACCCAGAGGTATTCGGAATCGGAACGGTGCGTGGAGCCGGTTTCCTCTCCGAAGATATTGTAATCGGGAAAGGCTTCCAGAAGACGTGAAATGATGAATTTTTCTGTTTTCCGGTCGGCAACCGTTACGATGTCTTTAGCAGTGGCTTTCGTTTCAATGCCTGCATTTTCGATTTGTGAGAAAGTGTTTTGGGCCAGAGCTCCTGCCTCTTTGGCCAGGTTGGTCATAAAATCAAGATATTTCATAAGTTTGCTCCTGTTAAAAACTGGGTGTGCATGGCGGCAGAATTCTGTCGTCGGGTGCTTCGGTTAAAAAAGGTCGTTTGAATACGATTCCGTCGGATGTTTCAGCGAAGAGATCTTTATTTTCACTTCCGGAGAATGCAATGGCAGTAACCGGTTTGTTGCCCGGAAGCGTCAGAAGGGTATTGGTTTCACCATTGTGGGAAATGGTTTGGATACCGGTTTCAGTAGCGGCATACAGACGATCGAAACTGTCTATGCAGATATCGTAAGCGCCGGGTTTCCGGAAGTCATCCTTCAAATGGAGATGTGCATGCGAGTATGGGTCTTTGAGTGATCCATCGGGCTGGATTGCGTAAGCATAAACCATTCTGCGTTCGGTAGTGGCAACATAGAGACGCCACTTATCGCTGGAAAGGGCCAGAGCGGAGATTGGGTATTCCGTGTTTTCTACGACTCGGTCTTTCAGAAAGATCTTATTGCCGGAGAAAGTGTATGGACAAGGAGTGGGGGATGGCATTGGTTCATTTGTTTGCGTCCATTCTGTTTCCGGCGAAATTAAATCTGCTACTCGGGGTGGGAAATGCAGGAAGGAAACGGGAGTTGTTCTCCAGTTTTTCCAGATAAAGATCATTGCCCGTTCCATAATTGCGGGGTCACAAGACCCGACGCCGTGGCAACCATTTTTGAATATCTGGAAAGCGTATTCATAACCGGCGAATTTCAGAGCTTCGGCGGCAGTGAGTGCTTCCAAGTACCAGTCTCCGGCGGAATTCCGCATATCATTGGTACCCGCGGTCATAAAAGTACGGATTTTTTTGGTTTCAAACTTTCTCATGAGAAACGGGAGAGAATCCCCGCCGCGGAAACTGGAGAAAGTCGGGCTAGCCATGAAGCAGCGCCGGAAATAGTCATTTCTTTCCCAGCAGGCGTTCCAGGAGGCGATACCGCCGGAAGAACATCCGTTGATGGAATGCCAGTTCGGGGAGGTGGAGAAGGTATATCCGCGCGGCTGAATCAGAGCAGCGATTTCAGGAATGAGGACATCGATGATGTAATCAGCGAGACTGGAACCTAAACCGTCATATTCCGGGGAACGTACACTGCGGTCTGTTCCGCCCGGCAAAGATGCAGGATATCCGGCAGCGGTGATACCGATGGTAACGGTTGGCGGCATGGAGCCGTCAGCAATCAGTTTTTCTAAAATGGCAGGTTCGGGGTCTCTCATGCCGTCCAAATAAACTTGAACGGCTGTTTCGCAGGGTGTGTGAACCGCTGCGGGCAGATAGACGGTAACGTTACGGGTGGTTCCCGGTTTAATTGTTTCAGCCTTATGCAGGAAAGAAATAAGAATGCCACCCTGGTCAAGAATTTTTTCAGACAGGTTATGAATACTCATACGGAGAAGACCTTTTGATTTACGGAAACGGAGGAAACAGATATTTTTGTGATAATATAGTCCATAGGTTGTAAAAAATCAACATTGTTCTCTTGAAAAACTTTTTTTTTGAGGTATAGTTCTCAAGTTTAAAATGCCAATAACAACCATTTGGGAATTTGGAGATTGAAATGCAGTATTCTGCTTATCTTCCATTAGTGCGTCAGCAGGCTCCGCTGGTTTCCTGTTACACAAATTTTGTTACCGTTAATGACTGTGCAAACCTATTGCTTGCTGCAGGTGCCAGACCGATTATGAGTTGTGACAGCCGTGAATCGGAGGAGATTTGTGCCCAGACCAATGCTCTTGTTTTGAACATAGGCACGCCTACCGATAATTTGCAGAAGGCGATGTTCTCGGCAATTGCTTCAGCTCATGACTTGGAAATTCCGGTGATTTTAGATCCTGTAGGCTGCTGTTCTACCGAATTACGTTTGCAACTGGCCCGTGAACTTGCCGGGAATGCTGATTTGTATGCCATACGCGGAAATGCTGCGGAGATTATGGCAATGGAACGGGGAGAGATTATTGAGCCATCCGGTGTGGATTCTCTGTCAGAACAGAACCCCGAGGAATTAATTCCTGTTGTTTCCTCGCTTGCCAATACATACGGTACTGTAGTTTGCGCCAGTGGTCCCGTAGATGTTATTTCTGACGGCAGCCATGTGATACTGGTCAGAAACGGACATCCGATGCTGCCACGCATTACAGGTTCGGGCTGTATGTCCACCGTTCTGATTGCCGCATTTGCAGCTGTAAATGACACGATTCCCCTGCGTGCGGCAGCTGCCGGAGTTGTAACCATGGGGATAGCGGGTGAACTTGCTGCCCGTAATCTGACGCCCAGAGTGGGAGTTGGAACTTATCGAACCCTTTTGATAGATGCCATAGATCTTATGACAGAGGATGATTTTGAGGAACTTGCTGATTATGAAGAGAGAAGAGCTTGATTATCTGTTGTATGCGGTAACTGATTTTTCCGCATATCCGCATTTGGATCCCGTGGAAAGTTGCCGCTTGGCCCTGCGCGGCGGTGCATCCATTTTACAGTTGCGTCAAAAAAATGCTTCGACAAATGAACTTGTCCGTCTGTCAGAAAAGCTTATTCCGCTTTGCCGTGAGCATAATGCCTGTTTTATTGTGAACGATGATGTGGAAGCAGCTTTATTCTCCGGGGCGGATGGTGTCCATATTGGACAGCATGATACCGAACTCTCTGCCGCCCGTTCCCGGCTTGGACCGGATAAAATCATCGGTGTTTCCGCCCAGACTGTAGAACAGGCTGTTGCCGCCTGCAGAAACGGTGCCGATTATCTTGGAGTCGGTGCGGTTTTCCCGACATCCACGAAACTGGATGCCGATTCCGTGAATTATGATACCCTGAAGGCTATTTGTGCCGTTTCAACTGTACCTGTAGTTGCCATTGGCGGCATCAATGCATCCAACATTTGCCGTCTTGCAGGCAGCGGAATAAGCGGTATTTCCGTTGTTTCCGCTCTGTTCGCTGCCCCCGATATTGAAGCGATGGCGAAAACTTTGCGGAGTACAGCTTCCCGGACCTTGTTTCCGGCCTGATTTTTTGCGAAACAGGCAGATTATTCAATAAAGAAACGGTTTGGGGAAGAATTTTTTCTGTATGAAGCGAAAGTTCCGATAAAACGCGATGCGGGAGTATTGTTTTATTCCCAGTTGAGCTCCGTACCATCCGATTCTCCGGAGTCTTCCTCTGTCTTTTCCTGTGGTACTTCTGGTTTTTGTTCAGAGGGATTCTCCTGTTTTTTTACAGGTTCCTCTGTTTTGTTTTCTGTTTTATCTGCCGTTTTATCTTCGGTTTTATCATCGTTTTTTACGGTCGTTTTATCTTCGGTTTTATCTTCGGTTTTTACATTTTTCGACTTGTCATCTTTGGAGTCCTGAGATTCTGTTTTTTCCTGATTGGTGTCTGCTACTTCTTCTGTGCTATCATCAGATTTTTCTTTTGATTCCGCAGGATTGTTACCCTTTGATTCCGCTTTTGCATTTTTTATTGCTTCTGGGTCAACGACCTCTGCAAAGAAGACAGTATAAGGGGATTTGAATGTTTTTGGCTCTTCCTGATTATCCTCGGAAGCTTTTCCGCGTGAGCGTCGTTTTGAACTTTTTTTCTTCAAATTTTTATCGGGAGTAGCCACGCGCAAATCGGCAGCGACTTCCTGGAAGACTCCTATACGTAATTTGAGTTCTTCCTGTATTTTTTTATATGGATCCAGTCTGGCACCTTTTCCCTGATCCTTGTCCTTGGTCGTTTTTTTGGTTAAAAAGGAAGATGGAGAGAGTCGGGAGTTTCCAATGGATCTTCCGGGTTTGTCAAGGAAATCTTCCACGGATGTTTTTTTTCGGAATGCGAGAGTTTTGTAATGGGTTTCTAAAGTGGCTACGAGCTTTACAACTGCCATTTTTGACGCAAATTCGCGGTCATTTTTCAAAAGCAGATTATTCAGACTGGTAGCATGTTCTTTCAAACGTTTGAAACGGCGGTCGAGTTCTTTCTTTTTTGAATAGTCGTCACTGGACTTTACGGTACCGAGGTTACCGGTAGCTCGCAGATAGTATTCCAAATCCTCATAAAATTCAAAGAAAGTCTGGTAATTTTTATAGTTTTCCGGAATGGTTACTTTATCCGTGATTTCAATACCTGCGGCGGCAAGCAGTTGTAAATCGTATTCAATCGACTCAAAGATGACGAGGGGATTTATTGATTGCTGAAGTTTGCGTATATCCTCGCTGTAATCGCTGTCGAGACCGCGTTCATTGTAGGTTTTGACCAATTGTTCGGCGTAGCGTGAAAATTCGTAATTTCTACTGATACCCGCTTCCTGCAAAGCATTATCCAACGCGACAGCGCGTTCTCCATGTTTAATAAGAAGGGCTTCCAGAATTTTCTTTGTTTCCTGAGACTCTTTGGAACTTTTTTGACGTTCTTTTGCCAATTTCTTCCGTTCCTCCCGCTGCCGTTGACGTTCTGCCTTTCTGTCATCGTCGTCATCATAATCGGTATTTTTGCTTTTTGCCTGTTCCCTGGCACGTTTTTCATCTGCTTTGCGTTTCATATCCGCCTGAATGGCGTCTGTGTAAGCCGTTCTGAGTTCATCAAATTTTTTTACGTATTCGCCCATGATATCATCGGCATGACATGGTGTGAAAAAGATTCCGGCAAGGATAGAAAAGATGAAGAGAATGACGATTCTCAGAGTGTTCTTCAGCATAATAATAAAACCTTTCTCATTGAGATATGAATGAGCGATGCGGGGACAAAAGCTCATTCCAAGGAAAAGATAATCCGGAAAAACAAAAATGCAAATAAAAAAAAGTTTTTTCGAAAAAAAAATAAAGAAGCTGAAAGATTTATGAATTGAACCGGTAGTTAGTTGAGTGAAGGTATAAAAAAAGATCCCGGCGGGAAAAAAGGGAGGGAAACCCACCGGGATCAGGAGGGGCAATTGAATGAAAGACCTTACTGATCTCATCGTTACCATTACTTTAGCATAAAAATGTGATTTGTCAAATTTTTTTTTGAAAAAAAATGAAAAAAAACTATAATTTGGAAAAAAATAGGCGGATATTTCTCTTTTTATCTAAAACAGTAGTTAAATATTCCTCTTTCTTGTAAAAGAGTATGCAATAAGCAGTGTATTATTAATCCTTGGTCAAAAGCTGTTATCACCGCATTTCGCAGAAAAAAAAGCACGCAGATCAAAGTTGACCTGCGTGCTTGTGTTCCGGAAAAATCGGAAAGGATTACTTAAACTTCATCGTGCTGAGCTGACGTGTTACGTAATCTTTTCTCATCTGAGCAAGGATATATTCCGTGTTGATCAACACTTCGTATGCATTGTCATAGACTTCGTTTACCTGTTCATCCGTCATATCCGGAGTAATGGCATTGGCGTAGACACTATACTTTTTGTTGAACGGGATGATAACTTCTTCGTAGAATTTGGGATCACCCAGTTCGCGGTCCTGCCAGCTGCCGATCAGACCGACGTTCTGGTTCTGCTGAGCATTGAATGCTTTTTTAGCAAAAGAGAGCAGACGACGTTTGATCGCGGTGCGGTTTTCCGGCGTCATATTGGCAAATACCAATCTGCCGAAACCGGAGCGGTTATGCACACTTCTTGTGCCGCCCCAGGACCATCCGCCGCGTTCCCAGTGAATGGAGTCAAATTCCCAGAACCCGCCATTCTGCGGGATACCGTTCATGACGGCTTTCCAGTCAAACTCGCAGAGCATGTAAATCATATCATCATCGATCCGGAAAGTGAATTTGAAATTTTTATTTTTGGAAAGATAGCGCCGGAATGTACGGTTATCGTACATGGTCATGAAGCCATCTCCGGGCGATTCATTGGGAGGCATATCAACAAGGAAGCAGTGGTACGGCTGATCGAAACCGGTAGCCATATACATTTCGTGTCCGCCATAACCGCCGAATCCGTTCCGGAGTTTCATTGCGCGGTCACGGTCGCAGGGCATCATGAAGAAGAGTCTGACATAAGATTCATCGCAGGTTGCGACGAAAGTAGTCGGGCTTCCTTTTCCAGTATCGGCAGTGATGTTTCGTCCAACAATGGCGACATCCGTTTCCAGTACGAACTTGAGATTATCGCCATATTTGCGGTCCATTACAGCGATGTTCTTCTGATCCTTGATGTAAGGACTTGACAGGAACTGCGTGATGTCGCGAGGCCCGTTCTTGATGAACGTTACAGGAATGGAACGGGGGTCATCCTGAACAATCATTTTGGCACGTTCAGCCCACATTGCCTTTGCAAAATCATACCGTTCCGCTTGATGCGCTTTCTGAGCCTGTTTCTGCAGAATATCGGCGATGTTTTTCTGGGTACGCAGTTTTTCGTCGGTTGCCTTCATGACGATTTTGGAAATTTTATCCGCGGCTTTTTTTCCATTATCTTCATTGATTGCAATCAAAGCGCATTCGTATTCGATTTTTTTCTGTTCTGCGAGATTTTCAAGTTTGACCAATTTTTCCAAAATGGCTTTTTCCGCGACAGAATCGCCTTTTGCGGTGGCATTCCAAAGCTGCATTTCCAGGAACGGGAGTTCATTGCCCTTGTACTTTGCGACTTCCGCCAGACCGCGATCGAGGATATCCGGACGATCATTCCAGATGGGGGTTTGCCAATATGTGCGGCCGATGAACATATTGAGAGCACGGTCAACCCAATTTTTATCCGCCTGAATGAGTTCAGGAACGTAAGTGAATGCTTTTTCGACTGCGGAGAGGTTTCTGCATTTCAGTGCGCGTTCCATCAGATTGCAAAGGAAACGGGCACGGGTACGCGGGTCAATCTTTTTGTCATTAAGCTGGGCAATCAGACTTTCGATGACAGCTTTGTCGTTGTAGCGGTTGACGAAGCGTTCTATTGTTTTTTCGGATTCCGGCTGTTTTTTCAGGAAATCGATGGCTTTATCATAACCATCTTTAGCCATGATTCTATCCGCCATGGTGAAGAGGATAGAATCCTTAGTGTTTCTGCGGGCGGATTTATTTTTGAGGATTTCAAAATAAATCGGTTCTGCCAGGTCCCAACTGAGCTGACGGCGGAAGACTTCCGCCTGATTGTACATAGCAATACCTTTTTCTTCATCGGTCAAGCCGGAAAGTTTGACACCATCTGCGAGGATACTATTAGCGGATTTGACATCCATGATTTCCAGATAGCAATTTGCAATCCGTTTGATGGTTTCGAGTTTGCTGATGTTACTGAGTCCCTGGATATTCAGAGCCTCTTTGTAGATTGCCATGGCGTCGAGGATGCCCTTGTCATCATTCACGTAACCGGAACCGGGGAAGTTATCGGCGAAACGTTTTTCCGCTTCGAAGTAATAGACTCTGATTTTATCTTCGGGGCGTGCATCCTTGAGGGTAAGGATTTTTTTTGTTTCCTCAATGGCTTTGGCACGCTGTTGTGGTTTTTGATTCATGTAGACGGACGCGATAGAGAAGTGCGCGTTTACGCGATCTTGAATTGTCAGGTCTTTCTGCTGAAAAACCTGAGCGTAAGCCTGCAATGTTTTTTCGATATCTTTAGTGCGGGTTACGTTTTGAGCATCTCTCAAGAGTTTGGGTGTCTGGGAGTCTTTTGCGTATGGAGTGGCGAAAAGAGCAGGTGCTGTAAAGAGGGATGCCGCGAGAAGTATCATCATTGTATTTTTCATAATCAATTACTCCTTGGGATTAGCGGCTGAAAGAACGGAGATTCAGGATATGGAGGACCATTTCGGCGCGAACGCCATCGAGGTCCATCTTATCCGGTTCGAGCAGAGCCAGGTATCGCAGGGCGATTTTAGCGGCGATGCGGTGTTTCTGGTCATCGCATTTCAGCCCTTTATCGATTTCCTGCTGGAGGAGGGTGGCATAGCGCAAATCGTCAATAGCTTCACGATAGCCTTCCCACTGGAGGGTATCGACGATACCGCCGTAGTTTTTGTAAGCAACGACCATTGGACGATAGACATCGCTTGTGATATCATTCCACGGACCGATGGCAAATTCATAGTTATTGATAAGGTTCATCCCGTTGAAATATCCCAGGAAGCCATTCTGGCGGCGGATGAAAGCGGGGTTTTCACTGGCGGTATGCTGGCAGGCGTAGAAGCCGTAGTAAGCATCGCGCATATCGTTCCATTTCGGGGCGAGATGTTTATCATCGGGGTCAGATCCGATAGGCATATTTCCATAAACATGAGCGCCTTTCTGGAATAAAGAGGCATGACCGGCGCATCCCATACGGATTCCGTACTCTTCGTAATATTTGAAGAAATCACGTTGCGCTACGACAAAAGCGCCACCCTGTTCATCGCCGTAAGAGACGAGAATATTGTTGTGTCCGTACATTTTTTTGTAGAATTCGGAGCATTTGCGGGCGGCATCTTTTGCCGTCATCATCTGATCGAAGGTCATACGACCGCCGAAGTTATGGGCGAACCATGGAACCATGGGATTTCCGAACTGAACATTGGTAGGGAAGCCCATTTTCTTGATGATGTTGATATTTTCTTCGGTAGAATCAATACTCGGGTGGAAGAGACTATGAGCCTTGATGTTTTCCAGAAGTTCCGTGTACTTCTGCATTGCAATTTTTTCGTCTTTGTACTCACTGCGCGTTTTTTGAATTCCAAAACCGCCCATGACGGAGCATACAATCGGCATACCCGGTTTTTTGTAAGTTTCGGGATATGGCAGAGCGAACGGCAGAACTGTCAGTTTGACGGGAATAGTGGAAACATTTTTGCCATCGGCATTAACCGTGATGGTGCCGTTATAGCAACCGGGTGCCTGTTTTTCCGGGACGCCGACAGTGACGAAGAACTGTTTGAATTCGTTTGCGTTCAGGGTAACGCTCTGCATTTCTTTAGCGTCTTCAAAACCTTTCTGCATGGCATTGAATTTGCTGTCCAGTTTGCGAGGAGCGCTGATCCAGACGAATTTTTCCTTGTTACCATTTTTGATACGGGCATAGTTGGCGACTTCTTTTGTATCGACCTTGACCATGTTCTCATCTTTGAGGAGCAGTTCGGGACAGAGGCGGAGACCGAAATCATCGAAATAACTGATCCAGCGGTTTCCGTTCTGGTACCAGATTTTGACAACCTTCAAATCCAGATTTTTTGCGGGGAGGATTTTACCATCGGCATTTTTTAAATCAGAAATTTTAAATGTCACATTCTTTTTGTTGTTCAGCGAGAATAACTGGAAAGAAACCGGTTCGTATTCTCCTTGGGCCGCGAAAGTAATCAGTTCGCTGTTGAAATGACCATCAATGGGATAAACATCTCCCAATCTCATAACTTCGCTCATTGCCGGTACGGCGAAATAGAATACATCGGTATTCAGTTTCGCATCTTTTGCCAAAGCCTCGATTTTTGTGCGATTGGCTTTTGCGTTCGCAAGAAATTCTGCTGAAGCCGGATTATCCGGATTCAGTTTCGCCATTGGTTCTGCCGACAATTGACATGCTGCGCTGAGCAGGCAGCATGCTGCAATGCCAACAGATGAGAAGCAGTGCTTCAACGTCATTTTGGTGTTCCTTTGCTTGACTTCAAGCGTTTAAAAGTTTTGTAATAGTGGGACCATCGAAAGGGCAATGTACAACCTCCCGGGTAAAAAATCAAGATGAAAACGTCTAAAATAAAAACTTTTTTTGCAATATATTTTTCATTTACGTGTAAGAAAATGAAATGCGGATCGGAGACGTCAGAATGATGTGGAAATCGACAATAAACAGAAGAGAACAGAAAAGAAAAAGACAGGCAAATTACAAGCCTGTCTTTTACGTCAGTGACAAAATTTTTTCGTCAGAATCAGAGATAAGGAGAGACGGGAATATCTTCCGGCTGGTTATCTTTTTCTGCCTCTTTGTCCGTGCAGACATCGATAGCAGGATTGTGTTTAATATCCCAGAGGAAATAGACGAGGAAGAAAACAACGATTCCCGTGACGAAGCCGTAAACGGAGCCATTTGTCAAATGGAATAAGAAGTCGTCGTCATTCAGAAGTTCCACGATGGTTCCGGGGATTTTATGTCCCTGATAGATGGTATAGCCCAGCCAGACGGCGGTTCCGGAGATCATGCAGGACAGCACGGAAATCCAACCGGATTTTTTCAAATAAAGAGCTGCAATACAAGGCATTACCACGACTACTAAGAGCGATGCCCAGCTGTTGACCATCAACTGGTAGATACTGTCTACTGTCAATGCCATGACAATGGAGATAATCAAGGCAAGAAAAACTGTGATACGGGTCAGCAACAGCTGTTTTTTCAGCGGGATATCGGGTTTCAACGGGAGAATCACATTCTTGACTAAAAGAGTTCCGGTTGCAAGCAGAGCGCTGTCGGCAGAACTCATAATGGCGGCAACGAGACCGCAGAGGAAGAAAGTCAGCAGAACGGGGTTCAGGTAATGAGCTGCGGCGCGGGGAAGGATCTCGTTTTCGAGGTTTTCAGCATTAACATCGACCCCCCATTTTGATACGAGAATTTTTGCTGCCAATCCGACCGTGATAGGAATCAAACCGAGTAAGAAATAGATGTATCCGGAAATGATACTACTCTGTTTTGCAATGGCAACGTTGCGGGAAGCCATGGAGCGCTGAATCAGTTCCTGACCGACCATGCATCCGAGACCCATGATAATCCATTGTCCGACATAGTTGACATGACCGCCGAAACCGATATTTTTTTCAGGAAGGATATCCACCAATTCTTTCTGTTTGACGAAAATTTCGTTGAATCCTTCGGAGATTCCACCGAATTCCATGAAGATTCCGGGGATCACGAGAACTAATCCCAAAATGAGGATGAGAACCTGAACCACATCCGTCAGAGTGACCGCCCACATACCGCCATAGAGGGTATAGACGATAACCACTAACCCACCGATAATGATACCCCAGCTGGCATTTATTCCGGTTATCAAGTGCAGAATTGTGCCGAATCCGATCATCTGGGAGCCGGTCCAACCGATATATACGGGCAACATGGCAATACCGGCGAAAATCCCTGTTGCTTTTCCATATTTCATATCGAGGATATCCGGAACGGTTGTACAGCGGGCCTGACGGAGTTTACCGACAATGAACCAGCCTGCGAGCAACAAACAGACGGACATGGAAATGGGGTCTTGAATCACATCTCTGACATTGGTGGAATAAACCTGAGCTGCGACACCCATACAGCTTCCGGCTCCGAACTGAGTTGCCACCATTGTAGCCACTGCCATATACAGTGGTAATCGCCTTCCTGCTACGACATAATCATCGAGAGAATCCACTCTCTTCCCGCAAAAGTAACCGATTGCGAGCATTGCCAGCATGTAGATGATTAAAACCGTCCACAAAAAAATCATACCCGATTGCCCAAGTTCATGTAACATTGTCGTGCCTTTCCTGCAAAAAGTACACCCGAATGTCAATACAGAATCCGGTTTGCTGCTGTTTCTTTTCGTGTTGTTAATCAGCAAACTTTCTTTCTTACCTGTATTGCCAAACTGTCTACAAATTCAAGTGTAAAAAGAAAAAAGACAACCCGAAAACACCTCTGGACCAAAAGTATTCTCAAGTCATCCGGCCAACTGAAACACTGCAGAGACTGCAGTGAGCATTCAGACGATAATTGGTTATTTTTCGCCAGCACTACTAATATATCCCCCGATTATCAAAAATCAATCTTCTTTTTACGATTTTTTGTCTTTTTTTGTGGAATGTCATCCAAAGATTTTCAAGTCAATTTATTGCGATTTCAGCGGTGTCAAAACCGTGTTCGAAAAACTTTTTTTTATCATACTTTTTTTTCTGATGCAGGCATGTTATGCCTGACAGAAGAACGTAACCTGTTTTTTTGCTATAAGTGTTCTTGCAAAACGGCAAAATTGTGCTATTTTAACATCTTAATGTGTTAAACAGCGATAAAAGCATAGAGAACCATTCCGGTATCATGTTTTTATCAACCAATAAGGACAAAAAATGAAATACAAACAACTTATCTTGTGGACGGCCGCCTTGATTCTTGGTGGCGTACTCGGATCGCTCGGCTGCGCCCGGCTTGATGAATTTTTCAACTTTGTAGCATCTGTATACACGCGGTGTTTTCAGTTAGTTGCCGCACCGACGGTTGCACTGGCAATTCTTACTGCCCTGGCATCTCTCGGTAAAGAAAAAAACATGGGTAGAGTATTCCGGAAAACGTTTGCTTTTACGCTCTTGACTTCTTTTGTTGCGGCACTTGTGGGACTGGTACTTTATTTGTTTATCAAGCCATCCAATCTGCCGATGGAAGCGATTGCCAGTGGGGCAGGGAACGAGATGGTCAAATCCTTGAGTGACAAACCTCTGACCGTATATGGTCATATTCTGAATGCGATACCGAACAACATGTTGAATCCGTTTCTTTCGGGGAATGTCCTGGCTATCGTCATTATTGCCGCCGCAATAGGGGTTACGATTGCTTTGACCGGGAAAGAAAATGAAAATGTACAGAAGGTTCTTCAGTTTTTCATTGGTTTTCAGGAAATCATGTTCAAAATTATTCGTGGGCTCATCATTATACTGCCATTCGGGATTGTCGCATTTGCCGCACAGCTTGCCGCGCAGATATCTGCGGGTATGGTTCTTGATTCCATTGGAAAATATCTGGCGGTGGTTGTAGGGTCGAATGTGCTTCAGATTTTTGTGATTCTGCCCTTGTTCCTGCTTGTTTTCCGTGTAAATCCTTTGCGGGTCTTCAAAGCGATGTCGCCCGCACTTCTGATGGCATTCTTTACTAAGAGTTCAGCAGCTACTTTACCTGTGACCGTTGCTACAGCGGAAAACAATCTGAAGGCTAAACCGGCAATTGCGCGTTTTATTCTTCCGCTTTGCTGTACCATTAACATGAACGGATGCGCGGCTTTTATCTTTGTTACCTCCATGTATGTTCTTCAGCACATGCCCGGATATTCTTTTTCTGTAGGGCAGATGATATTCTACTGCTTTATCGCCGTGATTTGTGCTATTGGCAATGCTGGTGTGCCGATGGGGTGCTATTTCCTGACATTGTCACTGATGGCAGGACAAAATGCTCCGCTTGGTATTTTCGGTGTGATACTGCCGATCTATGCCGTTATTGATATGATTGAGACGACAGAAAACGTCTGGTCTGACTGCTGTATCTGTGCAGTGGTTGACAAACAGGAAAAACAGGCGCAGCAGCTTTGAGACTGAGTTGCAGTCTTTATTTTTGAACTTGTAAAAAAACAAACAGTGCCCGGACAACTGATTCATCCGTTTCCCGGGCACTGTTTTTATATTGATTTCGGAACGTTTTTTTTCTGCGGGGTAAAAGTCCGGATTGATTTTTACACTCCCATGCACTCAAGCAGAGCATCCACGAACAGTTTCATACCCCGCAAATCGGGATGATTGATGGTGTTTTTCATGAAAGCAAGGTAGGGAATTCCCTTTTTCCACAGATAACCGTACTTTGCAGAGGCATCCGCCAGAGCAATTTTATTTTCGGCGGCGTACTTTCGTGCGTACTGAACATAGAAACGCGGGTCATCGGTACAGTTTTTCTGTTCGGTCAAGCCCATCCAGGAGGGTTTGACGTAGTGAGGCGTAAGGATAATCCACTCGATACCGGCATTTCTGAACATATCCAGAATGGTCCCATAGTTTTTATCGAAGTCATTCTGTTTTAAGCCGGCATCGTTTACGAATTCGCTGATAACCAGATCCGGTTTCAAATCCAGAATATGTTCTTTGATGTTGTACTGTGAGCCGGCTGGCTGTGCCAGGAAGGTACATGTATTTCTGCCGCCCCAGCCGAAGGAAATCATTTCAATATCCGCATTGGGAAATCGTTTTTGCAGTTCGGCTGCGAAGATATTCTGATATCGCTTATTTTTTTCGAGATAAGTTGCTTCTGTTACGCTGTCCCCCCAGGCAATGATACGGACATGTTCCCCGTTTTTCAGTTTTTGCAATGTTTTTGTCAAACAATCTGTGCAGGC
This sequence comes from uncultured Lentisphaeria bacterium, assembly GCA_937900075.1. Lineage (GTDB taxonomy): Bacteria > Verrucomicrobiota > Lentisphaeria > Victivallales > UBA1829 > SIG77. The sequence goes on from CALCCZ010000274.1 coordinate 19,873, forward strand.
GGGGCTGACGGGCATTTTTATATTGGAGACAGGGAAAATCATATCATCGGAAAGGTGTTCGGGATGTCCGGTATAGTAGATGTTAGCGAGACGTTTTTCGCCACGTGCCAGTTTTGGTTCATGAGGTGTTGCAATGTCTTCCACGCCGATTCGTTGTTCACAAAGTCCGTCTTGAGTCAAAACGATGGAATCCAGACGGCTTTTGAAATAGAGATAACTTGCGAAAGCCGGACCGTTTTCGGGAATACGTCCTTCAGGATGCCGCATGAAAGTACCGTATTCTTCATCGAGATAATAATCTTTGTCGCGTTCGAAAACATTACCATCTTTGTCCGTAAGTTGAAAAGAGCCGGGTACAAGAGCAAATCCGGCAGTGCATTCGTTGGCGATGACCTGTTTCAGTTGAGTTCTGCACCAGGGGGGTGTATTCATGTCGTAATTCTGAAACCAGGTGTAGGGTTCATCCTTAACGATATTGGCACGGACCGGCCGGATGTGCAGTTTTTGTGAAATTTTGCCATAACGGATGTCTAACGTCCATTTTGTACCTTTTACAATGGAAATGGAGAAGTTTTTTTTCATAAAAAAATCCTTTATCTTATGTATTTTTGGGGGGATCGGAAAAAGTTTTTTCAAGTTGGAGCATTTTTCTGCGATAGAAATCACCGTAAATATTTTCTGCGTTTTACTCGTGCAAGAATTGTTTCATACGGTTCCTCTGTGGACCAAAAGAGTTCAGAGACAAAAACAGAAGGCCAGCGCAGGGGACCGGTCAGATTTCCGACTAAATTCATTTCTATTTTGTTGCCTGAAGGAGCATTTTGTGCAAGTTTAATCTGATCATACGCGAGTTTTCCGTGTTGTTCCCACATATCCATGAAATAGTGCCACAATTCGTCTGCGTTTTGCAAATCGCCGTTGATGATGTCCGGATGAATATGTCCGAGAATGTAGGGGCCTGCCTGATGCTGGAAGCGGGTCCAGTCCATCATCAGCTGGCATTTGAAAGCGAGTCCCATGGAATGATTTTGTTCCAGTAATGTGTTGATAAAACGGGTTGTTTCCCCTACATTCGGTTCAATGGGGTCGTAAGGGAAATGTCCACAGTTTTCCCACAGGATTTCGATTTCGGGATCTGTCTTGGCAATAATATCCATCTGATTTTTTACGGACCATGCGTGAAGACCGAAGATCATTTTCAGGGAAGGGGATTTTTTTCTGATTTTTTCAGCTGTGTGATTGACTAGGCGCACGGCAGATTCTGCAACAGAATATCCGTTGATTGTATTTGCGGATAATTCGGTGAAGGATTGAAAATAAATGCCATCGCCCTTGAGTTTACTCCACACGTTTTCCCATTCCTGTACGATACTGCTGCTTAATGTATCCAGATTTTTCAAATCGGCATTTTTGCAGCAAGTACTCCAACCCCATGCGAATCCCCAGAATACCTGAATACCCCAGCTGTGAGCGTAATCAACAACCTCCTGGGAATTGAGTGGCGGGAATTCGTTCCAGAGAATGAGACGATTGATTTTCATTCTTGCGAGATTCCGGATATACTCCTGATAATCATTGATAGTATGTCCCCAGGTAAAGACGCTGCGGATTTCAGAGGCGGGTGGGGGGACGATTTTTTCGAATAAGGGGAATGATTTTCTAAACAGATAACGGTTGTAGTGCAGCGCATCACCGACAACGGGGGCAAGCATTGGGAGTATATCGTCAACAAATGAGATGGCGGCATACAAAACATCCTGTTCTGAATGACCGATCAGAAGAATGATTTGCTTTTCCGGGAAATCCGAATTGGCGACAATGCGGATGGCATATCCTCCGTTTGGGACCTGATCCGGAGCAATAAAACGGTTGAACAGCGGTAAATCATTGAATGTTCCAGCAATGATAGCGTTTTCGGAAGGTAAGTTATTTCCAACCGGTTCGCAGGACAGGGTATATATGGCATATTCTCCCGGTTCTCTTAACAGGTATTTTCCTGTTTCCTGATACAAAAATTCAATTGTGCGTTTTTGTATTGGGGAAGAATAAGCAGTGTAAAGAAGTTTCCATTGTTTACGTTCCATTTCATTCTCCTGTGATTTATAAAATGGCAAAACAAAAAACAAGGGCAGTCGGTCTCAATTTTGAGGAACGAGACCGACGGCAGAAAAATTTTTTCACAACGTTGGTGAAAAGAGAGGAACAGAAAAAAGATTATTGAAGAGTATCCAACCAGGCGGCAACCGCTTCAGTAGAACCTTTGCCTTCCGTTTTGATTTCTTCTTCGTATGCTTCGAGAACGAGTTTTTTCAGTCCGGACATTTCCACTTTTTGTCCGGAAAATTCGCTGACGACTTTCAGGAGGTCATCTTTAGAGAACTGATATTCAGCATCCACAAGTTTTTTGATTTCTTCAAGATTGTCCGCCGCGCCGATAGCTTCACGGAATTCATCATCGCTCATTAAACGTGCACAAAAGGCTTTTGCGAGTTCGATAGACATTTTTCATAGTCCTTTCTGTTGATTTTATTAAGTTTGGTTATTCAAAAAGTAATTCTGCAATTTTTTCCGGTGTGAGCACTCCTGTTTGTTTTTTGTTTTTATCCAGGATTACAAACAATCCTACCCGTTCCCGCTCTGCGATAGAAACGGCGAGAGTCAAATCATCATCAGAGGAAAGTTCATTGGCTTTTTTTATGCAGGAACAGACATTTGTTTCCTCCCAATGGGCTTCATCAATCTGCGCAATAACATCGTAAGAATCGAAAACTCCGATACAGATTTTACTGCCGTCTTGGGAAATTCTGCAAACTGGCAATTTTTCAAGATCCTGTTCTGCTGCAAAATCAAAGGCTTCCCGGATTGTTGCATTGTAAGGAACAGACTTTACTTCGTCAAGTGGAGTGGCTAAATCGGAAAGTTTTACGGAAGGCAGTTTCATCGCATGATTCAGTACAGAAACTGTGGCGCTGTCCAAAGTGCCATAACCTTCACTTTCCCGAATAAAGAGACTCAAAGCTTGCCTCATAACCTGTTCATGCGGTTCTTCTTTAACTTTTGCCACGTATTTGTTCAGGAAAGAGGTCAGAGCAGCAAAAAAATGAACAATCGGTTTAAGAACTGTATAGGTTCCGTGGAGCAGAGGAATGAGGTTCAGACATCTTTGAAAAGGAGACTGACGGAACCAGTCTTTAGGGATAATTTCAACAATAAGACAGAGCAAACTGAGGATGATACTGGAAATGGCAATGGAAAGGCCTCCGGAAAAGCCGCAGGCTGCCATAAAATTTTTAAATGAGAGTGAGGCGAAGACAACGGAAATATTTACGCCGATGAGGGTTGTGGAAATCATAATATTCGGATGATTCAAAAAAAACATCATACGATTTACGTTTTTTTCCGGATTCGTTTTGAAAGCATGTTCCGCACGAGGTCGCAAAATGGAAACCATTCCGGTTTCCATACCGGCAAACAATCCCTGCATCAGAATAAAGAAAGTGGAAAGGAAGAGCCAGAACATCATATATTATCAGGCTCCTTTTCCGGGGAGAAACGGACCAAAATCCGTCTAATATGGTTTTTATCGACTGTAAGTGCAAGCATGGTATAATTACCCAGGCGGACACTTTCTCCTCGTTTGGGAATGTATCCGCAGATTTCTGTGAAAAGACCGCTGAGGGTGATTGCCTTGTATGTTTCATCCGCATTGCAATCAGTCCAATCTGATTGTTCTCGAACGACATCCAAATGACAATTTCCATTGAAAATCCACTGACCTTGTGTCAAATTGAAGAATTCGGTGTGTTCCTCGGAAAGTTCAACGGATTTTCCGGCGACTTCAGAATAGATATCCTGAATGGAGATGATTCCGCAGAGACCGCCATATTCATCGGCGGCGAAGGCGGCTGAAAGTCCTTTTTCGCGTAAAGCGGTCAATGCTTTGCTCAAAGTCGTCTGAACCGGCAGGAATGGCACCTGAGAGAGTACGGCAGAAGAATGTAACCAATTGGAACGTTGATCTGGAGATAAGCGGAAGAAACGGAGGACATCCAGCAGTCGTTCGGCATCATCGATATTATTTTTGCATACGAGTAAAAAAGCCTGATTGCCTGCACGGATTTTCTGTGATACTGTTTCTGGAGAATCACTTTCCAGGACATAATTCAAATTTACGCGAGGGCGCATAACTTCTGCGACTTGTTTTTCGCGTAATTCGAAAGTTTCCTTGAGTAAGTTTGCCTGGCTGCGTGCAAAAGCGCCTTTTTCGACACAGGAATCCAGATAGGTTAAAAATTCAGCGGAATTGAGAGGTTTTTGAGTTTTTTTTCCTAAAGCATTGAGAATTTTTCCGCAGAGATAACCTGCGCAGGTTGTTATCGGCAATAAAATTTTTCGCCAGAAATACAAGGGCGTAGCAATGGTTTTTGCCCATGTATCAGCGTGGGAATAAGCCAGAGACATAGGGGTGATTTCTCCAAAGAACAGGAGAATTACGATGGCGATGAATGCGGATGTCAGCATAGTTGCCACTTTTCCAAGTGCGAGTTGTGCAATCAACTCGTCATTCAGCATGGAAATACAGCTGTTTACTGCCATGTTGCTTAAAATAATCGTAATCAGTGTTAACCGGGAGTCCGCCATCATCGCGAAAATCCGTCTCTGTGAGATGTCCGGCGAGTTTTTGAAAGAAAGAACGTTAGCCCGGTTCAAAGAAAACAATGCCATTTCCGAACTGGAGAAAAGTCCGGATAAGCCAATCAGGATGATAAGAAGAATCAGTAAAGCGGAGAAAAGCATCCGTAATCGCTCAAAGAGGTTTTACCGTCATTTCTACAGAAATGAAATTCAATACGAACGGTGCTCTGCCGTCCTTGATCTGGGAGAAATATTCTTTCAACAAAACGGGCATACCATCTTTTTCCAACTGCGAGCAAACTTCCGAATACTTAATACGGGCAGCAGGAGAGTCACTGTGTTTTTTCAGAGTCATCAAAGCAGCCGCACGCACAGCAGGATTATCGTAATTTTGATTTTTTCCATTTTTGATATACGGTGTGGTGATGATGATTCCTAATGTATTCAGAACGCCATCCTGAAGTTCCTTTTGTGCTGTAAGAGCCCGGCAACATTCCATACGGACTATAGGATCAGCATTCATTTTGTTGCCTACCCGGTACATTAAACCGCCCGCCAGCACTTTTGCATATTCCGGCAGGGGATTGCGGCGCATGGCGTTGATTGCGGCAATCGGCACACTTATATTGGGATTTAACCCAGCGAGATTAATGATGATTTTTATGGAAACGGGATCCTTCTGTTTCCAGAGGGCATCAATTAATGCCAGTTGAACAGGAGAGTACTTTGAATTGACGAATGGTTCCAATTGCATTAATGCTTTGCCGCCGTGACGTCCAACAACGCGTATGGCTGCGCAAATTTTCTGAATTTCTTCCGGTTTGCATTCTCTCAAATTCTTCAATGCCTGATTGAAGGAGGGCTCGTCTTCCACGGGTGTAACTACGCTTACCGGTTCATCTGATAATTTATTGAAATTCAAGATATATTTGGCAGCAAGTGCTTCCGGTTCGTAGGAGGACCGAGTGCATTTTTCAATTTCCTTGTAGTGTTTCATTTCCCACTTTACAGAAACACAATTTTTGTTACTGGTTTTGGGATGAACGAGTTTTGAGCAGGAAAGAGCTTTCCCAATTGCCATCAGAATGTTGGCACGTACTTGTGGTACCTTTTCCTCTACTAATGCAGTTTCCAAAGCGGAAAACAAACCGGAATTGTAACTGTCGCCGATGTCGAAAGCGATACGGCTGCGTACAACGGGATCCGGATTAGTTTTCAGATATTGCAGTTGTTTAGCCAACTGGTCATCATTCCACGGAGCGGGAGTACTGGTTGGTGTATTAATCAGAATCGGGTTAAGAGGTTCATTTTTATCCCAGATTTCAGTGAAAGACGGGAAAACTGGCAGAAGCAGCAACAAAAGCAATGTATGATTCATAATAAAATCCTGTTGTTGTTAATTTTCATAAAAACGCAGACATTTGTTTCAGAAAGGAAACACACATCTGCTATAATAATATAATAGCATTTGAACAAAGTACAAGACCCAAAACAAAGGAAACGCAATTTTTCCGTAAAAAGTTACCGAAAAAATAACAGAAATGGATTTTTTTCGTGCAGAATCCGGAATGAAGCTTCTGACTGGATGTTATGCTATCTATCGGCAAATCCGGAAACAACCATCGAATGGGTAAAAAAAACGCCGGACGGAGTATTTTCCGTCCGGCGCAGAATTTGTCATGTTGTCAAATTGGCAATCACTTGACTTTTTCAGCGGAGTTTTCCGCAGCGGTTCTCTCTGCGAGTTTCTTTTCTGCTTCCTGAGCATGTTTTCTAGCGTTAGGAGAGCAGAACTCGCGAATTTTCTCAAACAAAGCCCAGAGAGGCGGCACAAAGACGATTCCGACGACAGAAGCGAGTACCATACCCCAGAAAGTTGTATGACCGATAGAAAGACGAGAACCAGCGCCCGCACCGGTGGCAATCACCATGGGGAACACGCCGATAACGAAGGAATAGGCAGTCATCAACACAGCTCTGTAACGGACGTTACCACCGTTTTGGGCGGCATCGTGGATGGAAAGACCTTCTTCTCTGGCCTGTTTGGAGAATTCAGCCATCAGGATGGCATTCTTTCCGGCAAGACCGATGAGCATGATCATACCCAACTGTGCGTAAATGGAGAGCGGCATTCCGAAGCAGGAAAGACCGATCAATGCGCCGAGTGTTGCTACCGCGACAGAGAAGATGACGGACAGCGGCATTGTCCAGCTTTCATATTGTCCGACTAAGAAGAGATAGGCAAAGAAGAGAGCCAGAGACATAAGCACAAGCATTTTGCCGTCGTTTTGACGTTCCTGGAAACTGATATCGGTCCATTCAATGTTGTAGCCCGGCAGGTTTTTATCAACCCATTCCTGGATGATGTTCATGGCATCGGTGGAGCTGATGTCAGATACTGCCTGGACTTGGAAGTTAGCACTGAGCATCTGGTTAAAACGGGTGAGTACACGCGGTCCGACGGAAGGCCGGATTGAAGCGAAGGAACTCAGGGGAACCATTTCACCGTTTTTGTTCGGGATAAAGACTTCATTGATGGTATTTTCACTTTTGCGTTGTTCCGCTTCAGACTGGATTTTAACCTTGAATGTGAAACCAGCAAGGTTGAAATCGTTGACGTATGTTGCGGACAACTGATTCTGAAGTGTTGCAAAAATGGTATCTGTAGAAACGCCATACTGGTCGGCACGATCCCGGTCGATGTTGAGGTAGAGTTCCGGTGTACTGGCATTGTACATCGTGAATCCCTGTTTGAAGTGTTTTTTATCCTGCATCAGCATCATAGTGAGCATCTGGGATGCCTGTTCCAATTCAGCTGGAGTCTGACCTTCACGAGCCTGAAGCATGAAAGAGATACCGCCGGCTGCACCCAATCCCATGATTGCGGGTGGTTGGAACACCATGATACGTGCTGCAGGGATATCGGCTGTTGCCTTGATGATATTGTCTTTGATGTGTTCAATCTGAGTTTCGGGAGTTTTACGGTTATCCCAGTCATGCAAATCGGCAAAGCACATACCCATATTTTCGCCGACGCCACTGAAAAAGTTGAATCCGTTGATTGTGGTGACCTGTTTAACACCGGGAATATCTTTTATCCGCTGATAGAACTCACCTGTTGCGTTTGTAGTACGTTCCAATGTTGCGCCCGGTGGCAAGTCTAAAGAGCAGAAAAGAACGCCTTTATCTTCTTCCGGCAGAAATGAAACATGTATTCTCTGGAAGAGGAAATAGTTTGCGCCGAGAATCACTGCGAAGATGATTGCCGTGATGAGGGATCGGCGGATAAGGAATTTCGTACATGACAAATAGATGCTTCTGGATCCGCTCAGGAGAATATTGAACGGTTTGAAGAAATCGAATTTCAAAGGGGCAGCCGGTTTCAGAATGATGGAACAGAGAGCAGGACTCAATGTCAAGGCGTTCACAGTGGAAATGCAGAGTGCGACGCACATTGTGAAGGAGAACTGCAGGTAGATGGTGCCGACCATACCGCCGTAGAAACCGATAGGAGCATAGATTGCCAGAATCACGAGTGTAGTAGCAATGACGGCACCGGTGATCTGTCCCATACCTTTGATAGTAGCTTCTTTTGCGGGCAAGTGTTCTTCATCCATAATGCGGATGACGTTTTCGACAACCACAATGGCATCGTCCACCAGAGATCCGATAACTAAAATCAGAGCAAACATTGTCAGCAGGTTCATACTGTACCCCATGGGATACAGGAAAACGAAAGTACCGAGGATGGAGACGGGAATGGTAAGTGTCGGAATGAGGGTCGCGCGCCAGTTTTGCAGGAAGAGATAGGTAATTGCGACGACAAGAACCAGAGTGATGACTAATGTGATCCAGATTTCTTGCATCGTTGCACGGATGTAAACGGTTGGGTCGTAACCCATTTTGTAAGTGACGCCTTGCGGGAAGAATTTCTTTAATTCTTCCAGTTTTTTCTGGGCATTGCCGATGACGTTGATGGCGTTGGCATCCGAGTTACGGTAAAGGACCAAAGCAATACTCGGTTTACCATTGTTTTTCGTGTTCCAGTAATAATATTCCGCTCCGAGTTCGATTCTGGCAACATCTTTCAGTTTTACCACACGACCATCGGAAGTGGTACGGACAATGATATTTTCAAATTCGCTTTGGGTTTTCAGACGACCATGAGCATTGACTTTCATTTGCAGGAAATGACTGCTTCCTTCCGTACCGACAGCACCGGCGGCAGCCTGAATGTTCTGCTTGGCAATAGCAGCCTGGACTTCGGCAGTTGTCATGTTGAGACCTGCCATTTTCATGGAGTCTAGCCATACGCGCATAGAGTATTCACTGGCGCCCATGATATCCACCTGACTGATACCGTCAATACGCGCCATTTCATCTTTCAGATTGGAGCGCATGAAATTCGCAAGTTTTACCATATCCTCTGCACCGGTTGCGTTTTCATCCTGGAAAACAAACATGGCGAGGATATCGCCGGACCGCTTGATGACATTCACGCCCAACGCAACAACGGTGGCGGGGAGCCGGGGTTCGGCACGTTTGACAGCGTTTTGCACGTTCACCATAGCAATATCACTGTTTGTACCGGACTTGAATTTAATCGTTACGGCGTATGTACCGCTGCTGTTGGATTCCGAGCTGAAATATTGAAGATCTTCCAATCCGTTTAATTCCGCCTCCAGGGGGGAAGCCAGGGTATCGGCGATTTCTTCGGCACTGGCACCCGGATAGTTTGCAATGACCATGACAGATGGCGGTGCTATTTCCGGATATTCGGCAATTGGAATATGGGTGGTACAAAGCCACCCGGCGAAGGCTGTGACAATTGAAATAACAATAGCGAGCTTTGGACGCTCAATAAAAATTCTTGAAAACATATATTAATTCACTTTCCGTTGAAACGCGCGGGATCAGTTTGCGGTCGAAACGGCTGCGGCTGGTTTGCGGATGGGGGTTACCATTAGTTTTGTACCGGGAATCGGAATGATTTTGTGGGCACCATCAATAACAACTTCCTGTCCGACATTCAAACCTCTTTTGATAATTTTGAGGTCACCGATTACATCACCCGTGATAACCGGTGTGGGGATAACACTGTTGTCGCCGTTCAGAACATATACGAACTGTCCGGCTTTTGCGCTTTGGATGGCGGAAATCGGGACGGCAGGAACCGGAACTCCGTCCTTTTTGGAGAGATAGACATCCAGAATACCGCCGGGGGTTAAACGCTGTTCCGTATTACTCATTCTTGCCCAGATTTTGATTGTACCAGTTGTATTGTCTATCTTGTTGTCCACAATCCAAATCGGTGCAATTTTGTCATAGAGTGTTCTTCGAATATCCGCCATACGAACACGTACGATTCCTTTTTCACGGAGAGCCTCCACGGTACCATAGTTGGAAAGGAAATCCTGTTCGCTGATGGAAAAGACTACATAAATCGGATCAAATTTTATCAACTGGGCAAGGGGACCGGAAGAAGGTGTAACATAATTGCCGCTGGAGAATGCAATTTTACCGATTTTTCCTTCGAAATCTGCTATGATGCGTGTATAGGAGAGGTTGTTTTCGGCATCCTTCAGGGAAGCTTCCGCAGCGGCGAGAGCAGCAGTCGCAGCAGCATGAGCAGCTTCTGCGGCAGATTTTGCTGCCTTAGCAGTAGCGAGTTTTGCCTGTGCTGCCACAATGTCGGCTTGTGCGGCAGCTAATTCGCCCTCACTGGAAACTTCAGTGGCTTGAGCAACCAGGTAAGCCCGTTCTGATTCATCAAATGCCTGTTCTGTAGTGGCATTACCGCTTTTCAGTGTAGTTTGGCGCTCTAATTCCTTTTTTGCGTGTTCCATATTGATTTTTGCCAATTCGAGCAAAGCTGTTTGTTTCTTGAGTTTTGCTGTGACCTGACTGATTTCCGCATTTGCTCCGGCTTCTGTAGCAAGTGCCGTTTCCATTTGGGCTTTTGCCTGAGAAATCTGGGCTTTTGCCTGGGAAATCTGAGCGTCGGCTGCCATTTTAGCGGCAACGTATGTAGTGTCTTCCAATTTGATCAGCAATGTTCCTGCTTTTACAAATTTACCTTCCAAAGGTTCACCGTCAGCGTAAGCTACTCCGCATTTCGGACACGGTTTCAAGTCTTCTTTATACAGGTAGTCGCAAGAAGGGCATTTCTTTACAATATATTCGATTTTTCCGGAAACACGGGCGGGCAGTGAAACGTCTTGAATTGAGTACAACCGGCCTGCATATTTCCGGGTAAAGTTTTCATTTACAGTAACAACGGGACCAACAGAAACTGCCGGAGCCTGATTTCCCTGTGCTGTTGCATTTGCAGCGGTAAAAAACGTTGCTACAGCAAACAGTGTCAAATAAAGATTTTTGGCTTTCATTATTTTATCCTTCATAAAATTTATTTTGTCTCAATCGCAGTAGTCTGTTCGTTAATCTTCTTTACAAGTTTTTCCAGACTCCCGATAATGTTTTGTTTTTCTGCTTCCTCAAAGCCGTTCCAAACATCCTTGATGTACTCATTAATGCGTTTTTCTGCAGCAATAAGCATTTTTTTGCTTTTTTCCGTGACAGTAATCATAACGGCACGTCTGTCATCAGGATTCTGTACTCTCTTCAGAGCATCTTTTCTAACGAGCTTTTCTACGAGTTCTGAAGTTGTTCCCGGGGTAAGATATAATGCGGAAGCCAAATCCTTCAGGGGAATTCCCTTTGGCTGGGTACTCATCATATCGCATACTTTTCTCATGACCATGTGCTGCTTGAGACTTACATCTTTTTTCCCGTGCAGAAATTCCCGTACAACAGTATCCTGTATACCGTCAGCGACAGTCAGCAACGCTCTCCACATTCGATATTCAAGGGTTTCTTTAATGTTTTCATCATTGCGTTTAGTGGCAGAAAACAAGACTTTAATGTTTTCTTTGAGCATAGACACTCCTTTCTGAATAATAATTCTCTTATCAAAAAATAAACAACACAGAAATATACATCAAAATAAATAATTTGCAAGTCAAATTATTCCAGACGAGGTAAAAAAACGCTTTTTTTTTATAAATTTCGTAATTCTTTTTGAGAACAGGTTGTTTTTTTTGAAAACAGCAACGCATAACGGAAGTAATTTTTTATTACACTCTTTGCAAATGTGTTGTTTCAACAAAAAATGCTGTTCAAGACGAATGACTATTATCAGGATTTTCATGAATCCGTTTGGAAACTGAAAACATTATTCCGCTTACTGGGGAAAAAGAAAAACGGCGGCTCTTTTCAGAGTCGCCGTCAGTGAATGTTCTATTTCGGGGAAAAATTTATTTGAAGAATTTTTCTCTGAGGTAGTTTTTGCGTTTTTCAGCCATGATATATTCGAAATTTGCCCATTGCGGGACATATTTTTCGTAAATCATGTTGAAATCAGCCTTGGGATCATCCAGCAGTTTTCCAGCCTGGTCAAGTTCATTGACAAGAGGTTCCAGAGCGATTTTGAAGAATTCGGGGTCGCCGAGTTCAACATCCCTCTGCCAGAGATATGCGGAATTTCCGGTATCAAAGGATTTTCTGTACGTGTTGAAAGCGGTTTTACAGATATTCTGCTTGATGGTTCTTTCCTGGTCTTTGCTGAAATTGAATTTGATATTCAACATACGAGCCTGTTCATGAACCTGTCCGGAAATCGTAAATCCGCCGCCTTTGCACCAGCGCTGGAGACCGAGATACCACACCTTGTCGCCGAATGGGATGTCATTGGGGAAGGAATACCAGGGAATACTGAAATGAGCGACGACGCCGGTTTCAGAGAGGCAAGCATCCCGGAAAATTGTATCGTTGGTCAGTTTGTATCTGGGGGAGGGTGATGCGAAATCGATATTTACACTGTCATTGCAACCGGGCATACCTTCAACGAACCACATATTATACGGTGCGTCATTGTTCGGGCGGAAAGTGCATTCGAGTGTACCGCCATCACGTTTTCCCTGAATGACCTCAATAACTTCGGGATCTTCGCACTGTACGAAGATGTGAGCGCCGATTTCATCATAGAGTACGCAGATACCGGTTTTCCAAGCAGAATTGATTTCCGGCTGTTTTGCATCTTTCAGGAAGCGTTTTGCATCGGTATCCGCGCTTACCGCGGGGCAATCTCCGTAGGGGCGGAAACGGGTTTCCATTTTGCTCCAGTTGGAGAAGTAATTTGTGCGAGTGAAACCATCGGCAGTACGCGGGGGATTCTTCACGTAGATAGCCTGATATGTCAACGGCTTCAGGGAGATGAAGCGGTTGTTCTGGATATCATTGTAGATATCGTGACAGATATCGAACCGTTTTCCGCGGAAAAGGAGTTCAGAAGCATTTCTGAGGGTATTGAGTTTCTGTGCAGAGGTCAGCTTGTCATTTGCGAAAGCTTTGTCGAAATCGGCAGATTTTCCGCCTTTATTGAAGAAATCAATAACACGCCAATGGAGATTTTTTTCCGGCTGCGGATTCGCTTTGCAGAAATTAGCAACGAGTTCAGACACTTTGGCAGTATCTTTCCGCTGGAGGAAGATCATGACAGCGGTATCGGTGTAGGGAACAGAATTTTTAGCGATTGCGCGATTGATCTGGTCAAGGGCAAAATCAAAATCGCCATAAGTGTAAGCGGTTTCTGCATTTTTGAAGAAGAAATGCTCATTGACGATTGGTTTTTCCTGGGCATCATTGAGAGCGACCAGCTGTTTTGTATATTTGCCCCAGTTGGTGTAGGTACCGGGTGTCCAGAAACCACGCTGGAAGGCTGCGAGATTACCGCAACGACCGCGGAGAGCGTTCAGAATATCGAATTTTTCTCTCGGTGTGATGGCGGGATTTTTCAGTTCGAGTTCCAGCAGTGTGCGAGCTTCATCGGCACGGGTATTGGGAACAAGATACTGCATGATGATCTGTTTCCGCAGGGGCCCGTAAGGCATGGCGATGACTTTAGCTTTGATTTTGTTGTATTCAGCATCATCACTGTTTTTGAGTGCGCAAATGCCGAGTGCTCCGAGTTCAAAAGTCGTGACAGCATTTTCATCAAAGAAAACTTTCAGCTTATTGAAAGAACTGATACCGAAATCCTTATCACTGAACAGATAGACAGAAGTAGCCAGACGGTTCAACTGATTGATTTTGTTTGTGCTGTTTTGGGAAAGATTCCGCTTGAGCTGAGCCTCTTGCGGAGTCAGTTTTTTGCCATCTAAAGCCTTTTCTTCTGCTTTCATTGCTTTGATGCCAGCGACTACCTTATCAAAGGCGGCAGCTGCCGTCTTGTTGTCATGCATAACGGTGAAGGCTCTTTCCGCGAGAATAAGATTGTTGTCAAGCTGTGCGTTGGGTGAAAATTTAGCAGCCGGGTTATTTGCAAGTTTGACGGCATCGGCAAACGTATTGCTTTTTTCGGAAAGGGAACGGAAGATGTTCTGGATTGCCCACTCTCTGTAAGGAGTTTTTTCATCCATTTTTATAATCTGTTCCGTAATATTAGCAACATCATTTGCGAAAGGATTTTGCGGGAGACGGAGAAGTTGCTGGACAGTGAAAGTCTTGACATTTGCACTTTCGCTT
>CALCCZ010000275.1 GCA_937900075.1 uncultured Lentisphaeria bacterium
TGCGTGCCGATAACGATTCTGCGCTTGACCTCTTCACCGAGGCCCTCACTTCTGTTTTTTGTAATCATATCTTATTCTCCTTTATTAATGGCTTGTGGCAGATAAATTTGCATTTGCCGTAACTGTATAGCTGTGTCCGTTATGACTTACTGATATATTTCCGCTTGCTGATATTTCCGACAGTACCGTTTTTTCCGGCGGTACCCTTAATCTGAAAGTGCAGCCAAATGGTTTGAGTACTGGTACCGCAACAGCCAATAATATTACTGTAAAAAGTGGCGGTGTGATGAGTGTGGCGGAAGGTGCTAAGGCATATAATACGACACTGGCTAACGGTGCGGTTATGAACATTACACTGGCTGCCAATACGGCATGGACGGGTACTTTCAACAAGCGGAAATTTTCGTATGTCGGAAAAGATATTGATGCAGTATATCTGACAAAAACCCAGAAGGCTCTTTCCAAGGCGGCGAATGTCAAGGACGGTTTACTGGATGGCGGTATGCTCACCGCGAATAACGGATCCAAGTTGACCAATATCGCTGTTGGTGCGAAGGGAACCTTGAGTGTGTTGGATAATGTTGATGCCGAAAAGATCCGGATTTACAAGAATGGTATCATTTCTTTTACAGCAGCCCGTGCTACCGATCCTGATTTCCCGGATGACATCGTATATACAAATACTTCTGTTTCAAGAGTACAGGGAACCTCCGGATATGTTGCATTTGAGTATGGCGCAGGGTTTTATGATATATCCGTGACATCAACCCAGAAATTTACTGTTGGAAGTGGCGGAATTGCCAAAGACATTGTGGTAACGAAAGGCGCGACATTTGAAGTCGGGGCATTGGGAACGTTGGCGAACGTCAGTGTCAGCAAAGGTGCGACGCTTCAGTTGCTTAAGAACTCGAAATTGACGGGTCAGGTATCTTTGGACGGCAATGTGAGTTCGACCTACGCCATTATTGATTTTGATTTGACAAACCGGACTGTTGCCGATGGTCCCTGCATTACCAATCTTGATAAAGTTTGCAACAGTTCCAACAGTTTTCAGATTCACTTGGCATCGAACCAGATGGCAGGCGAGTATATTCTTGCTACGAATGCGGGAAATTTCAATGGTGAAATATCTTTGCTTCAATATCTCTGGGGGTCACAGACCGGGGCGGATTATGAATTTTACGAAACGGCAGTCAATGCGAAGATCAAAGGCCGTGAAGTAAAAATGACTCTCGGTCAAACGTATGAAGTGCTTCCCGAGTCCGGTGAGGAATCGGATCTTGAGGGATACCGGTACACGCTGTTCCTTGACAAGAAGAATCAGCTTATTCTGAAAGTGGAAGCTCCGGAAGCGGGATATGCGGATGACAAATTCAGAGATATCATTGTTGCATCCGGCAAAGACGCTGACAGTTCCACCTATATCCATACGGGCGATAACATTTTTGTAACCTGTGAGATTTCCAATTACGGAAATGATACTGAGGATGGCACCATTGCTTATTGTTTGAAAGACATGGTATCCGGCAATGAGATCTGGAAAGGTCTTGATTTTGATTTGGAAAGCAAGAAAACAGAAACCTTCCGTTATGAAGAAAACGGAGGTGAGAAAGCCGTGTTTACGGGGGTTGCTGCCGGTATTTATGAATTAAGTGTTATTGTAAATGGCGCGGACAAACTTACCCGGACGATTGTTGTAAACGATGTGAATGTGGTGGATCCGGAAATTTCCCTGTATCATAACAGCGGGATGAAAGGGGAAGAGGAATATTCCGGTGCGAATGTCAAGAAGACATTCCTGACGGGGTATCTGGATGCCGGTATTTATTCCTTTGGCAGACTGAATTTTGATGCAGATTTCACGGGAACGATAACTTTGTTGAACGAGTCCTTGAAAAAGTCTGTTTCCCTGTCTGTGAAGAAGGGTGTTGTGAGTGAAGCGGGTGTAGTTTTGGAAGCCGGTTATTATGCAGTCCAGCTTCAAGGAAAGAATGCCACATCTTATGAATTTGAGCTGATTGCAGCGGATGTTTTTGCAACGACACTGACGAAATACCAGCGTAATGCGGACGGCAGTTTCAAGATGGAGATGGATCCTGTAACCAAAGAACTCCATAAGGTTCCTCTGGAGGATCCTGTTCAACCGCAGAATGTGAAAAATGCCAAGAATTGGATAGCTGCCCGCCATGTCAACAAATCCACGCATGTGGCAGAGATGGATATTGCCCAGAAGGGGCAAACGGCCGGTACAGAAGTTTTCAATACGGTATTGAAGGTTGGCGACACGATTGCTTTTACGGAACTTGATTTCCGCGGGAACAATGCCTTGAACCTGTATAATTTCGGAGTTGAAAGTGTTGGCGGTGATGACAAGTTGAAAGTTACGCTGTACACCTTGACGAATGATTCGAAATTGAAAGCCATCAAGACGATCACGACTCAGGCGGATGCGGATTTATACACAACGCCAATTCAAATTGAGCAGGCTGAGAATGTCCGGTACTTTGTGTCTGTAGAGAATTTGAATGCCGCCAAGGGCGTCAGTTCCGACGTCATCATTATGGCTTATGCGGATAACAGTTTGTTTACCATGAACAATAATGTTGATGATGTGATGACCGGTTCTCAAAGGTTGAATAATACCGAGACCGGGGAAGTGATTGCGCAGTATACGGACTGGATCGGTTATACAGACAGTGTGGACTGGTTTACATTTGATATTACGGCTGATTCCCTGGGAAGTTATACTTTCTCACTGGATGGTACGGATTTTGCCAAAGCTGCGAAAATAACGGTTTACCGTGCAGTTGATGACGGGAAGGGTTATTTGCCGATTGGTTCCGTAGTTCCCGGTGATACCGATGCCTTGAAGACAATTGTTACTTCCTCTTCCGGGGCTGAAACGAAGGCTGTTAATTTGCTGGAAGGCAGATATTATATCAAGGTTGAAAATCTGAACAAGAAGTCTGCTGTTAAGAACACGGGATATACATTGAATGTCAATGCTGTGGAAAATACGGAATTCACACAGTTATTTGCCCAAATAGATACGGATGTACTTGATTCCGCTGAGGCGAAACAATATTACTTCAAGTTGGATAGTTATTATGATGTGGCGTTTGCGACGGTTACGGGTATTACGCTGTATCAGGATAACGGCAGCAACGGAATGAAGAAAATATCACTTTCATCGAAGAACAGTACCTTGACGCTGGGACCGGGAACGTATTACATTTCCACTACGGCAAAAGTTCCGACTGGAGCGATGATTACGCGTTCTGCAAGTTCGTTCCAGGAAAATGTTTATGCCCCAACCGAGGATACGACGGTTCTTGCCGGAAAGACCTATTACGAATATGACGTCGCGTTTGGATATCAGGTTGCGCAACTTAACGTCGGTGATCCGATACCGGAAGACTGTTACGAGGCGATTTTTGACATTACGAACAACAAGTGGCAGACAGCTACGGCTTTGAAATTCAACCATTCAGAGATCGGTCTTGATAAAAAGAATGCCTGGGTCGGATATGGTGATGCTACGGACTACTACACGTTTACCGTGGATGAAAAGAATTCCGGGTCATACAAGTTGTCCATCAAAAATGCGGCTGTCGGCAGTGCTGTTTACAGCATTTTCCGTGTGACGGAAGACATTAACGGTATCCGTACATTGACTCCCATAGTGAAGAAAACCGCAGTTCCCAAATCGGAATTTGAATACGAGTTGAAAAACCTGATGAACGGTGAATATGTGGTGATGGTACAATCTGCTGCAGGAGAGGCAGTAGGGATTACGAAGACGGACAAGATGACCGGATATTCGATTTCTGCGACTGCGGACATATACAGAGAACTGGTCACTCAATCTGAATGGAAGGAAGGGCGTTACTTCGCCATTGAGGCGGCTACACAATTTGAAGCTGGGAAGACGTATTATCTGGACGAAAATGACCGTTATGTCTTGTTGACTGATTCCTCCGCCTTTGATCCTGCGAATGCTGTATGGATTGATAAGAATTCATCGGTTCCGGAGGACGAGTTCGATGATTCCGGAAATACTTCGTATGCTGTAACCAACGATGGCGGAACAACCTTCTTCTCCACGGAACGTACTGTGGCTGCTGACAGCTACCTGACTTTCAAGGTGGATGGACCTACGGTTGTTACTTTCAGCGATGAGATTACGGCATTATCTATGAATGACGGAACCGGTAAGATGGTTTCTCTGACTCATTCCTCCAAAGGCGCCATATTGGATTCCGGAATTTATTACGTGAAGACTGTTGCTGAAAAATTATATATTCAGACGAGTCCTTTGGTTCAGCCCGACGAGGCACTGACCTTTGGCGTGACCGGGGGCGCTGATGGTGAAGGAGATTTGATGAGTTCCATCAAGGAAAATCCGACTGCAGAGGCTGACTGGAGTAAGGATATTAAAGGATGGGTCGGTTTGGGAGACGCAGAAGATGAGTATGTTGCTACCATGAACCACGTTGTCGCGGAATATGCTGAAAATGGTACTGCCGAGTTTGGCGAGATGTCGATTTCTCTTACTGTGACTGGCGGAACGACGACAGATGTTACGACGCTGAAGTTGACGGTATATGAACTTTCCGGAACGAAATTGAATGAGGTTGGTACGCAGGAATATACTTACGAATATGATGAGAATGAAGGAAAATACGTCACGAAGGGTGGTTCCATCACATATATGACCAAGTGGGGTGGTACCTACAAGTATGTTGTTGAAACATCGGATAAAGGCAAGGGCGCTTGCAATGCCAACTATACGATTTCCGGTTCCTTGGATGAAAAGAGAAATGCCGTTGATGTTACCGGTGCTGAAAACCACTATACTGTTTTGTACACAGACACTGCAACTGGAACCCTTCAGGTGAGCGGAAATCTTTCAGAAGACAACCATCTGGGTGAAGGCACTGGCCTTTATTCCGGAGTGTTTTTCGTTACCGGACCTACGATGATTCGGTTCAATGACAAAGAAGGTGGTGAGCTGTATTCTCTGAATGACGGATCGTTCAATAACTCTATCAAACTCAATGGTGATGAGGGTGACAGTGTTGTTCTTGGACGCGGTGCCTACCGTTTCAAGAGCGAGGCGGAGTACTCGGAACTCACGATAGGGACCCTCGTTGATATTCAGAATAAAGGTGATACCTTCACAATGGAATTTGATGAAGCACAGGGCAACATCCGTAAAATCAAAGAGGACGTGAAAACAGACTGGGTCGGAGTTTCCAATACTACGGATACGTTCTATTTCAGTACATACGATTTGGATGTTGAGGGTGACCTTGCCGGCAGTGGTTGGGGTACATTCGGTATTGAATCTGTTGCCAATACGCTTATGGAGAAAACACAGTTGGATTTGGTGCTTTCCAAGAACGTAAACGGTACCTGGAAGGTTGTTGGTACCGGTTCGTTTGTGAGCGGAACCGGGACTGCTTCTGCTATTTCCGCAAGTCTGGAAAAAGATACTGAGTACAAACTGGAAGTAGTTGCCAACGATGCCAAGTTTGCCGTTGGTGCGCCAGTAAAACTTCCAAACTCCGTCTTGCTCTCCGTCAACGAGGAGACCTTCCATGTCTTTGAATCCGCGTTCTGTCCACCAAGTGCCTTGACCGTTGAGTTCGTTGTTGCGATAGGTACCTTCGAATTTCAGTTTCCCATTCTCGTGCCATTCACGGGCGGAACCCTCTTTGGAGCCGTCGATATAAGGAATTTCGTCATGCTGTTGACCATTGTTGTACCAAGATTTGTAGATGCCAGACTTCTTTCCGTTTACCACCTCCACTTCGCTCTTGAGTTCTCCGTTCTGATACCATTCCTGGTTGGTGCCGTTGCCAGTGTGGTATTCCACGGCACAGCGGCTGCCGTCATCAAAAAACACTTTCCATACACCTACCTTCACACCGTTTTCGTAGGTGCCTTGTTGATAGACTTCGCCGTTCT
>CALCCZ010000276.1 GCA_937900075.1 uncultured Lentisphaeria bacterium
TCATTTGTCATTTTCTCCGTTATTGCTGTTGCCGGAAACTACCTGGAAAGCGGGATTTTCCCGGGGCAGTGGCAGTATGTATGGCATTGGGTGTGAAGCCAAAGGTTAAACTAACTGGTGAATTAGTGTTATCTGTATTGATGGTAAAGTCTTCAGTACCCATGGCGTTTTTCCTAATTGTTATTTTCGGGGGATGTTCCGATGTGAAACAGGATCGGCATTCCCTTGGGGAATTATAGGAGTTGATTTTTCAACTTATCATTTCATTTTCATTTGAACGTTTTTGGAAAATAATAGCGAGTATTAGGACTGCAGCAGCCAGCCACAGATAATAGAGGGAACCGATCAGGTGTGGAGTTCGTATTTCCAAACCGGCAGATTGTGCAATTGCGAGAGCCATCAGCATCTGAGCTCCGTATGGAAGAAATCCCATTGTAATACAGGAGGAAATATCGAGTAAACTTGCGACACGTTTGGGGACAACGCCGTATTTTTCGCCCAGTCCCTTTGCAATGGGGCCGGAGATTAAAATTGCGACCGTATTATTGGCAGTAAAAGTGGTAATGAGACCGGCCAGCAGGAAGATTCCCAGCTCGCATCCCCGGGTGTTTTTGACCGAAGCGGTGATTTTTTTCAGCAGGTAGGAAATTCCGCCATTCCATCGTATTACATTAAGCAGGCCACCTGCGAGAATTGCAACGATCAAGGTTTCCGCCATGCCTATAGCACCTTTTCCGCAGACGCTGAGACCATACCAGAACCCGATGGTACCGGTGAGGAGCCCTATGGCGTAAGCAAGAATAATGCCGAAGAAAAGGAGGATCATCACATTGATTCCGCAGAGAGCCAGGAAAAGTGTCAGCAAATACGGGATAACGGCTACTATGTGTTTCCAGGTAATAACTTCGGTCGTGGTAATTTCCGCATTGGACTGTCCCATGAAGAGGTAGATGGCGAACGTTATGATTGCTGCAGGAAGTACCAGTTTGAAGTTGGCATAGAATTTGTCTTTCATAGCCACATTCTGTGTACGGGTTGCTGCAATCGTCGTATCGGAAATCATAGACAGATTGTCACCGAACATTGCACCGCTGATTACTGCCCCGATCATGATTTCCGGAGAAATATGCATAGGTGCAACGAGTCCTGCAGCAATCGGCCCCATAGCGGCGATCGTACCGCAACTGGTGCCGATGGAAACGGAAATCAGGCATGTAGCGAGGAATATCCCTGCGAGGATGAAGGATGGCGGCATGACGTGGCTGGTGATAATCACTGCCGCATTGACAGCTCCCATTTCCTGTGTAATTGTGGCAAAAGCCCCGGCAAGGATGAAAATAAGGCACATCAGCATGATATTCATGTCGCCCATGCCGGTTGCGAATACATCCACCTTGTCAGAAAGGGAACGTTTCCTGTTGAGCAGGATTGCAGAAGCCGAAGCCACTAAAAATGCAATAGGAACGGGTATTTTCTGGAAATCGCCAGCCCAAATGGAGAGACCAAGATAGAAGATAACAAAAACAAAAAACGGGAGCAATGCTATGAAACGGGGTTCACGCTCTTGTGTATGAATACTTTGATTGGACATAATTCTCTCCGGTATTTAACTCTCACGGCAAATTTAAAATTTACGAATATTATAGTATAGTTCAAAAAAGGGGAAAATACAAGTGCTTTCTGCAATTTTTATTGTATAATCATCGTAATTGGTCAGGGGGGAGTGTTGCGGAATGGAAAACACCGGATGTTTTTCGCGATTGCTCGGGACGGGATGGAAAAATAGGACTTATAGGACCTATAGGACCTATAAAATCATTCAAAAATGCCGGATGTTTATCGTGATTGTGCAAGGCGAGGTGGAATGGGTTAGTGGATAGGGATACTTTTGAGACTGGCGACTGAAAAAGTGTGTTTTTTCTATTGTATCAACTTGAAAACGGGCGGTAAAAGTGTTAAGTAATTAGAGGACTAAAAAAATGAAATTTACACACAGCAGGAGTTTGAAAATGTCTTTTTCTGATACAAGAGTCTGGAATGCATACTGGATTTCTTTTGGCAAGAATATGCTGGATTGGCGGGCACCGGATTATCCGGCTCCTTTTTTTCGCAAGGAGTTTGAACTCGCGGAAGTAAAAGACTGCCGGTTGTACATTTGCGGTCTTGGTTTTCATGAGGTTTGGATTAACGGACAGCGAGTCAGTGATTATGAACTTGCTCCGGCGCAGGCAAAATATGATGGCCATGCCGGTTATCTTGTGTATGATATTTTACCTTATCTTGTTGTCGGTCGCAATGCCATTGGCGTTATTCTCGGAAACGGGCTTTACAATTGTCAGACGGCTGATGTATGGCATTTTGACAAGGCAGTCTGGCGTGATTATCCGAAAATGCTTCTTGAACTTACTTCAGGCGGTAAGACGGTAGTGGCAAGTGATGATTCCTGGAAGGTTACGACAGAGGGACCTGTTACGTTCAATGCTTTGCGCAACGGAGAATATTATGATGCCCGTCTGGAGATGCCGGGCTGGGACCGGATCGGATTTGATGATTCCGGCTGGCAGCAGGCAGCCATTACCGCTGGTCCGGGCGGTGTTTTATACGAACAGACTTCGGCGCCGTGCCGGGTTACTCAAATATTTCCGATGTGCAAACTGCATGAAAAAATATGGGATGCCGGACAGAATATTGCAGGGCGCGCAGAAATCGCAGTACGCGGTGTTGCGGGAAGCCATATAAAAATCCAGTACAGCGATGTTCTGAAACCGGATGGTTCGCTTGAACTGGAAAATATATCGCAATACGTTTTAAGCGGAGAGTTTCAGACGGACCGTTACACCCTGAAAGGGGAGGGTACGGAGGTCTGGCATTCCCGTTTCACGTATCATGGTTTCCGTTATGTTTCCGTAGAAATTACCGGCGAGGCGGAGCTGCTGGCCGTTACCGCCCAGGCAATTCACAGTGACGTCCGGCAACTCGGTGATTTTACTTGTTCCAATCCGGATATGAATGCTCTTAAAAAGTGTACATACTGGTCCTATCTCAATAATTTTGTGGGGATACCGACGGATTGTCCGCATCGTGAAAAGAACGGCTGGCTGAATGATACCCAGTTGGCATCGGACACAGGGCTTTTTTTCTTTGACGGCAAAGAGACATACCGGGAATGGCTCGGTACGATTCGTGACTGTATGCGTCCGGATGGACAGCTGCCCGGCATGGCGCCGACATCGGGGTGGGGATATAATTGGGGAAACGGGACCATGTTTGATACCATTCTTCTCGGAATACCCCGCAGCATTTATATCTACCGGGGGGATGCGGTGCCGATGCGTGAAAATTACGAGCCGTTCAAACAAGTCCTGTCTTTTACGGAAAGTCTTGCCAAAGGGCATATCGTCCGTTTCGGACTTGGCGATTGGCAGCATCCGTTCCGTGAACGGGCGGTTGTTCCGGAATTTGTGACGACGGCGTGGTATTATCACGATTTGCAAATTCTGATTGATGCAGCCCGTCTTTTCGGCTATGAGGAGGATGTCAAACGGTATTCGGAAAAAGCGGCACGGGTATTTGAAGCATTCAATTGTGAGTTTTCCAATGGGAACGGGTCATTTGCGGGAAATGAAAAAACAGCCCTTGCAATTGCCGTGAAATTCGGTTTTTGCCATGGAAAAGATGCCGATTCCGCCGTGCAAATGCTTGTGGAGCAGGTTCGCAAAGATCGCCATATAGCCGATTTCGGTATCGTCGGAGCAAAATTTGTTCCGCGTGTTCTTGCGGAATACGGGTACGCGGATGACGGATTCAAAATTTTTGTGCAGGACCAGTATCCGGGCTGGTGTCACTGGGTCAGGAAGGGTGAGACTACCCTTTGCGAAAATTTCGCAGGCAATTCCTCCCATGACCACATTATGTTCGGAGACCTTTTTGCATGGATGATGCAGTACGCAGCCGGAATTGAACCATCCTTTTCTCGGCCGGGATTCCGGGAGGTCGTACTCAAACCTTGCCCGATTCTTTCCCTGGATTACATGGATGCCGCGTATGAGACAATTTACGGAAAAATCAAGGTGTTCTGGAAACGGGAGAAAGGGAAAGTCCAATTCCATGCAGAACTGCCGGATAACATTCCGGGCAGGCTTGTGTTGCCGGACAGTTCCGTTATTGCCATAGAGAAAGAAATCGATACGGGCTGGAATGTTTGAGGAACAGGGATTAGTGGATAGTGGTTAGTGGTTTTTCGCGATTGCTCGTACGGGATAAAAAAACGAGACCTGTAAGACCTGTTTTTATTTGTGCCGGGAAACTCTGCGTTCCTCCCAAAAACTATCCCCTATTTCCTGACCCCTATCCCCTAACTTTGGGTCTTTTCTGTTGAGAAAAGTGTTTTTTTTGCTTGAAAAGGAACAATTTTTGCCGTATATTTCCCAAAATGAATCTACCCCCAAAATAACCAAGGATAAATGAATTATGAAAAATTCCCTGCTTGAGAACGGATCACCCGCATTTGTGATTGTTGCCAATACCGACTCTGCCCAAAGCCAATACGCCGCACGGGAGCTGCGTTATTATTTCGGCATGATGACCGGAAAAGTATTTGAAATCGTATCCGCCGATGCCCCGGTGGAAAAAACGATGAAACGACTGATTTTGAATCAGGTTACCGATGCCTCACTTGGAGATGACGGGTTCTGTTTGCAGCCGTCGGAAACTGCGTTTACGATTACCGGCGGTATCCGCGGAGTGATTTATGGTTCGTATGAACTGCTGGAACGTATGGGCTGCCGTTTCTTTACGCCGAGAGATGAAAAGGTTCCGTATGATCCCGCGGTGGTGCTGCCGGATGAAGAGATCCGTCAGGTGCCGATTTTGGAATACCGTCTGCATAATACGATTGATTTTGAACGTTATCAGAAGTTTTCCGTAAAGCAGCGTATCAATGGCGTAACGATAAAGGAGAAATTCGGCGGTTCGATGCGCTATGCATGGTTTGTACACAGTATGGACCAGGTAATTCCGCAGAAAGAGTTCGGGAAAACGCATCCGGAATATTTTTCCATGCGTGACGGGAAACGCTATGTTCCGGAAAATCCACTGTTGGGACAGCGTTGTCTGACCAATCCGGATGTTCTGAAAATAGCGATAGAGCGTGTCCGTGCGGCATTGAAGTCCCATCCCGAGTGCCGTATTATTTCCATTTCGCAAATGGATAACTGTTGCAACTGCACGTGTCCGGAATGTGCGAAAGTGGATCAGGAAGAAGGTTCTTCTTCCGGTACTATGATCCGTTTTATCAATGCCATTGCAACGGCGCTGAAAGATGAGTTTCCGCAAGTGATTTTTGATACACTGGCATATCAGTATACCCGTCCGGCGCCGACAAAAACGCGTCCTGTAGAGAACGTCTGCGTCCGGCTTTGTTCAATTGAATGCTGCTTTTCGCATCCGATGGAGAGTTGTGACGACACGACACGCGGAGTGGAGCATCCGGACGGGACCCACTCCAGCTTTGTGACGGATCTGCAGGATTGGGGCAAGATGTGCAACCGGATGTACATTTGGGATTATGTGACCTGTTTTTCACACTATCCCACGCCGCATCCGAACTGGCATACCTTGCAGCCGAATATGCAGATGTTTGTAAAAAACCATGCGAAAGGCGTTTTTGAGCAGGGGAACTCCAAGTTAGGCGGCGGTCCGGATTTGATTGAATTGCGCCAGTACATCATAGCAAAGCTGCTTTGGGACCCGTATTGCGATGTGGAAAAGCATATCACGGAATTTCTGGATTATTACTACGGGAAAGCCGCGCAATATGTGCGTGAATACATCGAAACTATATGCGAAA
Source organism: uncultured Lentisphaeria bacterium (assembly GCA_937900075.1). Lineage (GTDB taxonomy): Bacteria > Verrucomicrobiota > Lentisphaeria > Victivallales > UBA1829 > SIG77. Next base: position 5,849 of record CALCCZ010000276.1, read on the forward strand.
AATGTGAAAAAGACAATATCCACGTAGGATTCAATGATGCGCCCGTTCAGGATTTTGTGTCCGAAGAAATGCTGTCGGTATATGAAGCGATTCTGAATAAGGCGGAGAAAGCGGTTCAGGACGATCCGGTCAAGTGGATCCGGATTAAACGGATTCAGTTCTGCCCATGGTATCTGCGTTTGAAACGCCGGGCAAAACTGGAAGGAAAGATTGATGCGGAAGAACTCAATCGCTTCTTTACGGAATGGCGTTCCTACGGATTTACGCGAATCCATGAATGGGTGGATGCGGAATTTGCGCACCAGGCATTTTTGCGTGATATGTGGCGCGGAGAGGAAATGCTGAACCATTGGACTGCAGAAGCGGAAGAAATCCTCTGACCGATGTGAGACCAACTGGAAGAAAACGTTCCGGTTTTCTTCCGGTTCCGATGGCGTTGGTATGCCGGGCAAACGGGCGAATGATTTCCGAGTACGTTCCTGTTGCCGGATTGCGTTCCGACAGCAGGATTTTCTTCAGTTGATTTCATCCAGCGGCAGGAACATGGAGCCTTCCCTGAACCGGCCGCCTTTTTCAAAATAGGCATCAAAAGCACGTGCGAGACTGGTGCCGGGATGAATAAAATGTTTCAGACTTTGCGGACATGCTTCATTCGGAAGACGGCGGAAAAAGTTTACGAATCTGGCAAGATTGGAACCGGGCGGTACGATTTCATCCAATTCCGGGCTGCAGGTCCATGATCCGCAAGCGATGACTTTGGGGCAATCCGGACCTAATCTTTTGCTGTAAAAATCTTTTGCGCAGTGCCAGGATTGCAGTACCAGATCCGGTGTCATGCCGCCTCCGCCGGGTATGTGCATATTGATTACCGGCATACCGTCTTTCAGGTAAAGCGAGTATCCGTCGGCGGGAATTTGTTCGGTATTTGTGGAGATTCGTCCGTTTTCAGCAATGATATGGCCGGTAATTTTGCCGTTTTCGATCCGGAAAACTGTTTTCGTACCGCCTTCCTGTTCATATTCATCTTTTGTCAATGGAATTCCGTTGGCATCCACATAGACATCGGGTTTTGCCAGGGAGAGGAACGAGCCGTTTTCATGACGGAAAGTGATGGAGTTCCATGGTCTCGGTGCTATGGCGAAACCGAATCTGACAATATGCAGATACATGAGTTCAGGATAAAGCAGCTGGCGAAGCCAGGAATAAGCGGCGGCATCGGGAAAACATCCAGTAAAATTGTTGCGGGAAGCCCTGAGATACCGCAGAGTGGCGCGGGAAATATCTTCCGGGATGTTTTGTTCTGTATGCCAGCGTTTTACGGCAAATGCAGACAATGTGCGGATCAGCATCCGGATGCTTTCTCCCAATTGCTGTTCCACCCTTGAAAAACGGACATATCCGTCCTCGCGGAACTGGAAGAGACAGCGGTACATGCACAATGCCGCCAGACGGAACATTTCATTGTTCCGCAGAAATGAGGCAGCAGCGCAAAGACGTGCGGTTGCCTCATCATCACAGTCTGTCAGCTGTGCGGCGTTCCGGACATTGGTTTCGGAAAAATCGGGTTCGTCCGGCTGTGTTTCAATGGGATTACATCTCATGAAGATAGGAAAGACGGCATCCGGTTCGCCGATGGCTTTTAACACGTCATCCAGGTAGAGCGTCATCATGGTAAATTATTCTGCTTAATCTTCGACAGGCGGTTCTTCCGAGCCGCGGAGTTTGTCATTGTAGAGAAAATGCTGTTGGCGAGCCCAGTTTTCGGCAAGTGGAGCAAGCATAAAATCTTCCAGGTCCTCATTTCTTTCAAAACGATAGCTGCAGAAAGGGCATTTGCTATAGTTTTCTACGTCCACCTGTTCCAGGGTTTCCTTGCAGCGGGGGCAAATGACGTGCCGGGTGGAGTTGGACCGTTGAACATTGAATTTCGTTTTGAAAGAATAAGTTTTACTGTTGTTGATAAAAGCCATAGTAACGCTCCTGACAGACCGCAGATTCAGCGGACTGTCGGTTTAATATCCTTTATATTTCAGCCAGGCGTCGCGCAGTTCTTTTCCATTTGCGAAAGCCTGTTCGAACTGGTCATATTTTCCGTTTTCGATTATTTTTCTGTATTCCGCCAATTCCTTTTCAAAGTTTGTCAATGCTTCCAGAACGGCGGGCGTGTTGTATTCGATGATTTCTCTCCACATGGCCGGATTGCTGGAGGCAATTCGTGAAGTATCGCGGAATCCGGTTGCACAGCCTGCGAAACGCAGAGCCTTGTCCTTTTCGCTGTCCGCTTCCAGAATCGCCATTGCCAGACCGGAAGCAACCACGTGAAGCACATGACTGGTATGAGCAACAAGAAGATCATGTTCCGTAGGGGGGATGCGGACCGGTTTCATACGGACGGAACGCCAGAACTCTTCCACATCTGCAATCGCACGGTCCGTGGCGATGGATCCGGGACATATAAAGACATCCGCATTATTGTACAGGGTGGGAAAAGCATTTTCGCAACCGGATTTTTCCGTCCCCGCCATGGGGTGACTGCCGATAAACTGAACCCCTTGCGGAGTCAGAGTTTGTTCTGCTTTAGCGCAGATGACGCCTTTTACACTGCCCATATCCGTAACGACTGAATTTTTTTTCCAGCAGGAAGCATATTTTTCCAAAAATTCCAGAATCGGCGGAATAGGAAGAGCAAAAACCGTCAAATCCGCTTTATCAAGCGCGGCTTCCACATCCGAACAGCTTTCATCGGCTGCGTCATGGGCGATTGCCCAATCCCGTACCTCACTGCGGCGGGCCCAGCAGACACGTTTATAGGGAGGATTTTTCAGAGCCAGTCC
>CALCCZ010000277.1 GCA_937900075.1 uncultured Lentisphaeria bacterium
ACTGATTCTTGCTATCGGTGCATTGGGTGCCATCGGCGACAAACATTCCGTCCGAATGATTGAAAACCTCCTGAAACGCGGCGATATTGCACATACTCAGGAATTTTTCTACTGGTGCAGCGAACAGACTATCCGCGACGACTCCTCCTGGAAACTGGAACTCGCAGCCTTCGAAACCATGTACAAATTGGGAACCGAACATACGGAATACCTGAACAAATATCTGAACGATGAACGCGGTTACGTCAGACGCGCGGCGGAACGGGTCCGGCTGCGCGTGTACGGACGCTAATTCCTCATCGCAGCTCAATCAATACAGGAAACAAACTTGAAAATGTATCTTTACGAAACGCATTGTCACACCTCGCCCGTAAGCCGTTGTGCCACGGCAACGGTGGAAGAAACCGTAGATTTCTACAAGAATGCCGGTTATGACGGCATTTTCATCACCAATCACTATTTGGACAGCAATATCGGCATTGATTTCAACGAGCCTTACGAAAAAAAACTGGATTTCTATTTTTCCGCTTACTATACCGCTCTCGAATACGGCAAAAAAATCGGTCTGAAAGTCTTTCCGGGCGTCGAAATCAGCACCGGCGGAACCGATTTTCTCATCTACAATCTCCCGGAATCCTGGTATTATGAACACCCGGAAACCATGAACTTAAAAAAAAGTCAGCTTCTGCAACTTATGCTTAATGACGGCGCACTGGTCGTTCAGGCACACCCCTTCCGCGAAGCAAGCTATATCGACCATATCCGCCTGTTCCCCCGCTGTATTCAGGCTGTGGAAATCATCAATGCCAACCGGAAGCCTTTCGAAAATGAAATGGCTAAAATCTACGCCGAAGCTTACGGCTTGAAACCTTTTGCAGGATCGGACAACCATTCCGCTAACCGGCAGAAAATTTTTGCCGGACTCATGAGCGAAAGCCCCCTGACTGATGTAGCGGACTTCAAACAAAGAGTGCTTAATGGCGAAATGCAGCACGCACTCAGCAATGAGGATAAGATGAAGGTGTTTAATATGAAGATCTTGATGATGGTTTTGTTAAACCTAAAGATGGTAATTATAAGAATTGCTCGGCAAATAATCTGAGGTTTACCGGAATCATGGAAAATAATTCTTACCGCACCTGGGAAAATATCAATCTTACCACGCTGGAACACAATTTCAAAACCATTGCCGCACGCATGAGCGGTCTTGAAGTCATGACCGTCGTCAAAGCAAATGCATACGGTCAGGGTGTCCGTACCATCGCACCCGTTCTGAAACAGGCTGGCTCAGCAGGGTTCTGCACCGCCACCTGGCGCGAGGCGGAAGAACTCCTGTCCCTGGGTCTGCCGGTCCAGATTCTGGGCGGCATTTTCGATTTCGAATTGCCTGAAGTGGTTCATGCCGGATGTATTGTCGGAATTACCGATTGGGAAACGGCAAATCGTTTCAATGCCGAAGCCGCCCGCCAGAACAAAAAACTGAAATGTCATTTCAAATTGGATACCGGTATGGGACGCATGGGAATTCTCTGGCAGGATGCTCCTGAAGTCATACGGAAAGTCAAACAGCTTTCCCACTTGGATTGCTGTGGAATTTATTCCCATTTTCCGAAAATCTGGTCCGGGGAAAGTTCTTTTGCGGAAGAACAGGTCAAACGCTTCCTGTTTGTTCTGGATGCCTGCAATGCAAATGGTATCCATTTCGATAAAATACACTTTGCCAACAGCGACGCTATCAATGTATTCGACAAAGTGCGGAAAGCCCCGTTCAACTGCTGCCGGGCCGGTATCGGAATGTATGGCGGTTATTCTCCTGAAAGTTATGCTTTGGGCCTACAACCCGTTACCTCGCTCCATACACGGCTCGTTGCCGCACGTATGATGCCGAAAGGGCATTCCATCGGCTACGAACGGACTTATATTCTGGAAAAAGACACTTTAGTCGGAACAATTGCCGCCGGTTATGCCGACGGTCTGCCGCTTCAGCTTTCCAACCGCGGACGCGTTCTGTACAAGGGAAAATTCTGTCCCGTTATCGGACGCATTTCCATGGACTACACCACCATAGATATGTCACAGTTTTCCCCGGATGAATGGAAAACCGGCGATACAGTGACTCTCATCGGGCAGGATGGCGACTCCGTTATTCCGATGGAAGAATGGGCAAATATCAAGCAAACCCATGCGTACGATATTCTCTGCTCCGTCAGTCCCCGCGTCGGAAGACTTTACACCCGGTAAAAAAACGCCAGGATCAAAACACGTCAGCTGAACTCTATCGGTTTATCACTCAAAAAGCTGGTAATCGTACCGTGCAGCAGCAAGGTGCCTGCAGAATCGGTAACATTTACATCAAAAACCGCCGTCTTCCTGCCCCGGTGAACCAGAACAGACTGTGCGCGGATACACTGTTTCTCGCGTACAGACCGGATAAACGAAACGGAAGAAGACATGCTGACTGCCCAGACTCCGAACGAGTTCATCGCTGCTGCACAGGAGAAATCCGCCAAAGTGAAGAAAACACCCCCCTGCACATTTCCGGACCCGTTGAAATGGCGCGTATCCAGTTCCAGTTCTGCTATGCCGCTGCCTTCTTTGATCTCCACAATCCGCATTCCGTTTTCTTTGCAGAAATGGTCATTTTCATTCAGAAAATCTTTGAGTCGTTCATAAAAATCAATCATTTTCGTTTCCTTGTCTGGTAATTTTATCAAAATGCCGCGGTGTAACTCCAAAACGGCGCTTGAAACAACGGCTGAAATAGGAGGCATCCTGAAATCCGCAGCGGCCTGCCAACTCCTTGATCGAAAGCTGTCCCTGTTGCAGAAAATACAACGCTGCGGTCAGTTTCTGCTCCATGATAAAATCGGAAGGAGCCATGCCGGACGCCTGACGGAAAATACGGGAAAAATGGTAACGGCTGTAACCGCACAAATGTGCGAGTTCATCAATGGAAACCGGACGCGACAGATGCCGGTAACAATATCCTGCCACACGATGAAGCAGTTCGGTTCCACGTGTTTTACCGGATACCGTCAAAGTTTCACTGCATAAACTCATCAGAAAACCATAGCCCAGACGGGAAACAGCGTACCGATCATGAATCTCTCCCGTTTTGAACAAATCCAACAGCTGCCAGGCGCGTCCGACCGCCTCCCCTGCAGCATCCAGGGAAACCGTATTCCCGCAATCCTCAATGATTTTTCGCACAATATCCACGGCATACGGCTTGTCAAAACTGATAAACAGAAACTCCCAGTGGTCCGCCCCGTCCAGAATACGATAGCTGTAACCATCCTCGTCAACCGCACCAGCCAAAAGAAAGGCATCGCCCGGATGCAGAGGGAAACGACGTCCGTTCAGTTCCAGTTCACCGGCTCCGGAAATCGTGTATTTGAACAGCGCTCGTTCCCGGCCGCCGCGTCCGGCTCCGGATACTGCATATTGCGTCTCCGCATCGTTCCACTCATAACCGCAAATGCGCGGAATACCGAAAAGATGGTCCGCATTCCGTAATTCGTATGCAATGGGACAATAATAATGTCTGTGAACCGCATGATTTTTAAAAAAAGACATAATTTTCTCTGTAATCGCACAAAAATCCTATTTCATATTGCAAAATATGATGTAATATATCATCAACAACCATCAATTTCAAGGAGAAAGAAAAATGATACAAGAAGGTTTCAAACTGCTGAAAAGCAAATGCATCAACACCGGTCTCTGCGTCGAATGCGGCGCTTGCGCTTTGGTTTGCCCGTCTCAGGCAATTCAAATCAAAAAATACTCCTGGGGACGCAATCCGGAACTCGTCGGTTCCTGTATCACCGACAACTGCGAAAAATGCCACAATGTGTGCCCCGCAGATCGGGTACCTCTGACCGAAATTGAACAGAAATATTTCGGCCGCGCCAGAAAAAAAGGTACTGTCGAAGACAAAACCGGAGTCTGGCGCAATGTCTATTCCGGATATGCTCTGGATAATGAAATCCATGAACGCGCTGTTTCCGGCGGCTTTATTTCCGCTTTACTGGTTTTCGCCCTGGAAAATAAACTGATTGACGGCGCCGTCATCGCCGGATTCGACCCCGAAATCCCGTATGAAGCAAAAGCATTCGTTGCCACTACACGCGAACAGGTCCTTGCGGGAGCCGGGAGCAAATATCAGCCTCATCCGCAACTTCTCGGCTTGCGCGAAGCCTTGGACAAAGGTCTGTCAAAACTGGCTATCACCTCCACGCCATGCCATACTATCGCTATCCGCAAACTCATGATGGGAAAAGAATTTGAAGACTTCGGAAGCCGAATCAAACTCGTTCTGAGCAATATCTGCGGCGCTCACTGGGGACGACATGGTACTGAATGGCTTATCGAAAAATGCCTGAATACAAAACTCGAAGATGTCGGCAAAATCACCTACCGCGCACGCCCCTTCCCCGGCGATTTCAAGGTCCAGCTCAAAAATGGTGAAGATGTTGTCGCTCCCTTCGTGAACAACCTCCTCGGCCGCCTGGCTCAGTTTACCCCCGAAGAATGCCGTTACTGCCTCGAAAAAGTCGCCAGCTGTGGCGATATCGTCGTCGGCGATACCTGGCATCACCCCGTTTTGCACCCCAGCAAACTTTTCGAATACACGGATGAAGAAATCGCAAAGGATCCGCGCATCGCAGCCGCGAAAAACGGCGTCTCCATGGTCGTCGTACGCAGCGAAATCGGACAACAGTTCGTCGATGCCGCAATTGAAGGGAAAGCCGTCAAACTCTGGAAAGATACCCCCGAAGATGCGGAATCGTTCCTGCGCGAAATCCATGATGTCGGGAAACCGGTCTGCAATGGTCCTGTCATCGAGGCTCGGAAACATCGCGGTATGCCGCTGAGAGAATATTTCTGAGTCTGCATGCAACAACAGACAAATGCGGTTGCCCCGCCTTTTGCAGGCTTCATACTTTTGACAGCAGCATCCGTAATGGATCTCAATGGATAGGGGGATAGGAAAATGCCGGGGCGTATTCGGCAATCCGCTGATTATGCGCATTCACACATCCCTATCCCCTATCCCTATCCCTATTCACACTATTCCCTAACTATCCAGCATTCTATAAGACCTATAAGACCTATAGATCCTATTTTTTCATCCCGCCCAGAGCAATCGCACAGAACATCCGGAATTTTCCATTCCTACTATCCACTATCCACTATCCACTGTCCCCTATCCCAGCACGCATTCAATGTTTTTTTCTGTTTTTTTACGATTTCTGCTTGATTTTTTGACTTTATGCATTACATTATAGAAACAGCTTTTTGTGGTGGTTGTAGCTCAGTTGGTTAGAGCGCCTGGTTGTGGCCCAGGAGGTCGCGGGTTCGAGTCCCGTTTACCACCCCATTTTTTTTGCCCAAATTCCGGGCCTCCCCAAGATAGTGGTTAGGGGTTAGTTTTTTGGGAACCACGAATGAACACCAATGGACACTAATAGTGGTTAGGGGTTAGCAAATAATTTCTATAAGTCCTATAAGTCCTATTTTTCCATCACGTCCGAGCAATCACGAATAACATCCGGCATTTTCCATTCCCACTATCCACTATCCATTTCTTCACATCTTCACTTCTATCCACTATCCACTAATCACTGACCAATTACGTTTATATCGTTTTTTTGCATGTTTTTTTACAATTACTCTTGACTTTGTTACATTTGCATTGTAACTTATAGATAGTTATAATAATCAATGGTGAAGCATGATGTTCCCTCTACTTAAAAAACTGAAACGATTTGTTCTGGAACTGGGTGGTGAACTTGGTAACCCGACTGAAGAATCTTTGTGCAAAAAACTGCCTCTGTTTGCAAGCACTCCTTATGATTTTTGCCGTGCCTCATTCTTTGGACGGGATTCTCTTGTTGCAATGAACAAGGGAGAAACACAACCAACTCCGGGACAGATTATTGCGCAGAAAAAAGTCATTGAAAAGTTAATTCCCGGAAATATTCTCTTCGTATTTCCTCTCGGAACAAAGGAATTTTGCCAATGTTTGATTAAAGCACAGATCCCTTTCGCAATTCCCGGTCGCCAAATTTTTTTCCCGGACGCTATGATTGCTATTCGGGAGGATAAGTTCAATCCTCCGGCACCGAAAAAACGAGATTTTCTTTCTCCGTGGGCACAGGTGATTTTGCTGTATCATTTACTGAATAAAGAACATGGAAATGAGTTATCTTTTCAATTTCTACTGGAACGTTTAAAAATAAATAAGGTTTATCTGTCACGTTCTGCGCAAGAACTGGATCAAACCGGAATCGCGAAGATTGTGGCTGTTCGACGCATGAAATCTCTTGTTTTTGTATTTGACAGACATGTCATCTGGAACAAAATGCAAGAAAAATTGGCGTCTCCCGTGATAAAACGTGTCCGGACTGTGAATTCATCAATAGACGGTCTTGCTGCTGGAATTTCTGCGTTATCGGAATATTCTCTGCTGGGAGATGATATTGACCTGACATACGCCATTTATGGGCGGGGAATACAATTGAAAAAAAACGAACTGCGTGAGTTCAGCGGAGTGCATCTCGAATTATGGAAATATGATCCACGCCTGCTGTCTGACGACGGGAAGACAGTGGACAAACTTTCGCTTTATCTTTCGCTGAAGAATGATCCCGATCCGCGCATAGAGGGCGAATTACAGAATATGATGGAGGCATTTGAATGGTAAGAGGTATTGACCTTTTTCGAGCACATTTTCAGAATTTTGCCGATTATTTTACCCTGATCGGCGGTACGGCTTGTGAGCTTACATTGTCCGAATTTGGCGGATTTCGTGCCACGCGTGACATTGATATGCTCATACTGCTCGAGAAAATGAATCTGGAATTTGCAAATCATTTTCATGAATTCATCCGTGGTGGTCAATACAAATGTTATCTTTCAAAGGATAGCAAGCGGCATTTCTATCGTTTTCTCGAACCAAAAAACAGAGACTATCCGCCTCAGATTGAATTGCTATCCCGTTCCACGATTCCAGAACAACCGGAACTGAAGTATACGCCGTTTTCAGATGATGATTACATTCGCAGTATGTCTGCCATTATTTTGAGCGAGGAATATTACAATTATGCACTTCAGCATCGTGTTATAAAGCAAAAGTTGCCTTGTTTGGATACGGAGGCATTGATCGTATTTAAAACAGCTGCATATTTGAATCTGCACAGCCAAAAGAAAGATAATCCTGCATCCGTTCGCGGTTCAGACCTACAGAAGCATCGTAACGACATATTCCGATTGCTTGGCACGCTCGATGCAACGGCAAAAGCGGACATTCCAAAACTGATCCGGGAAAATCAGCAGAAGTTTATCAAAATGTTTTCAGAGGATAATCCAGAATGGAATGCGATTATTCAGTCTCTGGGTGCTTCGGCAGATACAGTGAGCATTTATCGTAGAATGTTTATTGATTTCTTCGGGTTGCAAGCCTAAGATTCAAATAAGCACAGTTGTATTCTTTGCGTAATTGTGAATTTTCCGCAAACAAGACCTGCTGTTATGCCATTTTCGTGAAAATCAAAATTTTTCTCAGTAAAAGGTTCGAACCATCCCACCCAGAGCAATCACGAAAAACATCCGGCGTTTTCCACCCCTACTAACCACTATCCACTACCACTAATTTCATAGGTCCTATTTTTCCATCCAGCCTAGAGCAATCACGCAAAGTAGTGGATAGTGGTTAGTGGCTATTTTTGAGACTGGCGTTTGTTTATGTTTTCGCCATTTTCATACTGAAATCAGCTGTCATCCTCTTTCAAAGCGAACTCGCAGGCAGATTCAGGACATCCTCGCGCAAGTGTGTTTTCTGTGGATACATGCTTACCACCGCGCCAGTGGCAACGGGCTGTTTGAACATCTCCAACTCATCGAAATGCCGTGCGTCTTTGCGATCCAGCGTTGCCGATTTCTTGAATTCCGTTGGGTAAATTGCCCCGTCCTTACTGATGATAAGATCAATCTCTTTGGGACGGCGTTTCTTGTCTCGAAAATAGAAGAACGGCGTCTCCTGTCCCGCCCCGGCGTAACTTTTAACGATTTCGGAGAAACACCAAGTCTCAAAGAAATGGCCCGCCATCGCGCCATCCGCCAGCGTTTCCGGGGAAGTCCAGCTGGTCAGATAGGCCATCAGCCCGGTATCCAGCATATACACCTTCGGTGTCGCAACTACCAGGGAAGCGGTTTCTCCGGTTTTATAAGGATGCAGGATCTTCACAATGCCCGATGCCTCCAGAATAGAAAGATAACCCTTGGCAGTCGGCTGGCTGATCCCAATATCCCGTGCAATATCAGAGTAGTTCAGCATCTGGGCAGAACGAGCAGCAACGGCCTTCAGAAAAGCATAGAACACATTAAGGTCAGCTACTTGAGAAAGAGACCGAACGTCCCTTTCCAAATAGGTCTGTACATAGGAACGGTAAAAGTCAAGCCAGTTCCCGCGTGGATCTGATGACATCAGAAGGTTCGGGTAACTGCCTGTCCAGAGTCTCTCGAAGAACTTGGCCGGGGAACAAGGTTCCGGATCAATGACGAGACTTTCCGGCAGATACGGAGTGGCTTCGGGCGTACCGACCAGTTCCCGTGCGGAAAGTCCATAAAGGTTGAATATCCCGATCCTGCCGGCAAGAGATTCGGTGACATTCGTCATCATTTTGAACTGCTGTGACCCCGTCAGCCAGTACATCCCCGCGGCCTTTTCCGGATCCTTGAGCCTGACATCGTCAATACGTTCCTTGATGTAGGGAAGAAGCTCCGGAACATACTGAATCTCATCAATTGCGACGGGTGGAGGATTGTCTGCCAGGAAAAGGCGCGGATCAGACCGGGCCATTTCCTGCACATCGGGGACATCGAGAGAGACAAAACGCCGTTCCGGTTCCGAGAGCATCCGGAGGAAGGTCGTCTTACCAACCTGCCGGGCTCCAGTGACTAACAATGCCGGGAAGAAGCGGTTTGCTTTCAAGAAAGGTGTTTCCAGATGTCGTTTGATATACATAGTTGCCTCCATTCGTACGGAATCTGATAACTTCTCTTTAAAATAGCGGAACTTTTTACTTTTGCAAGCCTAAAAGTGCGGAAATTCAAAAACATTCTTTTAAATTCCGCACTTTTTCCTGTTGTTTGCGGGCATGCTATCCAATATCCTCGACCCCACTATCCACTATCCACTATCCACTATTCACTTCCCCTAACCCCTATCCCGATTTTCTTTATATAAATTGAAAAATATCATTTGAAAAATACAGAAAACTCAAGTACATTACACCGAAGGTGTTTTTTGTGCTGTTGGCGGAGTCGAAAAATGACTTCGCCAACAGCATGGAACCGGGTCCGAAAGGCGTGTCGTGAAAGAAGGCGAAAAAAGTGCAAAAAAATTCCGGATACGGAACGTCAGGGACACAAGATGTCTATCTATTGATGATACATTTACTGTGAGTAAGCGAACAAGGAGCCAAAATGCGAAAGAGTAAAAATAAACAAACAGATGTTCTCCCGATTATGTCGGGACCAGATGATTTGTATAATTTTCTTTATGCGGCCTGCAATATCTTGAGAGGTCCTGTCGGACATGAAAACTTCAAAGCATACCTCACGCCTTTGCTTTACTTTAAGCGGATCTGTGATGTTTGGGAAGAAGAAACGAAGGCCGCATTGGAACTTTCCGGGGGAGATGTAGAATTCGCGAACTGCCCTGAACAGCATACCGTGATAATCCCGGAAGGTTGCCATTGGGAAGACATTCGGCAGCGTTCTGAAAATATCGGCTCAGCTATCGTGGAGGCTCTTCGCACAATTGAACGTTATAACCCGGAGACACTATATGGTGTGCTGAGTGTTTTCTCAAGTGCGAACTTTACCGATAAAAATATTTTGAGTGACGCCACCATGAAAAGTTTGGTAGAGCATCTTTCTAAGAGACATTTGGGAAACAAAGATTATTCTGCGGATTTAATGGGGGACGCCTATGAAATCCTTTTGAAGAAGTTTGCTGATGAATCAAAAGCAAAGGCTGGAGAGTTTTATACACCCAGACCGGTGGTCCGTCTTTTGGTTCGTATTTTGGATCCACAACCTGGAGAATCTGTCTACGACCCTGCCTGTGGATCGGGGGGAATGCTTATTGAAGCTGTCCATTATATGAAGAATTCGACTCTGTGTTGCGGACGAATTTTCGGACAGGAAAAGAATGTTACGAATGCTGCGATTTCAAAGATGAATCTATTTTTGCATGGTGCCTCGGATTTCCGGATCATGCAGGGAGACACGTTGCGCAACCCTCGCATTCTTGCTAATGGTGAACTTGCCAAGTTTGACTGTGTGGTCGCTAATCCGCCATTTAGCTTAAAAGAGTGGGGTGCGACCGCGTTTTCGTCAGATATATACGGACGCAATATTTGGGGAACTCCGCCTGATTCCAATGGAGACTTTGCCTGGCTTCAGCACATGATTACCTCCATGCGACCGGGAAAAGGACGTATGGCCGTTGTTCTTCCACAAGGAGTTTTGTTTAGAGGTGATGTTGAAGCTCGAATCAGAGAAAAGCTGGTCGAAAGTGATCTGATTGATTGCATCATCACGTTGGGAGATAAACTATTTTATGGGACTCAGCTATCCCCGTGTATTTTGATTTTAAGACAGGTAAAAGACCGCGAGCATGTCGGAAAAATACTCATGATGGATGCGTCAAAGATTTACACACCACAACGGGCGCAAAATGTACTTAGTGACGAAAATATCAATGAGATTTTCCATCTTTACGAAGCGTATGAAGATCGAGAAGAACTTTCAAAAATCGTTTCTTTGGAAGAGATTGCTTCCCGGAATTATGAGCTCAGCGTCAATCGTTACATTCAATACAAGACCGCAGAAATCCGTTCTTATGCAGATGTCAAAGCTGAATTTGATGCGGCGATTGCTGATGTGAGGCAGGCTACCGAACGTTTTACGGCATTATTGGCTCAGGAGGGATATTTAAAATGACTGCAAATACACAAATTTCTCTTGACCAACTGAAAAGTTATCTCTGGGGAGCCGCTGTCCTTCTCCGTGGACAAATTGATGCGACCGGATATAAGGAATATATCTTCCCGTTGGTCTTCTTTAAACGAATCTGCGATGTTCACGATGAAGAATACGAAGCATATCTCAAGGAAGGAGAGGGTAATACCGACTATGCACTGTGTCAAGAATATACCATCAATATTCCTGATGGAGCGCACTGGCGGGATGTTCGCAATACTCCGGAAAACATAGGAACTGCACTTGTGGCTGCCTTCCTGCGGATTGAACAGGCTAATCCAGCAACCATGACGAAAGACGGCCGATTGGTGGGAGGTCTCAGCGGGATATTTGGAAAGAAGGATCACTGGACCAACAAAAATATTATGCCAGACCGAATCATCCGTTCTTTGATTGAACACTTTTCCAAACTAACGCTCTCTTTGGCGGCGTGTCCTGCCGACGAGATGGGAACCGGGTATGAATATCTGGTAGGCCAGTTTGCCGACGATGCGGGCAATACGGCGCAGGAATTTTATACCAACAGAACCGTTGTTGATTTGATGTCGGAAATTCTAAAACCCGAGCCGGGTGAATCCATCTATGATCCGACTTGTGGATCCGGTGGAATGCTTATTAAAACCATCACTTATCTGAAAAATCAGGGAAAAGATTGGCGAGGAGTTAAGGCTTTCGGGCAAGAGGTAAATGCTTTAACTGCCTCCATTGCCCGTATGAATTTATTTTTGCATGGGGTCGAGGAGTTTTCTGTTTCAAATGCGGACACCTTAAAATCCCCAACTTTTATCAAAGGCGGAGAATTGCAAACCTTTGATCTGATACTTGCAAATCCGCCTTATTCGATCAAAAAATGGAACCGCACCGCTTTCAGTAACGATCCCTATGGACGGAATTTTTTGGGAACACCTCCGCAAGGACGTGCTGATTATGCTTTCATACAGCACATATTGAAGTCTATGTCTCCCAAAACCGGCCGATGTGCAATTCTGCTTCCGCATGGCATTCTTTTTAGAGAAGAGGAAAGGCACATTCGAGAAGCACTGGTAAAAAGTGATCTGATTGACTGTGTTGTTGGGCTTGGACCGAACCTTTTCTTCAATGCTTCAATGGAATCCTGCATTCTCCTTTGCCGGAAACAAAAACCAGTAGAACGGAGAGGAAAAATTCTCTTTATCAATGCAGTCAACGAGCTTGTGCGGAAAAATGCCGAGTCAAGATTGGAACCGGAACATATTGCAAAAATAATCAATGCCTACAACAGCAAAACGGACATTGACAACTTCAGCCGGTATGCAACGATTGCAGAAATAAGTCAAAACAAATTCAGTCTGGCGATTTCATTGTATGCGTATGTGCATTCCACAGACACCCAAAACACGGAAGAAACTGTTCCATTATCAAAATGCATCGAGGTTTGGAAAACAACCTCTGAATCGGTCGAGAACAATCTTTCTACGCTCTTGACAATGCTAACGGAGGTGAAATGATGAAAACAACATTCGGATGCATCGTAAAAGAAGTTAAGGTTAACATTGATCGAAATAACAATCCGTATCTGTACTATGTAGCAGGCGATCACATGGATTCCGAGGATTTTAGGATTCACCGACGTGGATCTTTTGCAACAGATGACGTAGGACCTGCATTTACTCGATTATTCAAGCCTGGCCAAATACTCTATGGTTCAAGACGAACATATCTAAAAAAGGTTTGCGTGGCAGACTTTGAAGGCATTTGCTCAAATACAACTTTTGTTTTGGAATCTGCTGATCCATCTGTGTTGTGTCAACGTTTTTTGCCGTTCCTGATGCTTTCGGATGGATTTTCGTCTTTTTCCATAAAACATTCAAAAGGTTCAACAAACCCTTACATCCTTTTTTCTGATTTGGCAAAATATGAATTTGATTTACCACCTTTGAACGAGCAAGAAAAATTGGCCGATTTGCTCTGGGCTGCCATCGATCTGAAAGAGGCATATAAACGAGCAATTGTAGCATCGGACGAAATGGCTAAATCCCGATTTATAGAGATGTTCAGTATGTCTTCGAAGCGTCCGTTGACTGATGTAGCAACTGTAAATATGGGACAATCACCAGATTCCAGTACCTACAATACGAATGGAGACGGAATGCCATTCTGCCAAGGTAAAAGCGAATTCGGAGAAAAGTATGTTGCGCCTACAGTGCATTGCACTGCTCCCATTAAAATAGCCCAAGAAGGTGATATACTTGTTTCTGTTAGAGCTCCTGTAGGCAGTGTAAATATTACAAAAGAAAAATGTTGCATCGGGCGTGGCTTAGCTGCAATCTGTGCATGTAATTCCTTACTGCATCAGGAATTCTTATTCTACGCTCTTCGTGCAATGGAAAACGAAATTGCTGTCATGGGAACAGGATCAACATTCAAGGCAATAAACAAAGAACAACTTCTTAGCATCGCAGTGCCATTCACCGATTTTGCCAAACAAAATACCTTTGTATCCTTCATCCAACAGCTCGACAAATCAAAATTTTTTTGTGAAATTTTCCAAATCTTGATTGCGACTGAATCTAACCGGGAAGTCGGAGCCATCGATAATCTGACATACCGTCAGATGAACAATTGTGATACTCTGAAAGCCAGCAAAGAATTGCGGGCCATGCGGGACATGAAACTTCTGGAAGATCACGGAAAAGGTTCCGCCACCTATTATAAGCCGGGCGAAAAAATGATTGATGCCATGCAGGAGTATGAAAATACACTGGTGCACGGTACTAACAATCAAGAACAGGGCCTTAACACCCATGGAAATAGCCTTAACACCCATGATAATAGGCTTAACCCCCATGGAAGAGGTTCCGCCACGTATTATTCCACCGGAGATTGCATGCTGAACGCAATGCAGCAAAGATATCATGGTGAAAACTAAAAGTATCATGGTGAAAACTAAAAGTATCATGGTGAAAACCAAAAGTATCATGGCATTCCGGTTCAAGAACAAGAAGTTACGTCTACCGTAAAATTGAAGATTGGGAATGGCACAGCTGGAATTTTGATGGATGATTGAGAGTGGATGACACAAAATGACATACAGGGAATGATAAATTGTCGGTAAATTAGAACCTTAAGAGAAGGAGTATTATCCATGGGAATTTTTGAATCGTTTAAGAAAAATGTGTTGTGTGATATCGTCAAACCGCGTATTGGCTCGGTGTTAAAAGTAAAGCTGGCAATTCCGGGGCAACACACGGGGATTTATATCGGCGATGATGAAATTGTGGAAGTTGCCAATATTGGTGGTGTGGCAACCGTGCGGATTGTTTCAGCGGAAAAATTTATTGAGGGAAATGACTTACACAGCCGTACAGGCGTATTCATCTATGTTGCCTGCAAACAGGATTGTGAAGGCAATTGTATTGCAATGGGCAGTGAGGACATTGCAGAACGTGCCCGAGCCGCTGTCGCGGAAACAAGTAAATACAGTTTGCTTTTCAATAACTGTCACATGTTTACGGAATATTGTATAACCGGAAGAAAGGATAATCTTGCCGGAGTCTTATGGGGAGTGGAAAACGCCTTGGATACTAAATTCATCCGACAAGGATACGAGCGTCTTGGCGATATGTGGCGTTCTACCGGTGAAAGCCGGGGTGATAATCCCGGCTTTGTGGACGATGAAGATATATGGAAATTTGAGGACAACCGTACTGCCGCGTGTAATGGAAATCTGGAAGCGCAGTTCAAAGTCGCTGAAAACTATTATTGGGGTGACGGCGTTCACTCCAATATGAAAGAGGCGGTAAGGTGGTACAAAAGAGCCGCTTCCGGGGGACATGTGGAAGCCATGATGAAACTGGGAGAGATGTACTACGTTGGCGATGATGGGATTCCGGAGGATGATGCCGAGGCGAAAAAATGGTATCAAAAAGCAGCCAATGCGGGGAACGCAGAGGCAAAAGAAAAGCTGAAATACCTTGACTGATATGGTCATGTGATTAGTTTTTTGGAACCACGAATAAACACCAATGGACACTAATAAGATAGTGGTTAGTGGATAATTCCTATAAGACCTATTTTTATCATGGGGCTGCGCCAATGGGGGGGGGAATCTCCCTTGATTTCCCCTCCCCTTGGCGATGCTCGCGCTGTTGCGTCAGGATTTTTTCGGGGAAAAGCCTTCACAATGCGGCTGAAATTTGATTTTGAGTTCCATTATTTTTGTCTCCATTTGGTTCGGAGTACCTGGATGCGTTCTTCAATAAAGCCGGTCATCCGCATATTGTAATCCGTGGGGGCGAGCGAACCTCCTTCATACTCGCTGGGCTTTTTAGACTCAGCTTCGGCACGTTCATTCCATGCTTTGCAATCCTCTAAAAATGCTTCTTCTATTTCGTCATAATTGGGTTGATTTGCAATACGATATTCAAGCAACTTCCGTTCCATATCCGCCAGTTCCAGTATGTTTTGACTTACAATATTCATTTCACTCTGCGTTATCTCAGCGTGAGTCAGGTAATGTTCCAAACGCTCCCGTTTGAGTGCCAATTCATCTTCAGGAAGGCGTTTGGCACATCCGGTTATGGTCAACAGAATCAAGGCGCAGAAAAATATCTGTTTCATCATTTTTCTCCTATGGTTAAGATTGTTAAACTGCGGTCATCATTGCCCCTTGGATCACGGCTCCAACGGGACCCGGTCAGGTAATCGAGAATATCCTGCCGACGTAATACAGAATTTTTCAAATCATCAAACATTTGAGTAAAAATTGGTCCGGGATTCATACTTGGAAGTTGAAACATCAGATATTCCGGGCCGTCACTGGTTATGGCAATGCCGTCAATATTAGAGCTGGCAATCAAGCGGCTATGATATTCTTTTTTGATTTCATCCCCGTGCTGCAGAAAAGTTGTCTGATTGTCAAATTCCCCCTTATCGGGAAGAAAAACAGAATAACAAACTCCATTTTCTCGGACAGTAATCGCACCGTCTCCAACTTGAAAGAAACCGCAGCGTTTTTTTCCCCACACAGCAAAGGCGATAGTGAAATCAAATTCTTTTTCGGGCAGATTGAATTTTTCAGACAACTCTATCTTCTTCCGGCAAACAGTCCGGATCATCAGGTCACAAAACCGGTTCCAGCGGTTACCGTTCCACAATTTCCTGTCAAGGGCAGCAGTGAGCATATTCTCCAGCACGGCACATTGAGTGCGGAATGCCTCGACAGCCGCCCTTGCGCCGAAATGGGAACAGCTGGCACTGCCCCTGCCGTCGCAAACGATGAGACAGGGGCGGTAATCGCACCAGGCGCCGCAAGCATCCTGACAGGGACGTTCCGTGCGGATATGTCCGTTTCCGGGAATTGAAACTGCGTGATACGCAAATTTCATTCCGCATTCTCCTCTTCCTGGGGAACCGGAATTCCGGCGAGGTCAGCCCAGCTTGTGACATTGCCCAGACGGACATTATCCTGTTCGGCGACGCTGCTTGCGGAAACGCTTTTCAGGGAGTCGGTAAGCCACTTGAAGAACTCTTTGAAACAGAAGCCTTTGAGTTTCACCGGTCCGGGACGTTCGGGGAGGATTTCCCGCAGAGTATCAAAATCGGCTTCTTCGCCGATACCGATACCGATATACTGCAGTTTACCCTTGTCGCCAAGGCTTTTCATGGATGCGGCAGCACTTTCATAATCGTCATTGGGACAGCCATCCGTCATCAACACAATCCATGGTTTGTAACTGGCGATTCCCTTATCCTTGTAGAGACGGCGGCGTGCTTTGAGTTCAGAGTCTGCAAGTTTCAAGGCTTCCCCCAGCGGAGTAGAGCCCTGGGCATTCAGTGTCGGCGGAGCATCCGCGATGTCAGACACCGGAGCAAAGGCAGAGATGATTTCCGCGTCGCCGCCAAAAGTGATGATTTCCAACTCCACGCTCATACTGGCGGTTTCGTCATCACTGGTTTCTTTGAGGAACTGCTCCAAGCCGCTTTGAAGTTCGCGGAGTGGCTGACCGGCCATACTGCCGGAGGTATCCAGCATCAGGATCACGGGGCAGCGTGGTGCCGGGTTAGTCACATCGAGGTTGTTGTCATCTTTGTAGTCGTTCATTTCTTTTTTCTCCTTGCATTTTCCGGGCAAATTGCCCGTTGGTTTTTATTAGTGCTTTTATGCATTATGTTGATAAAATTTTCTAATTCACACTTCAAATCTCCGATCAGCGGTCGCGCCATTGGAGACTTGTAACCATCTACAAACATTTTTACAAAATATTCTTTCAAACTTTCCGGCAGCCAGCTCACGGATTTATACCACCCCACCGGGAGGCGGACGCCCCGCGTTTTATCCAGCGGGCATTTTCCGGATTTCAGATTTTCCACGGGGTCACTTCCGCCGCATTGTGCGTAAGGATGCAGACCCGACATAAGAATCATATAGACCACAACTGCCAAACTGAACCGGACCTGTTCCGGAGTACGTTCCTGATTGAAAAGTTCCGGCTGGAAGAGCAATTCCGGGGCAGTATATTCCGGCGTGAAAGTGCGTGTAAGAAAGGTATTCTGCCTTTCTCCGGCACTGGGGATCTGGAAACTGTCGCAGTCAATCAAGGTAACTTTTCCCTGTTTGTCAATAAGGAAATTATCAGGATTGAAGTCATTGACCAGAACGCGGTGACGGGCGAGCATCTGAACGGCATTGACGAGATTCAGAGCGGTCATTGTTATTTGCAACCGATCCCAGCCGGGGAAGAAGCGTTTGACTTGACAGGGAGCATACAATGCCCGCAAAGTTCTGCCATTGGCACGCGGCATGACAAAGCCGATTACCTTTTTACCGGCATCAAAGACGGGCATCTGCGGCCATGCCAGGAAATCCGCTTTACGGCATTCTTCCAGAGCAAGCATGGCATTCAGCCTGTCACAAAATGCCGTCTGCTTGCGTTGATTGTTCAGCGTATCATCCTTGCAAATTTTAACAAAATAATGAGGATTGATATCGAGTTTATAGACAAAACCTTCGCCGCCATGAGCCAGAATATCCGATTTTTTCAAATGCAGCGGTTTTCCGCAAGGATCAAAAATGGTCCTGTTCCGCACTCCGGAGGGCGCGGCAAGAGAAAGCCAGTCGTTCCCGGCTGGAACGTCTTGCCGCTTTTTCCGGACAACCGCCTTAGTCTTCTGAGGCGGAGCTGACAAAGAATTCAGGATACTATTCAGCATCTTCTTCTTCCGCAAGGTCCGAATTATCCGATGTTTCCGGTTCTTCCGGAATATCGTAAGAGAGCCATTCGAAAGACCCGAAGCGTTCTTCAATAGCCTCATCTATCTTGCTGGCGCCATCTACCGCCAGACATTTCAGGACGAGGACCTTGGTTGAGGGGAATTTTTCATCCTCCACAGACATTCTTGCATTATAATCAATCTCATGGCAGCCCACAGCAATCCGTTTCTGCGTGGCGACCTTGAGTTTATCCGCATCATGGGAATCAAGAAATTCCTGCAAATCCATGTAGTCCGGTTCACCGTCTTTATTCAAAGAGATAATGCTCGTGCCGGTCAGAATACCATAATATTTCTTACCTTCACTCTTGCAATAAGCAATACCACCGGGCCGCAGATATTTTACGGTAACGGTTTCATGCAAATCTTCTTTGAGTTCCTGCCATGCGGTTTCAATGTCAGAAACCAGCTGCTTTGTGGCATCGTTGAGAGAGTCGAGAAAATCATCAAAATCGTTCATTTTCATATCCTTTCCATTCATTTATAATGTTTCTGAAGATTCCAGATTGCATTCATCATAACGTTCTGAAAATCGCCGATTTTTTCGCTGACATCACAAATCCGGCTTTTGAGTCCGCCGTTTTCAACATCCCACAAATCGTCAGAGATATCAAATTCCTCGAGAGCGGGAACGAGTTCGGATTGTCCTGATTTTTCAGCGATTTCAGACAAATCCTCGTGAATTTTTGTGACAAAATTCCATTGCAGCTGCATTTCTTCGATGACTTTCTGCTTGTTCGGAGTCATTTCATCGGCATTTTCACGCGCAATACATTTGAGCTGGCGGGCGGAAATTTCCAGCAGATGTTTGGTCGCAACGGCATTCATAGCCGTCAATGCCCAGAGTTCCTGCGTCATTACATTTTTTTCTTTTTCAGTCATGGTGACCTCCTTGTCTTGTTGTTAATGTATCGTTCTTCTGTGCCGTTTTTCGCCACAGCACTTTGGAACAAACGGATTTTTTGTTTTCCTGGAAATAATATAAGGTATAAGATATGACATTTTTTGACATTCTTGTTTGACATTATCAAAAAAGTATGATATATTTTCCAAAAAATGAAAGGATAACTTTTGATGCCACTCAACAAAAAACAACTTTTGCGAATGGTCAAGATGGTCGCTGACCTGCGGAAAAACTCTTACCCCAATACCAATACCTGGGTAAAAAAATTTAAAGAGCTTGACCAGAATGAAAATCTCAATATTGCCTGCGGAAAACGTACAGTCTTGCGGGATGTTGATGCCTTGCGGAAAAATTTTAACGCACCCATTGAGTATTCCAGCGAAAACAATGGCTTTTACCTGACCAATCCATATTGGGAATTTCAAGTTCCCTTCTTCGATGATGAAATGATTATGTCCGCCATGCTGGGAGCGCAGCTCGCCGGGGAAATCATGCCAAGTCCCGTTAAAGAACAGATCCGGGATGCGGTAGATAATCAGATTTCCGGCAATAACTCTGAACTCCTGGACAAGACTTTTATTGAAACCTTACTGATCGCATCGGGAACCAAGACCACCATTGCACCGGAAATATTCGGAACCGTCTTTCGGGCGTGGCGGGAAAGACGTGTTCTGTCTTTGACCTATCAAAAAGGCAGTACCGGAGAAATTTCAGAGCGGGAATTTGAACCGCACATTGTGGCATATCACAAAGGCAATTGGTACCTCAAAGGCGTAAATTTGAATGACAAAAGGGTCATTACTCTTGCCATATTCCGGATTCAGAAAGCGGAACTTCTGCACGAAACATTTGAAATCAGTCGGGAAATATTGCAGGAAACCAAACTCCACGGGTTATTCAATTATCCGAAAATCGAAAATATCAGAGTTAAGTGTTCCGCCGATATCGCCTATTACCTGTATGAACAGCGCAAAGCGAAGAAACTGGTTATTGAACCGCAAAGTGACGGTTCTCTCATCGTAACTTTGCCACCCTCCCCCGAGCAGGAAGCCATACGCTGGATACTCGGTGAAGGCGGCAATGTGGAAGTGCTTGAACCCGCGGATTTGCGGCGGAAAATCCACGATCTGGCAATAAAGGCCGCCGAGGTCAATCAATAAGCCTGTAAAATACCGGATTGCAGAACTGAGGTACATTATGGAGAAATTACAAAAAAAAATCCGCATGATACTATCGGGTTCAAGAGGTGAAGAGATTTTGGACACACTGTGTCCAAAATTACAATCCATTGATTATCAATTAATTAGAATTTTAGACACAGTGTGTCTAAAATTGAAAAACAAGAATCAGGAGGCTGGATACTCGGCGAAGGCGGCAATGTGGAAGTGCTTGAACCCGCGGATTTGCGGCGGAAAATCCACG
>CALCCZ010000278.1 GCA_937900075.1 uncultured Lentisphaeria bacterium
GAATAAAAAGCAAAAAACGTTTGACAAATACAATTTGGGGGGGTATCTTTGTGACAAAACATGACAAAAACCTCAACGAAGGAGCTTTTTATGAAAATTGTAAATCTTGGCCTTGTCGGTCTCGGTCCCCGTGCAGAAACTTTACTTGCCTCTCTCTTTTATATGACGGAGGAAGTGTGTATCACCGCTGTTTGCGATCTCAAACAGGAAAGAATTGATTTTATCCAAAGTCTCTTTGCCAAACGCAATTTGCCTATTCCCAAGGCTTACACGGATTATCACCAGATGATAATGAATCCGGATGTGGATGCTGTTATTGCTTCTACATCCTGGTTATCCCATTTGACAATTGCACGTGATGCGATGGAGCAGGGGAAGTATTGCGGTTTTGAAGTCGGTGGTGCTATGTCCATTGACCAACTATGGGAACTTGTTCATGCAGCGGAACGTACAGGTGTATCCTGCATGCTTATGGAAAATGATTGTTATGGAAGAAATGAGATGCTTGCAGCAAATATGGCTCGCAAAGGATTATTTGGCGAGATTGTCTATTGTACTTGCGGATACGAACATAATTTAGGTACCCATATAGCATTACAGAAAAATGAACGTGGCATTCACAATCTCCGTCGTGCAGGCGATTTGTATCCGACTCATGGATTAGGGCCGATGGCGAAAATACTTGATATCAATCGTGGAAACCGGTTTGTTTCCCTTGTTTCCTGTGCATCCAAAGCACGGGGGTTTGCCGCCGCCTCAAAGAAATTAAACCCGGAAAGTAATATCGTTTTCAACGAACCGGATATCGTAAACACCTGTATCAAATGTGCAAATGGTGAAATGATCATGCTGACACATGGTATCGCTCTGCCACGACCCTATTCTCGCGATCAGCGACTGCAAGGCACAAAAGGAATCTGGTTGGAAGATGTAGGTGGTATCTACATAGATGGTTTGAGTCGGACAGAAACAAAGATCGATGCCGCAGGAAATCCATACAACATTCACTTATGGGATAAAGTGGAGGATTTTTATGATGAATATGATCATCCTATCTGGCGCGATTATCGAAATTCTCAAATCGGTGAGCATGGTGGACGCGATGCATTGACTTTGCGCGCCTTTGCCGCATCCGTTCGGGAGCATCAGCCAACCCCTATAGATGTTTACGATTGTGCAGCCTGGATGGCAGTGACCTGTCTTTCCGAACAATCTCTTGCACTTGGAGGACAACCTGTAGCATTTCCTGATTTTACGAACGGAAAATGGATCTACAAAAAACCTGCTGTACGTGGTTATTGGTCTTTGGATGCACAGGATTAAATCACATTTCGTTCAATATGAGAGAGAAAGCAACATGCTTTTTACTTATTGAGACAAAGAAAGGAAAAATCAATGAATTACGGAAAAATATTCAAAGGATTTCTCTTTGTACTTTTATTTGCAATCGGTGCAAGACTTATTGCTCTTGAGCCGATTCCATGGTATGATGGAATTGCATTTGATAAAAAAAATGAACTGAAACAGATTTCACAACGGCTTTTTTCAGTTAATGCCCGTTTAACATTCACAAAATCCGGTAAAGCCGAACTCGGTTTTTTTGAATGTGAACTGAAACCGGATGGTACTCTTTTTGTAACGCTGATTCCCGGAAAAGTAGAGATTATGCGTGAACGGCCTGTTATGCGTTCGAAAAAAAAGTTGAAATTAGGTGAAACTTTTGATTTAGCGGTGAATTTCAGTGCTGAGCGACGTCGTTTTTCCATGTATCTGAATGGTAAATGGCAAAATGAAAATGCGATTTTCTTTGTTCCTGAAACATTATCTTGGACTCTTCCTGATTTTACAAAATTTCCCGGTAAAGTTGAGCGTTTTCTCGTTTACGATGCCGCTTTGGAATCAGAAGATTTAACTCCGACAGAGAAAGCAGGAAAGGATTTTGATGGGTTACAGGAACGTTTGCGAGTTGTTCCTTCTGCAAATCGAAATTTAATGGTCTGGGCTGATGAACTGAAGAAACGCGTTGAGAAACTCCGGGAACAAGCCAAATCGGGAATGGCAAGTATTGGTGCTTTTAAGCGTCTCGAAAACGATATAAGCAATTTAGAAAAACTTGCCAGTGAACTTGCTCCAGATCGTGCAATAGCAGTCTATGAAGTATCGCCGACTTCCCAGGTGCTTCATACTTCGTATGAATTACCCGAGGATGGAAAAATTGTTTCCGAATTGCGTGTATTTGCCGCTAAAACGGAATACCATCCGCTTTCCGTTATTGTTGTCCCTTTTTCACCGGTAAAAAGTTTTACTTTGCAATTGAGCGAACTGAAATCTGAAAACGGTCAGATTTATTCACCGGACAATGTAGAAATAAAACTTGTCAAACGCTGGTATCGTGCTGGAGGATGGATGAACTATTTCCGGGACCAGCACCAACGTTTACTTGTACCTGATTTGCTGTTGAATGATGATCGATTGGTAAAAGTAGATGAATTGCGGCAAATCAATTATTTACGTTTGAATTATCCTTCCGGGACCGTGTATGCGGATGTGAGCCGTTGTGAATTTGAACAACGTGATTTCAACAATACCCCACCAGCCTTTGATGCGGAAAAACTTATGCCGTTGGAATTGCCGGAGGCGGGAAGAAACCAGCAATATGTACTTCGTTTTCATATCCCTGAAAAAACAGTATCCGGATTTTATAAGGGAAAATTGAATTGCGTAGCCGATGGTAAAATAATCGGAAGTGTGGATGTCGTTCTGCGTGTTTTGCCTTTCGTTTTGCCGCAAGCCAAAACGTATTATGATATCAACCGCACTTATTTCAGTCATATCAATACCATGCCGAATGGTTCTCCGGAATATTTTCGCCGGATTATGAAAAAACTGATTAAATACAACTATTTTCATGCATCCGGGATTATAAGCAGTCCTTGGCGTGTTGAGATTGCAAAAGAACTGAATTACCCCCTTCAGGAAATTGTAGGAGCTCACGATATGCCGACGGCAGATTTGTGGTATCGTGCCTGGGGAAGCAAGAAAGATCCGGAAACAGAAAGTGACCGGGAGCAACTGGATAAAATATACTTGCGCGAAATGAAACGGATACTGGAAGAAGTCAATTTACCGGAAGATACCGTATTTTATCCCGTTTTCACAAGCGAAAATGATATCTACAGAATCATTAAAGAACGAAGTGAACATCCTGCTGATTTGTTACATAAGAACAGTAATATAAAACGCTTTTCCCACAGTATGACGGATCGTTATATTGTCGGAGCTATTGATTCAACGGATATGGATTCCACTTCGCATGTCCGCAAGGATTGGGCAGATATTTGGCATGCTGCCGGGGCTCGTGTTATCAACTACGCCGAGCCGTTTCCCGGTCCCGAAAATCCTGCATGGTTCCGCAGAAAGATGGGCTTGGAAATGTACAAAAGCAATTATGATGGTCACATGATGCATGGTTTGATTACCCGACATTGGAATGAATTTTCAGACTGGCCAGAGGATCCCGCCTATAAAAATTTCGGTATGATGTATCCCTTAAAGGATGATGCTGTTGAACGTTTGGCATTAGTTGGAGCAGGGGAGGCATTCTGTGACGTTCGTTATGCTACGGAATTACGGATCTTGGCTTTGCCGCGCTTAGAATCATCAAATGTGGATATACGCAAGGCTGCCAAACGTTCATTGGCATGGCTGGAAAAAATCGATAAAAAAACATACGATATGGATGCATACCGGGCGGGATGCGCATTGCGTATTGTTCATTTGCTGGACTTGATCCGCACTAACGAAGGGAAATAAAAAAAATGAAAAAATTGACCACGTTTATTTTATGCCTTTTGATTTCAGGTTTGTGCGCTGCTGAGCCACTCCTTAACGAAAAAAATGTGATTACCGCAGAATACCGGAGTATCCCGGAAGATTATCAGAATTTGCTCATGCGTGAGTCTGGTAAATGGAATTTTAATTTCCGTCCGTACGATACAGAATCTGCGGAAATGCTTTGGAGTGATTCCGGACTTCAGCGCAATGTCGTTTTAGGTGAAGAACTTGACGGAAAGACTCCAACAGCTATCTGTGTTTTGTTTGATGATGAAGGCTTTTCATTGCTGTTATTTGCCGGAGAATCGGGTGTAAAAGAAGCTTTTGAGGCGGGAAAATCCCGTCCTAACAGCTGTTTTGAGTGCTTTTTTCAACCGGGTGATTCAGATTCCCCGCAATTTTCGCACTACTATCAATTCATTTGTCAGGCGACAGAACCGCGTATAATCGGTGTATTTCCCTGGCTGATGGAGGATAAAACATTCCGGAGTATAGAAAGCTATATCAGTATTTCTTCACGCATATTGCCGAATGGGAATATGTTGAAAGTTACAGTTCCATGGGAACCCCTTTTTGACAGACTGCCTTTTTTAGAAAAAAAACGTGAAAAATCAAAGATTTTATGATTTCAACGAATTTTAAGGGGCGCGGTGTTATTTTTTGTGCAGGTGAAGAAGCTTTCCGATCTTT
>CALCCZ010000279.1 GCA_937900075.1 uncultured Lentisphaeria bacterium
AATAATCTTGCTTCGTTAGAGAAAAATCTTGTTCGCAAGAAAAAAATAGTGCTTGCAAACAAAACAGACAGACAAGCAGATTGATAATGAATTTGATTTTAGAAAATATCTGTCCCAAAAAAGATTTTATCGTCATTACTCGTTTACTCCATTTAAATGATTCCTTTAAATTACCACAAAAGAACAAAAAAAGCAAATGACTATTAGCAGTAAATGAATTATTTTTCTGTTGATTCCGGCAACAGTCAATTACCAAAGTCTAAAACCCATATCGTGTGAAGCAAACAGACAGTCATGCAAGTCCGTTCCAATGAATCAGATTGTCAATCCACACATTAAATTTCTGCCAGAATCCATTTTTATCCGGGGGCAACGAATAATGTGAATCCAATGCGATATTCAGCAGACGTTCCACACGGGAGCGGTTTTGCTCCTGGGAAGAGCATTCTTCATCGACTGGGACGAAACCGTTCTCATACAAGTAAGTGAACAACACTAAACTTTGCCAGGGAGATGTATTTTTCTCCGTCTCCATACGTGTAAGATAAGCGGAAAAAGCGTTATAAGTTTGCGGAACTGGCAACATCTGTTTTGTGTTCCGTAACAGAAAAGAAGATAAAGAACAGGCAGACA
Organism: uncultured Lentisphaeria bacterium; assembly: GCA_937900075.1. Classification (GTDB taxonomy): domain Bacteria; phylum Verrucomicrobiota; class Lentisphaeria; order Victivallales; family UBA1829; genus SIG77. The sequence goes on from CALCCZ010000279.1 coordinate 634, forward strand.
GGTAATTTTGAGGATTTTCCGCTATCCTGTCGTGATAGGCAACAGGTTCCTGCAGTTTGATGGTGGCTAACCCCTCCGCACTGCGAGGCTCGTAAAACTGAACTTCAAATTCACGGAATAGCTCTGCATGCGGAAATTTTCTTTTTTGCACTGCCCGGGCACCTTTCAGAAAAAAATCCACTCTACCGTAATCCCGGGAAAGACCGGAGGCGATGATACTTGTTTCACTGAAAGGGATTTTGCGGAGCAAAATCCAGTTTGTCACCAAAGGGACACCGGGCATAACGCTCCCTCTTTCTCAGTTTTTCATTGCCTTTTTCAATACGGCATGAGAATCCATCTTTCTCGTATATTCAATGGGATAACATCCTGCATTATCCTTGCAATACGGATCAGCTCCGGCAGCTAAAAGCAATTCTATCATCGGAACACTGTCTGTCTCTGCAGCCCAGGCAAGCGGAGTTTTTCCATCATCCATCAAACCTGCATGAACAAATGTATACAACCATTTTTTCATTTCCACTTTCTCCAGCACCTTATAAATGACGGACAAAGAGGAATTAAGGGGTATTTTCTTCCGGATAAGTTCAGCTGCGACAATTTTATCCTGGGCGGCAACAGCCGCACGCATGATAATCATGGCAGACATCAATGTTTCGCGATTTTTTGTAACATCATCCGGCAAACGTCTCAGCAAATACATCGCTGTATTTGAATTATGAGCATAAGTTGCAGCCGTGGCAGCGGACGTGGCATACGGATCATCTTTCAGGAGATCCGGTCTTTTTTTAAACAAAAGCATGACTACATCCAGTGAATTTTTAGGAGCCATTCCTGCAAAAATCAAGACACCCCGCCCACGGGAATCATAAATATCAACGTTCGCACCTGCATCAAGCAGTGCATCCACATTGCTGTAAATTCCCAATCGGCATGCTTCCATCAATGGTGTTTTATCATTTTTATCCTGAACATTAACGTCCGCCTTTGCATTGATTAACGCTTTCAATGCAGAAGATTCCGGCAATTGTGAAGCATAATGAAGTGCAGTCATCCCCTTCTGGTCCTTCATAGAGACATCGGCTCCGGCTTCCAGTAAATTGGAAAGTTTGGCAGAATCCCCATAGAACGCCGCAGCAATCAGCGGAGTTCTTAATGTATCTGGCTCCTGAAAATCCACATATTTTCCCGCTGTTTTCAATTTTTCTGAAAACACCTTATCATCGGAATGAGAACGTATGGCATGAAAAACATCTTTTTGTGCATCCGTCAATGCCGATGGAGAAAACAATGCACAACCGGAAAGCAGGAACGAACAGACAGAAATGTAAACAACAGATGTGAGCAGATGCCTCATTTCTCTTCTCCTTTTCTGCGGGTCAAAGCACTGTTCCGTAACTGACCGCAAGCAGCATTTGCATCGAAACCTTTTTCCACTCGCGTTGTTACCGGAATATGAAGCGTTTTCAGAGCATTTTCAAAACGTTTGATGGTTTCTTTATCCGGGCGGGTAAAGGCCCCCTGCCCTTTGTTATATGGTATCAGATTAACCTTTGCCTTGGCATCACCTGCCAAACGGGCAAACCGCCTGGCCTGTTCCGGAGAATCATTGATTCCAGAAAGCAAAACATATTCAATTGTAAGAAGTCTGCCAGTAACTTCACGATGTTTTCGACAGGCTGTTAAAATTTCCTTTATGTCACGGCGGAACGCTTCCGGGATCAGCAAAGAACGGACTTTATCATCTGGTGCGTGTAATGAAACAGCCAGATTCCACTGTTTACCATGTTCTGTCAAACTGCGTATACCGGGTGTCCAGCCACTGGTAGAAATGGTAATTCTCCTCTGGGCGACAGCAATTCCGTCCGGATCACAGATGCAATCCAGAGCCTTTTCCAAATTTTGGTAATTCAATAAGGGTTCACCTACCCCCATCATCACGATGTTATCGGGCGTTTTTCCATTAAGACGACAAAGCAACAAAAATTCTTCGACGATTTCGCCTGCATCAAGATTGCGAACCAGGCCATTGGCTCCGCTGACACAAAAAGCACAACGTACCGGACAACCAACCTGGGAACTGAGACAGAAGGTCAAACGTCCATCTTCAGCCGGAATGGAGGCACACTCAATGCTTTCACCATCGCAGAGTCCGATTAAATACTTTTTTGACCCGTCTGAGGCGGTATGTTCTTCTCTAAGGACAGCACCATGACATTCAAAATTCTGTTCTAAGAGTTCTTTTACAGATGCAGACAGATTTTTCATGCCGACAGGATCACATATCCATTTCTTCGTAATCCATCCGTAAATTTGATCTGCACGGAAACGACTCTCCCCTGCATCTGAAATAAAACGCTGAAGTTCTTGCTGTGAAACAACCGCTAAAAATGGTTTTTTACTCTTTGCAACGTTCATTATTGTATTACTCCTCCTCATCTTCATCATATTGATATTGTCCTCGATAAATCACAAGCCATTCACTGTTATCTGGATTGTGCAGACGATAGGGAATGGCAGCAACGCGCGTCCAAACGCGGTGTAACCCAGAAGGATTGATACGCGAGACCAAAAATAAATCATCTTTTCCGTAATCATCTTTCTTGTTGTCAGCAGCGTCAAAATCGATATATCTCATAGGATATCCGGAATAAAAGCCCTCAGCAAACAAACTGTCAGCTTCATTTGTATAAACCACATCCTTGTGTTTCAGTTTATTTTTTTCGAGGACTTCTCTCAATTTGGAACCAAATTTGGTACTGTGCCGTTCCTCTGCGTTATAGCGGTATTGAGGACTATGAATAACCCACATTACGGTACAGAAAGCCGCAAACAACAACGCTATTGAAAGCAAAATCGGCTGACGTTTCCTTATCAACAGAAAAGCGAAAAAAATAAGGAGCACCGACAGGGAAGTCTCAACAACGTAAGAACAATCTGCACGCATGGATAGCAATAGATTCAAGTCAAAGTAGGAATGCAGTTTAGCTTGCAGTTGTTCAGCAGCAGATTGACTCAACACATATTTCAACACACCATGAGCAAAATCAGGAATGGATATCAAATATAATTTCGGTGGCAAAGTCACATACAGAATCGTAAGAATCGCAGAAATACCTAAAACGACACCTGTTATAATCAACACTTTACGTATCAGTTGCTCATATCGGCGGACAACCGTCTGATAATACATTCCAATTAGAACAGCAACAACAGGAATGAGATAAAACAAATGACGGACATCATTATCTGGATTCAACCAGATTAAGGCAAGTAAAACACCGAATATTGACCGATGAAACTGTCCCAATCGGCTGATATGCCCCTTCTCCAAAGGAATCAAAGCAATACAAAACGGTGCCCAGAGGAAAAGACTCCAAGGGAAGAAACGCAACAGCAAATTAAAGGGAAACTTAAGCAGACTTTTGAAATATTCAGAAAAAGTGAAATCGGATACAGAATCCGAAAAAAGCAAATTTTCTGTATTGGAATACGGAAGATTGCGTAAGGAAAAGACCAATATCACGGGAACAGCGATTAAAGCAGTTTTTTTCCAGTTCAAATTCCGTATCAAACGCAAATGTCTCCCGCTGAACAACAGAGGAACAAGAAAATAAACCAAACCGGCGAAACCGGCATTGTAAAAAATCAAGGTAGAGAACAAGGCTATTACGCTCCAGGAAATGTACCATTTTTCGGGTAAATGCTCAATGCTTCGCCAGATACACCAACCGACAAAAATCAATAAGGCCGTCAGACTTTCCGGATATCCCTCCGGTAATTTTTCAAAAACAAACATGGAAGACACCATAACAGCCAGCGCAGCGTATGGACCGACTTTTCTCGGAAATCTTTGTTCTTCATTTTGTTCTGTCTGTTTTGCAAAATCTCTTCGACATACAAAGAAGACGCAAAGTGTTAGGAGGAAATAACACAATATCGAAACGAAACGAAGGGAAAATTCCATAGAAAGATTGAAACCGTAAGGTGCAAGTAATTGATTGCCACAGGTGTATATCACCTTGGATAATAACAGATACAAGGGACTTGCCTGCGGATAAGGGCAACCATGAACAGTAAATGCCAATGGGAAGCCCTGTGTTTCTGTTACGGCGGTAGCAAACACACCCTCACTGAAACGCAATTCACGGTCATTCAAATGCCATAGTGGGTAGCTGAAAGCAAATACAGCCAGCAACAATATCAAGGCAAAACAAGGCTTAATTTCTTTCTCTCGTTCAATCATCTCGGACTACCGGGTTATTTTTTCAAAAGTCAAATTCTCGTAACTACAATAAATACAATTCTCTGTAATTTACACCCTTTTTCACGTTCTGACAATCAAAAACCTCTTTTTTTCTGCAATAATGTTTGATTTTTTGTTCGCAGCGTTGTATTTTTAATCGTAACATTCATATCGTTTTCGATTAGAGTATTAAAACACTGCCTTCATTCATGAATATCTACTCAGCAAAACAAATGCGCGCAATAGACGCCCAAGTTACTGCTTCCGGATTGTATACGGAAGCAGATTTGATTCTGCGTGCAGGAAAAGCCGCGGCAACTGCCATTGTTGATTTCGCAGAAAAGATGCATTGCAAACAGAAAAAACGTTTCATTGTTCTCACAGGTACTGGTAAGAATGGTGCAGACGGTCTTGTTATTGCCAACGTATTGGCTGAGAAATATGGAACTGAAACAGTTCACCTGTGCTGCACTGCCCACCCTGATAAATTTTGTGCTGTATCACAACATATCTTTTCCATATTTGAAAATACGTTGAAAAAAATTGTCAGTTTCTCTCTTGAAGCAGAAGATTTGATTCCAGAAGGAACCATTATTGTCGATGCCATTGTCGGAACTGGGATTCTTGGTAAAATGCGTGAACCGGCTGCGTCCTGGATTCATCTTGTTAATCAAAAAAAAGGAGTTCCTGTCTTTGCCATTGATATTCCATCCGGCTTGGACCCAGATACAGGAATCGCATGTGACTCCACAATTCAAGCGACACAAACGCTTACATTTGTCGCACCAAAGTACGGATTGGTCTCTGGTGAAGGAATCTGCAAATCCGGAAAGATACAAGTTCTTGATATCGGCATACCGGAGAGCTTACTTAATGGGTTCAACGCCGTCGGCAATGCTTTCAGTCTGAAAGACATGCGGAACGCTGTAATACGCAATGCACCCGACACACATAAATGGCGTCGCGGACATGTACTCGTAATCGGAGGTTCTGAATTCTATCCGTCCGCACCTTTTCTCAGTGGGGAAGCTACTTTGAGAACGGGCGCTGGTCTTGTTACGGTTGCTCTGCCCGGTAAAACTCCCGTCTATACGGATGTTCCGAAAGCCTTGATTATAAGAAAAATCGGAGAAAATTCCACTTTCTCCATTTCTGATGTTCCATTGCTCTCGGAGCTTTCACAAAATGCAACATCCGTCGTC
>CALCCZ010000280.1 GCA_937900075.1 uncultured Lentisphaeria bacterium
AATGATGGCGGATCGATGCACCAGTACGGGAACGCTGACCTTTTTCGCCACGTCCGCAAGTGCCGCCAAGTCCGGACCCGTCACCGCGTCCAACGCGGGTTCTGGATTTTCTGGAACCAGGTGTATTCTGAAGTTCATTCAATTTCATAGTAGGATTCCTTCTTCAATTAAATCTTGCCGCGTTTTTCAAGAACCTGTTCTTTGGAACGCAACATGGAAATCGCATCGAATGTCGCTTTCACTACATTCGCCGGATTGCTCGAACCCAAAGATTTCGCAAGTACATCGACTACACCGGCAAGATTCAGAATCGCACGCATCGTGCCACCGGCGATCAAACCGGTACCTTCGGATGCAGGACGAATCAAAACCTTGGAACCACGGTATTTCGCTTCCACAGTATGCGGAATCGTTGTGCCACGGATGGGAATCGTAAACATATTCTTGCGCGCAGCTTCGCCGCCTTTACGGATGGCATCGGAAACTTCGTTCGCTTTGCCATAACCAAAACCGACTTTGCCCTTCTTGTCGCCAACTACTACGAGAGCGCCGAAAGAAAAGTTTCTGCCGCCTTTGACAACCTTGGAACAGCGATTGATGCTGAGCACGACTTCCTCGTTACCGTCGCCGTTTTCTTTCTGTGCTGCGGCAAATGCGCGCTCACCGGAATTTTTGGCGGGGGCAACTTCATTGTTCTTCTTTTCAAAAGCCATATCGTCTCTCCTCAGAATTTGAGTCCGGCTTCACGCGCTGCATCTGCAAGCGCTTTCATTTTGCCGTGATATTTGATACCGCCACGGTCGAAAACAACTGTCGTAATGCCAACTGCAGCAGCTTTCTGCGCAGCCAGTTTGCCAAGCGCTTTCGCCGCTTCCACATTACGCTTCAGATTCAGTTCCTTGAAGTCTTTTGACAAAGTGGATTCCGCAGCCAATGTGGTCTGGGCATCATCATCAATAAACTGAACATACATGTTGTTCGCCGTAAAAGACACACACATGCGCGGACGCTCCGCGGTACCGCTCATTTTTTTGCGGATACGGAGATGACGCAACGTCTTTTTGAACTTGGATGTTCTAATCATATTTCTTCACCTTATACGTTATGCGTTCGTCTTGCCAGGCTTGATCACAACGTGTTCATCCGAATAACGGATACCTTTGCCCTTGTAGGGTTCCGGTTTGTGGAAACGTCTGATGCGGGCGGCAACTTCGCCGACAAGTTGTTTGTCGAAGCCTTCAATCTGAATCTTGACGCCGTCCGTGACAGTCATCTTGATGCCAGCAGGCACATTGTAGATAATTTCATGGGAATATCCCAAATTCAGGGTGAGTTTTGTTCCTGCAAGAACAGCTTTATAACCTACGCCCTGGATCTCAAGACCTTTCTTGTATCCGCTTACAACACCGATAACGGCATTGTTGATCAGACTGCGGACAAGACCATGAAGAGCCTTGCGCTCATCTGCATCGCGGGTGACAACTACATTGCTGCCATCTACTGCGACTGTGATACCAGCGGGAACCGGGATATTCAATTTGCCAAGTTTGCCTTCAACAATTACTTCATTGCTGTTGGCAGTGACTTTGACACCTGCGGGAATTGCAACGGGTTTATTACCAATACGTGACATTTCAATACCTCACAGTTTACCAGACGTAGCAGAGAATTTCTCCGCCCACGTTTTCTTTTTCGGCATCTTTACCACTCAGGATTCCCTTCGGTGTGGAGAGAATCGCAATACCCATGCCGTCTTTTACTCTCGGAATGTCTTTGCTGCCGCAGTACAGTCTGCACGACGGTTTGGAAACACGTTCCAGATTCTCAATAACAGCACGCTTCTGGAAATATTTCATTTCGATTTTCAAGACTTTGCGGACATCTCCCTCGACTTTGAAATCAGCAACATAACCTTCTTCTTTCAGAACCTTGGCAATTGCTTCTTTCATTTTGGAGGAAGGCATCTCGACAACCTTCTGAACGGACATAGCTCCGTTACGAAGGCGAGTCAGCATATCGGAAATAGGATCCTGCATACTCATAGTTGACTACCTTTCTCTTACCAGCTTGCCTTGACTACGCCCGGGATCTGACCGGAAGAGGCCATTTCACGGAAGCAGATACGGCAAAGTTTGAATTTGCGGATAAACGCACGGGGTCTGCCACAGTTTACGCAACGGTTGTAGTTTCTTGAAGAAAACTTTGAACCGCGCTGCTGTTTCGCTATCAGACTTTTCTTAGCCATATTGTTTTCTCCTTACTTTGCGAACGGGAATTCCAGCATAGCCAGAAGTTCTTTGCAGGCAGCATCGTCTTTCGCCGTAGTGACGAAAGTAACGTTGATTCCCAGCGGATATTTGATTTTGTCCAGGTCGATTTCCGTAAAGATCGAAACATCGGGTACACCTAAATTGTAGTTACCTACATGGTCAAAACCCTTCTTCGATGCTCCATGGAAGTCTCTGACACGCGGAAACGCATTGTGAACAAGACGATCCAGGAACTGGTACATCTTGTCACCGCGCAGCGTAACCATCAGACCAACAATCTGTCCAACACGGAGTTTGAAGTTCGCTACGTTCTTTTTGGATTTGCACGCCACGGGGCACTGTCCCGTCAATGCTGTCAGGTGAGTACGCGCCTCGCCTAATGCATCTTTTTCCATTTTCGTGCTGATACCGGTGCTGATGACAATCTTCGTCAGCTTCGGAATTTCCATCACATTCTTCAGACCAAGCTTCTGCTGCAGTGCAGGTCTGACGACTTCATTGTACATTTTTTTCATATCAGGCATGTTTCATGTCTCCCGGGGCTTACGCCTTCTCTTCTTCCTGTTTCTTCACATTGGAAACGTGAACGGAAACAGAGCGTTCCACCATGGCACCATGAGGATATGCCTGGCTTCTCTTAATTGTGCGCATACCGATATTCTGCTTTTTCGCTTCAGACAGATTCTGAAGTTCCAAAACAACACGATCCGTCTTTTTCAGAACAGCCAGAATTTTGCCGTTCTCGCCTTTCCAATCGCCACTGATTACCTTTACGAGGTCACCTTTTTTGACGTGGTAAGATTTCTGGCATTTCGGTGTATTCTTATCCATTAGAGCACCTCCGGCGCAAGTGAGATAATCTTCATGAAGTTTTTCTCACGCAGTTCGCGGGCAACAGGACCAAAGATACGGGTGCCCTTCGGGTTTTTCTGATCATCAATGATTACTGCCGCATTCTCGTCGAACTTAAGATAGGAACCATCTTCACGGCGAATCGGAGCAGCTGTGCGGACGATAACGGCACGAACTACTTCGCCCTTCTTTACCTGTCCACCCGGAATCGCTTCTTTCACGGCCGCCACTACAATATCACCAATGCCGGCTACAGTTTTGCGCTGTCCCAACACGGTAATCACTGTAATGCGCTTTGCACCGGAATTGTCAGCGACTTCCATATTACTTTGCATTTGTACCATAATAGCACTTCCTTCCCAACTTATTCAGCGTGGCTGATGATTTCCATAAGGCGCCAGTGCTTCCTCTTGCTCAGAGGACGGGTTTCCGCGATGCGGACCATATCACCTTTCTTCGCCTCGTTCTTCTCATCGTGCGCCGCATAACGGACACGGGATTTTACAACTTTCTTATAGCGTTTGTGTGTAGTCCGGTTCAGAATTTCGACTACAATTGTCTTTTCCTGAACATCACTGACCACTTTACCCACGCGGGTTTTACGATTTCCGCGAACTGAAGTTGTCGGTTCAGTCGCCGTCGTGTTTTTCGTCTCTTCCATAGGTTATTCTTTCCGTAGTGAATGTTTAACCGTTTCTCAGGCTTCCGCCTTCGCAGACGCTCTCTTTGCAGCTTCCGTCAGCGCTCTGGCAAGGTCACGGCGAGCAAGACGAATCTTTGCCGGACTTTCCAACTGACCAGCACGTGCCTGTGCATGCAGTTCGAACTTTTCTTTGCGGAGATCCGCAATCCGGCGGGTAAGCTCTTCATCGCTCATCTCTGTAAAAAGTTTCATTTTCATTTTTTCTGTTCATCCTTTCCGTCAGACATTGGCAAGACGGGAAATGAAGCGACAGCGAATCGGCAACTTTGACGCCGCCAGACTCATGGCTTCCTTCGCGACTGATTCAGGACAGCCGGCCACTTCAAAAAGGACACGGCCCGGTTTGACAGGGGCTACCCAGTATTCAACAGCACCTTTCCCTTTACCCATTCGGACTTCCAAGGGTTTCTTGGTATAGGGCTTGTAAGGGAATACGCGGATCCAAACTTTACCGCGACGTTTCATGTGACGCGTAATCGCCACACGTGCGGCTTCAATCTGGTTCGCAGTCAAATAGACACGGTCAAGAGTCTGCAGACCAAACTCGCCGAAGTCCAATTCATTGCACCGCTGTGACAGCCCGGCAAGATTACCGCGCTGCACCTTTCTGTGCTTTACTCTTTTTGGCATTAACGGCATTTTGCATTTCCTCCGTAGGTTCTTTGTGACAAATCCAGACCTTTACTCCAATTTTACCGGCAGTAGTATTGGCCTCGGAAAATCCATAATCAATGTGTGCTTTCAGGGTGTGGAGCGGTGTCCGTCCCTCTTTATACTGTTCTGTACGCGCAAGTTCGGCTGCATCCAGACGTCCGGCACATTGGATCTTGCATCCTTCTGCACCCATTTGCATCGCTGTCTGAATCGCTTTCTTCATCGCACGACGGAACCCAATTCTGCGTTCCAGCTGCTGTGCTACGCTCTCGGAAACCAGCTGAGCACTCGTTTCCGGCTGTTTCACTTCTACAACTTCCAGAATCAATTCCTGATTGGCAGAAAGCAATTTCGTTACTTTGCCTTTCAGTTCATCCAGTTTCGTGCCTTTGGAACCAATCAATTCGCCCGGACGCGCACTGTAAACAGTGATACGCATACGGTTGATGTTGCGTTCAATCAACACTTTGGAAATCGCAGCCTGTGCATGTTCTTTTTTGATGAAGTTGCGAATTTTCACATCTTCATGCAACCAGTTGCCAAAGCAGTCCTTCTTTGCAAACCACTTGGAACTCCAGTTCTTGTTCAGGGCTAATCTCAGCCCAATCGGATTAACTTTTTGACCCACAATGCGGCCCTTTCTGTTATTCGTCCGTAAGTACTACTGTGAAATGGCTCATCCGTTTGCGGATGCGTCCGGCCATGCCACGGGCTCTGGGACGGAATCTCTTCAACATCGGTCCCGGATTGGCTACTGCCTCTTTCACTTTCAGCACTTCCTGGTTGAGTTCATGATTGTTTACCGCGTTAGCGAGGGCACTCTTCAGCGTTTTTGCGAAGAGGCGCGCTGCTTTTCGCGGACTCAGTTCGGCCATCGCCAATGCATCCATCACCGGTTTCCCCTGGATTGTCCGGGAGAAATCCGACGCTTTCTGCGGCGATATCCGCACGTACTTCGTTACTGCACGCACTTCCATTTCTTACTCACTCTCGTTTAAGTTGGTTTATTGGTAAACTTAGTTCGTTTTGTTTTTCGTTTTTTCCGGCTCCGGAACCCGTACTTCCATCCCCGCACTCAAATCCTGAATGCTGCCTTTCTCTACAACCGCAGCCGCCACAAATGGTCGAACCGCAATTATCTTCAGTACACATTCCGGTTTGCTGCTCACCTCAAATGTCATATTCACTCGAATACCATTCCGGTATCCTGCGTTCAATACGGCAATTTCAGGCTGATTCCGTACCTCCAGAATTCTGCATTCGCGAACTCCTTCCGGTACCGCAGCGGGAATACTTAATCTCGCAAAAGCCTGATTCTGGGCTGTCAGTTCTTCAACCGCCACCCGGAACCGCGCTTTCTCGACATCACTCAGCTTCATCTTGTCTAAATTGTTCAGAACTAAATCGCAAACAGCAGTACTTTTTCCAATCAGAGACATCCCGCTTCTCAGGGATAAACTCAGCGCATCCGCCAATTCTGATTCCCGGACTCCAGTGTAAACCGGTTCCAGCGTTTCCAGTACTCCCGCCGCACTCTGCTCCATCCGTTTCAGACGTTCCGTAAGCCTTGTACAACGTTCCAGCGTTTCAAGCAGCTCCTTGCGCAGATTTTGATTTTCCTCTTCAATCAGAGATTTTTCAGCACTTAACTCAGTTTTTTCTTTCGAAATCTGGGCTTTCAGCTTGTTTTTCTCTGTGTTCAGAGCCAGAATTTCCGCTTCTAAAGTCTTCTTTTCTGCTTCCAGACGGCTTTTGTCGTCTTTCAGAGATTTCTTTTCTGCATCCAGTTTCTTCAATTTTGCATCCTGAGTCCGTATCGTTTCATCCCGGGCAGCTAACACCTGTTCTTTCTCTTTCAGGCTGTTATCCCTGGATTTCAATGCGGAATCTTTGGATTGCACAGTTGAATGTAACTGTTGAATTTCAGACTCTTTCTTCGAAATTTCTGCTTTCAGCTTTGATATTTCCGCTGTTTTCCGAGCATTTTCAGTCTCTTTCTGAATGTTCTCGGTCTTCAACTTCTCTATCTCTGCCGTTTGCTTCGCAAGGCGTTCCCTGTTCTCGGTTAATACCGACTCAGTAGCCGGATCAGCCAAGCGCACTGCAATCCCGGACGGCTTCGTTTCCTCCGCCGCCAAGGTACAATACACTGCGAACAGTGCATATAAAATACACCACAATGTGCGATTTATCAACCCGAAAAACAATTTTTTTTGCATTTTTTTTGTTTTTTTTCTGCTTTTTCGGAATTTTTTTATGCCATCCCCGTCATGTTCCGGCAGTTCCCGAAATTTATATATCCTCTTAATATAGCACAGGATAATTTTTTTTCAAGTTTTTTCATCTTTTCCGCAATTCCGAATCTCACGGCGTTCCCGCTTTTTTTCACAGATATTCCACATTTTTTTTCTCAAAGTCAATATCCATTTGAAAAAAGTTTCAGATTGGAGTATATTATACAATATTATTTTTTGCGAAAAAAACAAAGATGCAACATGGAAAGGATTAAAATATGTTGAATGCTCTTCCCCGCAATTCTAAATTTACCGGACGCAGAGGTCCCACTGTACTCGTTATCATGGATGGTGTCGGTATCGGCAAATACAAAGAAGGTGATGCCGTTCTGGATTCCAATACGCCATTCCTTCACAAGCTGATGTCAACGATGCCTATGACGACATTGAAAGCGCACGGAACTGCAGTTGGTCTGCCATCGGATGCGGACATGGGCAACAGTGAAGTCGGTCATAACGCCATGGGGTGCGGTCGTGTTTTTGCACAGGGCGCGATGCTTGTTTCGAATGCGATTTCCTCCGGGAAGATGTTTGAGGGACAGACTTGGAAGGAACTGATAGCGACTGCGAAAAAAGGCGGTACGCTGCATTTTATCGGTCTGTTTTCCGATGGCAATGTTCACAGTCATCTGGATCATTTGAAAGGCATGATTGAGCGTGCCAGTCAGGAAGGCATAGAAAAAATCCGGATTCATACACTGCTGGATGGACGGGATGTTCCGGAGACTTCCGCGCTGGATTACATTGACCCCTTCGAAAAATATCTTGCGGAATTCAATGCGCAGGGTAAGGATTACCGGATTGCTTCCGGCGGCGGGCGCATGGTTATTACCATGGACCGCTATGGAGCCAACTGGGATATGGTCCGCAAGGGTTGGGAAACCCATGTCGCGGGCAAGGGTCGTTTCTTCAAGACGGCTCATGAAGCCGTTGAGACTTTACGGAATGAAACGAAAGCAATAGACCAGGATCTTCCGCCGTTTGTTATCAGTGATGACGGAAAGTCGCCCATTGGACCGGTTTGTGACGGGGATGCTGTGATTTACTACAATTTCCGTGGTGACCGGGCTCTGGAGATCAGTCAGGCATTTGACCAGGGTGCAGAATTCAATCATTTTGAACGGAATCCCATGCCGAAAGTTTATTATGCAGGCATGATGGAATATGACGGTGACCTGCACATCCCCAACAAATATTTGGTCAATCCTCCGGAAATTGACCGTACTCTCGGCGAATATCTTGCAACGTCCGGAATCACTCAGCTTGCGATCAGTGAAACGCAGAAATTCGGACATGTGACCTATTTCTTCAATGGGAACCGTTCCGGCATGTTCAATGATAAACTGGAAAAGTATGTTGAAGTACCTTCGGATGTCGTTCCTTTTGAACAGCGTCCCTGGATGCAGTGTGCGCTGATTACCGATCAGGTCTGCAAGGCGATTGAAAACAATGAGTTTCAGTTTATCCGCTTGAATTTCCCCAATGGAGATATGGTTGGTCATACGGGTGTATATCAGGCAGTACAGACTTCGATGGCTGCGCTTGATCTCTGCCTGGAACGCATTTACAACAGTGTTGTCAAAGCGGGCGGAATTATGCTGATTACCGCCGACCACGGAAATGCGGATGACATGTTTGAACATGATAAAACGGGTGCAGTCAAGCTGGATAAGGCAGGCAATCCGAAGCGCAAGACCAGTCATTCCCTGAATCCGGTTCCTGTGATTCTGGTGGATCCGGAATACAAGAATGAGTACAGCACGGAACTGCAGAGCGGGCTCGGAATCAGTTCGGTTGCTACGACCTGTATCCATTTGCTGGGATTGACTCCTCCAGATGATTACGATCCGTCCCTGATCCGGTTCTTCTGAAGAAATCCCATCTGATTAAAAATTATATCCGCCTTTCCGTTTCCCGGTTCGGCGGATTTTTTGTATATTGTGCGGAGAGAGGCAGAAAACGGTCAGAAGGCATTTACCGCATCAATGATTTCCCGGATATCGTCTTCGGCGGTGGAGGCACCCGAGGCGATTCCCAAAGTATCTATGCCGGAGAGCATTTCTTTTTTTAGCTCGGAAACATTTTTCAACAGATAAGTTTTCGGGCAGGAAAGACGTGCGATTTCGAAGAGACGCATGGTATTGGAACTGGTGGACGACCCGACAATGAATACGGCATCGCATTTGCCCGCCAGTTCGCGAACGGCTTTCTGACGTTCCGCCGTGGCTGTGCAGACGGTACCGGAGAGTTCGATATCCGGAATTTTTTTCTGCAGGAGTTCCGTCATGATACGGACGTCATCCGCATTCCAGGTTGTTTGAGACAGAACGGCATAACGTTCTCCGGATGCCGGCTGAAAGTTTTCTACAGCAGCCAAGCTGTCAAGAACGATACATTTTCCGGCTTGGCAGTGTCCGAGGATACCGATTACTTCCCGGTGTCGGGGATGCCCGAACAGCAGCACTGTTTTTCCCGCTGAGATCAGTTTTTCGGCACGGCACTGAACCTGACGGACCAGGGGGCAGGTCGCGTCCACGATCTGCAAGTTCCGCTGTTTTGCTGTTTCGAATATTTCTTTTGCGGCCCCGTGGGCGCTAATCAGCAGCCTTCCACCCGGCGGAATCTGTTCCATATTCTCCACAATCACAGCACCGTTCTGTCTGGAATACTCGGAAACGGTTTCATTGTGAACGATTTCATGGAGCAGATACAGGGGCTCACCGGGGTGTTCCGAGAATGTTTTTTTCAAAATCTCAACGGCATGTTTGACGCCTGCACAAAAACCACGAGGTTCCGCCGATATGATTTTCATGATTCCACCTTTGTTTGTTGGCTGCCGAACATTGCTATGAACCGGCGGTGCAGTTCTTTGTCATTGTACGGGTCGTCCGTACCTTCCACAAGTTCTTCCGGAAGATAATTGGAAAAAACATCTTTCACGGTCACTTGTTTTGTCTGTGCCTGCACCGTGAACAGGATACGCCAAGTACGGCATCCGATGCTGTAAAGATCTCCGCCGTATTCCGTGATCCGTTTCCGGGTTTTGTCAATAGGGGAGAGTTTCAGTTGAATGCGGCAGAAGGAAAGCATATCCGGGGCTCCGTTTTTTTGCAGAAAGTCTGCTTTAGCTATCATTTTTTCTTCAAAGACGATATCCCAATACTCATTCCGGAGCTGATCGCGCCAACCGGCACGGACATTCGGGAAAGCATCGACTTCGGGAATGTACGGCTTTACATCCAGAACAGGCGTTCCGTCCAGCAGATCGCAAGTTTTCAAGTAGATGACAGAACCTTCGATTTTATCCACTTCCACACAGGAAATCGCAATGGGATTTGGACGGTGTGGAGAACGTGTGGAAAAAACACCGTATTTCCGATTGTCCGGAGTAACGGGCGGCCGTACTTTGGGATTCCAGTTTGATGTCCGGTCGGGATTCAGATTCAGATGGAACACGGCAATGACCCAGATCCGCTGAAATCCTTCCAGATCGGAAAGAGCGTCACGGAACTTTGCATCCGGCAGAAATTCGATTTGCGCGGGCGTCGGTGAAAATACCGGCTGACGCGGTTCTTCATAGCGGTATCTTGCGCTTGTTCTGACGAATGCAATTGGCTGGAATGAATAAGAACTGTAATTGATTTCTGCCATAAGAACACATAAACGGGAAAGATTCATACATTGTTTTGATGGAATATACAGCCGGAAAACAGATTTTCAAGACCATTTTCAATGGAAATCGCGTTCCGGATTTTAAAAAATGACGGTTTCGTCATGAAAAATCTTACACAGAATTTTTTTTAGAGTTGCAAAAAAAGGAATCTTGTGTTATCTTTACAGCAGAACCCCATGTTCAATCATAATCAATCAAGGAGAAATATCATGGATTTGATTCGCAAAGTCAGTTTAGCACTTGCAGCAGTTGTTTTTTCATTTACGCTTACATCCGGCGAGCTTGCCATTAAATCAGGTGAGGCACTTGCTTTTCTCGGAGACTCCATTACCCAGATCGGCTGGCACAATGCAGTTGGTTACCCGCATCTGGTCGTTACCGCTTTCGCTGTCAATGGTGTCAATATCACTCCGATTCCCGCGGGTATCAGCGGACACAAATCCACGAATATGAATGCGCGTATGGAACGCGATGTCGTGAATAAAAAACCGGTTTGGATGACGCTCAGCTGCGGTGTCAATGATGTCTGGCACGGGAAAAACGGTGTGCCGCTGGAACAGTACAAAACGGAAATCACTTCCATTTGCGACAAGGCGGACAAGGCGGGAATCAAAGTTATGATTCTTACGGCAACCATGATTCGTGAAGACCAGAGTAATCCTCTGAATCAGCAGCTTGTTGCTTACAACGATTTTCTGCGGGAACTTGCAAAACAGCGTAATTATCTTCTTGCCGACCTGAATGCCGATATGCAGAAACTTGTTGACGAAAACAAGAAAAACAATCCTGCTTTCCACGGTAACCTGCTTACCGTTGACGGTGTTCACATGAATGATGCCGGAAACGAAATGATGGCAATCGGCATTCTCCGTGCGTTCGGTATGACGGATGAAATGATTGCCAAGGCAAAAACAGCATGGGAGGATATTCCCGGTGCCTGCAAGATGACCACCGGTTTCAGCCGCAATGAAATGAAAACCTTGAAAGCGGCTGCGGACAAGGCAAAAATGCCGGTTGGCGATTATATCCGGAAAGTTATTCTGGAGGCTGCTGCAAAATAATCGGGATTCGTTCTTCTGTTTACCTTCTATAATACATATTACGATATAGGACTACAATGCAAAAAGACTGCAAATCTCTGCATTTTATCGGTGTCGGCGGTATCGGTATGAGTGCGCTTGCCCAAATGAGTGCTTCTTCCGGATTTCATACTACCGGCAGTGACCGGGCAATATCTTCACCGGAGAATATCCGGATATTTGATGCTTTGCGGGCCCAGAACGTTGGACTTTATCCTCAGGACGGGAGCGTTTACAAAAGCTGTACACCGGATGCTTTGGTTTATTCCACGGCTATTGAGGAAGACAATCCAGACTTTCTGAATGCGCCAGCCGGTATTCCGCGTCTTCACCGTTCTGCAGCACTGAAGATGCTTGTGGAATCGTGTAAAACGGAAAATATGATAGCCGTCACCGGAACTTGTGGCAAGACAAGTGTTACCGCGCAGCTGGCGGAAGCTCTGTATCATGCCGGCGCTGCGCCCGGAGTTCTTTGCGGCGGTTTAGTGAATGCCTTTGTATCGGATACGCTTGCGGGCAATTACTGTGCGGGTGAGGGCAGGGTGTTTGTGGTGGAAGCGGATGAAAGCGACAAAAGTCTGTTGAACTATACAGCGGATACAGCCGTTGTGCTGAACATCGGGACAGACCACTATCCCAAAGAAGTGCTGGTGGAGGTTTTCCGTCAGTTTATCTGCAATACACGGAAAAATATTGTATTATCAGACGATGTACTGGAGTCCGTTGGCGCAGATGCCTGTGCAGGGAAAAATGTCATTGTGTTCAGCTCCCAGTCTGCCGGTCCGGAAAAAATCCATGGTTTCCCGGTGGTTTATCTCAATTCCTATCGTGTCGGAACCGATGGTGTGTTCTGTTCTCTTGACGGTTTGCCGGAAATACCGCTACGAGCTCCCGGTCGGCACAATGCTCTGAATGCTGCTGCCGTCTATGCGACTTTACGTCTGTTAGGTTATCCGAAGGAGACCGCCAATACTGCAACGGGTGCATTTTCCGGAGTATGGCGCCGTTTTGACTTTGCCGGAAAGACGGAAAAAGGCGTTTCCGTTTATGATGATTACGCGCATAATGTGGAAAAAATACTTTCCTGCTTTGAGGCTGCGAAAAGCATTTCTACCGGACGGGTATTTCTGATTTTCCAACCGCATGGTTTCAAACCTTTTGAATTTATGCGGGAAACATTGTTCACGGAATTGCAGAAAAAACTGCGTAAAGATGATGTGTTTGCGCTTCTTCCGGTTTATTACGCAGGCGGTACAACCAGTTTTTCACCAACGTCAGCTGAAGTGGCGGCAGAGTTCCGGAGCCGATCCGGGACTCCGGACCGGTATCCCGATTTTGCCGACAGAACGGCGGCGGAAAATTATTTGCGAAATGTTCCTTGTGCGGGTGAAACGGTGATTGTCATGGGTGCCAGAGACAATTCATTATCAATTTGGTCCAAAAAAATCGCAGAAAACACTTGACATTTGACTTTTGAGAGACTATTTGTATAAAAATGAGGTTATGAAATCGAATTTAATGTAAGATTTTATCGGGTTTGTTCTTATGAAAAAGATATTTGTCAGTACAAAAAAACACTGTTCCATGGAGTCTATCCAGGAACAAGTCCAGGCGGAGATCCCGAACGGATTTTCCGGGCTGTGTCATCTTTTTTGTACCCATACGACAGCCGGTCTGACCGTGAACGAGAATGCGGACCCGGATGTCAGACATGACCTTCTTTTGGCATTGGACAGAACCGTACCGGAAGATAATCCGGGTTACAGACATTTTGAAGGAAACAGCGCAGCACACCTGAAAGCCGCCCTGATGGGATTTGATGTGACCTTGCCGGTCGAAAACGGAAAACTGGCTTTGGGACGCTGGCAGACGATATATTTTTGTGAGTTCGATGGACCGAGAGAACGGCAGGGATTTATGACTCTCATTCCGTCGGATACGGAGAACAGTGGTAATTAATGTTTAAGGAAATAATAGGAAAGGAGAATTGGCAATGATGAAACATTTTCCTGTGAAAACAGTACTGGGGGTTGCACTCGGACTTATCTGTACCGGGGGCTTTTCCCAAAACGTGGAACTGGAAATCAAACGCGGCGTAAAACTTGCGGAACAGCTAAACGATGTCGGTTTGATGGAGTATGCGGATTTTCATATTGAAGATCTGATCAAGAAATACGGAGCCAATTCCATGCTGAAGGCACAGCAGGTGGACAATCTTCGTGCTCAGGACAAAATTGATGAAGCCAAGCTGGCTGCGGAAGCATTGAAAAACGACAAGGCGGCTTATACCAAGGCACGTGCGGCTATCGGTATCTACTATGTCACGCATAACCAGTTTCAGGAAGCGATTCCTCTGCTGCGCGAGTTTTATGAATACTCGAAAGAGAATGGAACTTTAGATGACATCGAGGTCCAGTTGGGATGGCTGCTTACTGCTTACCAGCGCAGCAATCAAATCGACAAGGTTCAGGCTTTGACCGATGAGTATCGCGATGCAAAGATGAAAAATGCCAACATGCCGCCGCGTCAGAAACTTTTGTTCCAGGCGAAATCCGCTCTTGATGTTGTCGTTCAGATGCGCGCCGCACAGGATGCCGCACATGCCGAATTTGAAAAGCTGCTTACCGAGAAAGCTACGGCTTTGATTGCTAAAGAACCTGCGAAACAGCAGGTCCTGATGAATTTGCTTAATCAGAAGAAAGCAGAAGACGCCAAGTTCTTCGGATTCATGTCGCGCGTGCCCGGTAATATCAATGATAAAACTTATACGGGCGGAAAGCCGCGTGAAGATATGAATGCTCCGCGTCTGAAAGTCTATAAGGAGATTGGTAAAACGCTGGGTATCCCGGAAGAAGAAATGATCCGGATGGCGGATATTGGGGAAGCCAGACAGGACAGCATCCGCAAAACCAAGGCAAATCTGATTGTTAAAACACCGGCAAAGTGGTCGGATACGGAACAGTTGTACATGTCCCCCACGATGTTCAATCCCCTTTCCTGGGTTGATAAAATCGCAGCCGCTTATCAGAAACTGGATGAAATCCAATGGGGCGGTCAGGATGTTCTTACCGCTAAAGCCATTGCCATGATGTGTCGTTGCAGTTACTATCTCGGTGACTGGTCTCCGCTGAATATTTCTTATGCACGAAAACAGGAACGCGATGAATTGTATGAACTTTGCGACAATGCCTACCGTCAGGAAAAACTGCCGATTGAGGAATCTCCTGCATCCGATGCGAAAATGTGGCTTGGACATCTTCACTGGGGGCGTGCTCAGGAATTGGAAAAGAAAGACCCGAAAGCCGCTTTGAAAGACTATATGCAGGCGTTCAAATATTTTGGAAAACTGCTGAAAGACTATCCGAAACATGCGGATGCCGTGGACAACTATCCCAAGTTTATCGCAATCAGCAATAAACTTGCCGAACTGAATCCCAAGATCAGTGAAAAACTTCAGGCGGAAGTTGCGAAAGTACCGCGTCCGGTTGCCGAAAAGAAAGGCGAAGCCGAGGTTCTGGTCGATCCTGTTTCCGACAAGGCTTTCCGTGAAACCAAGACGAGAATTTCCGATTTGCTGAAGGCGATTAAGGAAAAGAAGAAAGTCGATGAGGAAAAAGAATGGAAGGAAATTGCAGCTTCCATGCAGAAAATCGTCGATGAACTCCAGCCCAAGACGTTTGACAAATATAATTCAGAAGGTCTGCCCGTCCTGCTTTATTACCTGCTGAATGCATACGCGTTCGGTGCTCAGTACGACGGTTTTGACAGCCTTTTCATGATTGAGACGATTGCTGAACTCGCAATTTACCAGTTCCCCGGTCACGAACAGCTTTCCACCGGTATTCTGGATGCCGGTAATGCCTATTGGACCAAGGCCGAACGCATTCTCAGCAAATGCTCCACGACTGAAACAGCAAAAATGACTCCTGCCGATCTGGCACTTCAGGAAGCTGCTTACGAGCAGAAAGATATCGCCATGGGCATTTACAAACTGTTCCTGAAAATGACCAGTGCAAATCACAAGTTTGCCCCGCAGGTTGCCATCCGTATGGCGCGTGAAGAGTTTGTACGTGCCAATGATATCGGTCAGACGAAACTCAACAAGGAAAAAGATCCCGCCGCCCGTGCTTTGCTGAAACAGAAGTGGGTGGAAGGGTTTGAACGTTCCATCGAACATTACAAGTACATCATCGGTCATTTCAGTTTCAATGTGGATGCCATTGATGAGGCTTATATGCGTATTGCGGAAGCCTATACGACTATGGAACGTCCCGAAGATGCCATTGCCACCTTCAAAGCATATTGCGAGAACGGCGAAACTCCGATTCGCGTCGTCAATTCCAAGATGAGCATTGCGGTTCAGCTGAACAACGTTGCCATTAAACTGGATAAAGACGTGGAAAAGATGGAAGAAAAAGAAAGTGCCATTGTCCCGAGAACTCCGGAACAGCCGAAGGCACTGGAAGAACGCAACAAGGAATCCCTTGCCGTTTTCAAGGCGAAAGCATTGAAAGAGGCCAATGAGGCAACTTTGAAGCAGGAAGCCGGACTTCCGCCGGTAGAACCCAAGACGGAAACCCCGGAAGAAAAAACCGCACGTGAAGCTAAAGACAAGGCAGCCTTTGATGCCGATATGAAGTTGTATCAGGATGCTTTGAATGCCTGTGAAGCCGATAAGAAAGAAAAAGAGCGTCTTCAGGGAGAAATCAAAGTTCTGAAGGAAAAAGCCAAGGAAACCTATCGTGAGGCTATCGCCAATATCGATGAATTTGAAAAATGGATCAGCCCTGGCGGTAAATTCGAATCTCTGCTTAAAGAGCAGGATGAAAATATCCAGAAGCAGATTCAGGCGAACAAAATGCGCGCCATGTCTCTCCGTCCCTGGCTGTATGACGGCTGCGGTGACAAGGAAAACGCCATCCGGACGTTCAAGTTCTATGCGGAAACCTTCATGAACGATGAAAAGCATAGAAATGATCCCGAAATTCCCCAGTACTTGATGCGTTTGGGCGTGTTGTACATCGAGACGAACCAGACCGACAAGGCGCAGAATGCTTTGAATATCCTGTCTCAGGTGTATCCGAACAGTCCTGAAGGGAAAAATGCGCGCTTCACTTTGGTCAAGGTTTTGTGGGGTAAGAGCAATTACAAGACGGCTTTGGATCAGTTGGATTCCATTCTTTCTGATGCCAATGCTAAAGCCGCTCTTACCACAAACGATTACAACTGGATAGCCGCCAACATGATCAGCTGTTCCGACAAGGAAAGCCGTCTCCGTGCGGCAGAACGTGGTTTCTACGCATCCAGAGATGTTCTGGAACGTTTCAACAAGATGAAATCCGATTTGAAGAAACTGAATCCTCAGAGCCCCACATACGTGGATGAATACCAGAAGATTGCGGAAGAATGGGTTGGCAAGATGAAAGCCAGAGAGTTCAGTCAGACCGCACAGGCGGCTGCAGAGTACTATACCGTTCGCGAAGAGTTCCTGCTGATCAATGCTGCCCGTGCTGCCCGTGTTGCCGGCAAACTTGCGGAAGCAGTTGATTTCTACACGAAACTGGAAGTCTTGGACGAAAAGAATCCGTATGGTTATGAACTCGGTTTCGGTCGTTCCTTCTGCAATATCAAGCTGGCGGAAGCCACTGCGGATGAAGGCGCCAAGAAAGTCTTCTACGACAAGGCGAAAGACGATTTGATTAATCTTAGCAGACGTGCCAGCATGCCTGTGAAGAAGAAAGAAGGCGAAGAGAAACCCAAGAGTTACATTGGTTACTACTACAAAGCCCAGACGCAGCTGGCTGCCATTACGGAACTCCAGGGCGACAAAGAAAAGGCTTTTGCGCATTATAAAACTGCTGCAGCATATGGATACACCGATGCCATGTATATGATGGGTCATTGTTATGAAAACGGAATTGGTATCAAACGAAACTACCAACGGGCTATTGAATGGTATAAGAAAACCGCTGCGGGCGCATCTGATGATGTTCTTCACCAAATGGATATGGCCGGTGTATCCGCAGAAGAAGTCATCGAGAGATACCTGTCCGACGAAAACTTTGCAAGGTCTATGGATGCAATTCTTGATGCGCAGCACGAATCTTTACCGAACAC
>CALCCZ010000281.1 GCA_937900075.1 uncultured Lentisphaeria bacterium
CACAAAGTCGGTTCAACCAGATTCCACCGGGCATACAGCATGTATATGCCCAAATGTGATCCCCCTGCTCCCGAGTGGCATCAAAATCATTTTTTCTTCTCTGATAAAGCTGCACCTGAGGACACCAGATATCACATGCTCCGGCAATCTCCGGATCACTCATAGCATCCAGAATCGGTATTCCGGGCAAGTATTTACGAATCAGTTCAGTAAAAATCCGATAAGAATCCGCATTCTCAAGAATGGGTTCATCGGTTACATGCTGTATCCAGCGTTTCTTCAAATCATATTTATCCATAAACGCTTTCAATTGTCGCGCAATCTGTGCTATGTCGCGATTGCCTTCCATGGAACGCACAGAATGATCGGAACACATTACTTTGAAATCAGGAGCGGTCCATCCGCCATTTCTTGAACCGAAATGACCACCCTCAATCCAATACAAACCAGCCTCTGTGAAGATATCAATGAATTTCTTCATTCGTCTGCTGTTGAGTGTATAGTTGCCGTCCTTGTATTCAAAAAACGGTTTCAATGGCAGAATAAACGTGTTTTGGCGGGCATGAAACATCATTTCCGCCTGCTCTTTTACCGCGTCCCAGAATCGGGGAGTCCAAAACTCGGTCTTAGCGTACAAAGCGAAATTTTCCAAGCTGAACCAGTTCGTGAAATAAACGGAGTTTTTCCCCGTTTTCGGAATCTTCACAGAAGACACACGGACAGAAAAACAAACTTCCTTTATCTCTTTTCCTGCAGAAAAACTGATTGTATACTTCGTTTCACCCGGGACGGCATTATATTTGATCGGAATCTGAACAAGTAAAGCGGCAACACCATTCCGTGAGATCACATCTCCATCCAACGGTTTCAAAGCATCATACTCCCTGAAAGGAGCATTACGAATCACAGAATGGGATTTCTCTACACCTGCGCGTTCCGCGAAACCATGCTCACTGGTGTTACGATTTACACACACATCAAGCATTTCAAATACGCATACATCCGAATTGTCCGCAGCTACAGCAATCCTGTCACCATCATTCAGACCATTCACAACTGCAGCAACGGACACAATTCCACCACGAGGAGCATCAAACACAGGACTTTCCAAACCCGAATTGACTTGACTTATTTTATCGGGAAAAAGCCACTCCATTGCTTCCTTTAAGTAAACTTTCATAATAAAATCCTTTCATTTTTTGTCTATGCTATTGTTATTCAAAAGGGCTTTGGCATGATTTCGTGCCGCAGTACCCCCACCAAGCATTCTCGTTAATTCATTTACCCTGCCTTCTGCATCCAATTCGCATATTTGCGAACGGGTAACAGAACCATCCGTAACTTTTGACACAAGAAAATGCCGATCCGCTAAACGCACGGTCTGAGGTAAATGCGATATACAAATTACTTGTTTGTTTCTTCCTAATTTTGATATTTCCTTCCCTACCTGCAGTGCTGTCTCGCCACCTATATTGGCGTCTATCTCATCGAATACAAGGACTGGTATCTCATCCGCTTCCGCCAATACCGTTTTAGCTGCCAACATAACTCTGGAAATCTCACCGCTGCTTGCTACTTCACGCAATGGTTTCAAAGGAACTCCCGGATTTGCACTGAAATAAATTTCTATCTTGTCACAACCATTAGGTCCAGGCTCCGACTTGGAAAAACAGATATCAAACACAGCTTGAACAAATCCCAATTTTTTTGTCTCAGCGGTTAATGTTTTCACCAACTCGCCTGCAACAATCTTCCGTTTTTCTGAAAGTGCCGCACAAAAATCCAAAAAAATCCTGCGTTTCTCATTTGTTTTTGCTACAAGTTTCTGCCTCTCTTCTTCAGCATTATCGAATACATTGAGTTTCTGCTTTAATACTTCACGATTTTCAAGTATGTCTTCAATCTCAGGTCCGAACCGACGTTTCAAATTCTGCAATACACGCATCCGGTCTTCCATTGCAGCAAATTCTCCCTCATCCAATTCCACATCTGATGCCAAATCCATAATCTCGGAGGATAGTGCGGTAATGGTCTCGGAAATCATATCAAGCTGTGTCAAAAACTTTTCCCCGTTTTCACTGTCATATCGACTTAAGGTATTCAGTACGCGTCTCAATTCAGCAATCCGATCAAACACGGAATCTTCACTTTCAGTCAAACCACTGCTGACAGCGGATATGATTTCAACAACAGAACGGGCATTGGCGGCAATCGCATGGCGCTTTTTTAATATCTCATCCTCCCCCACCTCTGGATTGACCTTCTCTATCAAATTCAAGTCCGCACGCATATCCGATGCCTCCTCTTCAGACGGCATATTCTGCAAAAAAGTTTCCTGACGTTCCAATGCCTCCCTATAGGCAACGTATGTCTGCTCAACAAGCTGAATATCCGGAGAGAGCATGGCGTATCGGTCAAGCATCCGCAACTGTTCCGTCTGTTTCAACAGGCTTTGGTTCTCATTAGCGGCATGAA
>CALCCZ010000282.1 GCA_937900075.1 uncultured Lentisphaeria bacterium
ACCGGGATTTCCACATCATCCGTTCCCTTCAGACCATCGGCAATGATCACCTGACATCCAACAGCATAAGGGGTAAAACCATTTCTGTACGCCGTATCCAGATGATCCAACGCATTCTTCCTGCCACCAACATACAGCGTATTGCAATCCGTCAGAAACGGACGCGCGCCCGACTCTTTCAATATCTCAACTAAAGCGGCAGCGTACGCCGGACGGAGAAAAGCCAGATTCCCGGGTTCTCCAAAATGAATTTTTATCGCAGCAAAATTACCGTCCAAAGGCAATTTTTCAATGCCCGCTTTTTTAACCAACTTTTTGAATTTGTCAACAAGACTCATACCGGACGAAGCGCGCATGTCGGTAAAATAAACTTTAGACTTTTCCATAATTGAAACTCTCTTTCATATCATCATGTCAGATATTGTAATTTTCACGTTTCTATTTTCTTGAAGAATACGCCCAGTTAAGAAGAGAACGTACAAATTCATCCCGCTCACGGGCAGACGTAAAACCAGTCACTACAGCAAGCAATTGCCGTCCATCCCGGGTACACGCAGCAGCGACACAGAATCCGGCACTGTTCGTAAATCCGGTTTTGATACCGGTAACACCTTTACAGGCAGTCCTCCTGCCCGGCAGCAAATTATTGTGATTGACCAAATCGGCATTACTGCGGAATGTTGCCACAGGCATGGCACTCCATTTCAACAGTTGAGGATAGTAGCTGTATGCCTCGCAAAGCCGCAATAAATCATTCGCAGTACTCATGTTGTTCCGCTTTTTTCCACCTTTCTGATAATCTGTCAAACCGTGGGGATTGTAGAAAACAGTATCCGTCATACCAAGTTCCTTGGCACGGGTATTCATTTGTTCTACAAAGGAAGCGCAATCTCCACCCCCCATGGCTTGAGCAATCAGAAAAGCTGCATCATTGGCACTTTTTACCGCAGCCGCCAGCATCAGTTTATGCAGAGGGAAAGACGTCTCATCGGCACGGAATGCCACTCCGCTGGGCGGAACACTTCTGGCTTCGTTAGTAACCGAGATTTCGGACATCAAAGTAAAACCGCTTCGCGGATTCATAACCTTTTCGTATGCAACAAGTAGTGTCATCATCTTGGTCAAAGATGCCACCGGAACCGGTTTGGACGGATTCTTCTGCCACAAAATCTCCCTGGCTTTCAAATCTACAAGAATACCGGTCATATTCTTCTGGGATGCCGCAGACAATTTCGGCAACTTCGGTATCTTGCCCGTAAAACCAACTCCACTGTAGGAACGGAAACGCGCCGCATTGAAAATCTTGGCCGGAGGATTCAAAAAAGAAAACTTCTCAGTCGCTGAAGCGGAAGATGTCTGCGGAGCAGCTGCAGCAGGAACCGTCTTCGGCGCAGGAACTGTCTGCGGCACAGGGACCGTTCCGGAAACCGGGGCTGCAGATTGGGAAGGAACGTTATTTTTTACAGTCGAACCGATTACGACCGGTCGCTTTACAGCCTTGGATTCCGGTACTTCATCCGCAACAGAACCCGTTTTTTCCGAAAAACCGGAAGAAGGACGCACAGATGACATCTTCCGATTTTCTTTTTTATCCGCGAGTTCCTCGTAATTTGCAGGATTCAAAACAAGAAACAAAACAAGCACATGTATAACAACTACGGTAAAAACAAGACAAATCAAGCCGAATTTACTCATTTTTTGCTTCTACCGGTGACCTGTTTTCTTTCTTATTCAAAGGCTTTGTTCAGTGCTGTGAAAAGTGCCAATATCGCAGCCCGGTCAATATTGGAATGACAACCGGCTCCGTATGACAGAACATTGTCCGATTTCTTACGGATTCCTACAAACGCAATCGCTTCCGCATCCGCATTACTGCCTAACGTACGCTCAGAAAAATCCTCTAAAATGAAATCAGCCAACTTGGCTACACCGCGAATGGCATTGACGGCCGCCGAAAGCGGACCATTGCCTTCGCCTCTGATTTCCATATTCTGACCGCGATAACGCAATTTGATGCTTACGCCGATATTGCCCGGCTGTTCCACCATATCGGCAGGAAGACGGGTATATTTGTCAAGCGCAAAAATGCCGCTGACATTCACAAATTCACGTTTGAAAATTTCAAGCAACTTGTCTTCGTCCAACTCACCTTCATGGGCATCTGCATATTTCTGAACGGCTTCGCCAATAAACGGATGCATGCTCTTGGGCGGATAAATCCCAAATTCATGTTCCAGTATGTACGCAACTCCGCCCTTCCCCGATTGACTGTTTATCCGAATCAGCTGCTCATAACGTCTGCCCAAATCTGCCGGGTCAATATGCAGATAAGGAACTTTCCAGCCCATCTTGAACATTTCAGAGGCCTGTTCTTGCTTTTCCAATCCCTTCCGGATGGCATCCTGATGCGAACCGGAAAAAGCAGTGAAAACCAACTGACCGGCATACGGATGCCGCTCATGTACATCAATACCGGTGCATTTTTCAATAACCCGCACAATATGAGGAACATCCGTGAAATTCAATTTCGGATCGACCCCACGGGACATGAGATTGAGCGCAAGAACCATAATATCCAGGTTTCCTGTACGCTCACCATGTCCCAACAATGTTCCTTCCACACGCTCGGCACCCGCCATAAGCGTCATTTCTGTTGAAGCAACTGCACATCCCTGATCGTTATGCGTATGCACACTGATCGTTGTCTCGTCTAAATAGGGATAATGCTTGACAAAATACTCAATCATATCCGCATAATGGAACGGAGCTCTCCGCTCCACTGTCTGCGGTAAATTCAATATGAAATTCTCTTTCGCGGACTTGCCCCAGGTTTCCTTGACTGCTTTGCAAACATCCACGACAAAGTCCAAATCACTGTCCGTAAATTCTTCCGGTGAAAACTCGTATGCGATTTTTCCCCACAAACCGGCTTCTTTCAAATACTTGATGACCAGCTTCGTGCCGTCCACCGCCATCTTCATCACTTCTTCATGGGTCTTGCCAAACACGATATTGCTGTGCAAATCACTGGTCGCCACATACAAATGAAGCAAGGCATGGTCTATCCCCCTCAAAGACTCAACCGTACGTTTAATCAGATTCTCACGCGCCTGAACCAAAACGGAAATGCGTACATCACGGGGGATCAGTTTCCCTTCAATCAACCGCCGCACAAAATTAAAATCGTTTTGGGATGCGGATGGGAAAGACACCTCTATATCTTTGAAACCGACATCACACAAAAGTTTGAAATATTCCAGTTTCTTTTCCGGATTCATCGGCATCGGCAATGCCTGATTTCCATCACGCAAATCTACCGAACACCATACGGGCGCAGTTTTCAATTCGCGATCAATCCAATCGCGATGTTCCAAAGGGACCTTCTCGGGTCTTACATATTTCGGGTATACCATAACGCATCTTCTCCAGCCGCTGATACTGCGGTCTTTTGTTACTTCATAATCAATCAATCATAATATACAATGCTCCCCGGAAAATTCAAAGCCTAAATGTTAAAATATTTCACTTTTTTCCCCATATCGCAGTTCTTTCCGTTTGAAAAAAATCTGAAACTACTGTATTGTATCATAAATCGAAGTCAATTTACATCATATTCCAAACAGGAGGTCTCCATGAAAATCAGTCTGAAATCCGCTTTGTCCGTATTCGCAGTAACTGCCTTCGTTTTTGCGATTCACACCGACTCCGCAGCTCAAACGCCAGCCGGGATTCAAGGCTTAGCCGCCAAACCACCAGTCACGATTCGACAACAATCAAAGACCTTGGCAGCAGCCGTAAGCAATGCTGCAAATACCGGAAAACAGATCAAAGACTTCCAGACAACCACAAAATATCTGGATCAGAATGGTTTAGTTTTCTATTATTCTCATTACGGAACCGCAATACAGTGTTTAGAGGGGTTTGTCAACGGTATTCTGAAACCCGCTGCGGAAAATGATCCGCAAATGGCAACCATCTCGAATATCGTATCTTCCTGCTTCAATACGTTTTGTATCAGGGACATCGGCGGTTACGGCTGCAGTGTACAGCAATACGGCGATACTTACTGCATCAAATCCATGTCGCAGATCTGCTCAAAAAATTCTTTCGCTACAAAGTTAATCAAAAACGCACCTGCCGGATATCCTCTGTTAGACCTCGCCCCCGCGAATACCTCGCTCGCATTCGCATTGAATTTTGACGGCAAAGTTTTTCAGGATGCGGTTCTGAAAGTTGCGGCTGACAGCAATGATCCGTCCATTACCTCCGGCGTGGATATGCTGAAGAATATGGGAGAAGCAAGCGGAATTGACTATCTTAAGATTTTGCCATCCGTCACCAGTGCAGGGTTCTTCATGACAGGTATTCCCGAAAATATGGACACCATGCCGAATTTCATTATTCTTCTCACGGTCAAAGACGATTCCATCTTCAATGCTGTACAGCAAAACTACTATGCGGAAAATGAAATGGAGCCCGATCCGGCTTTGAATATCCAGCCGAATAAAATTTCATACGTAAATGATAACACAACTTATTTCCTCGAAAAGGCACCCGGAATGCTCCTGTTTACCAACACAAGTGTCAGCATCGCTGCTTTGAAAGCGGCTAAGAAACTGAAAGACACCCCGGATTTCGCTTCCGTTTCCACAAAAAATATTCCCAATAACGGAAATGCCTGGTTGTACGTTGCGCCTCAAATCGGCAAGAAAATAACACAGTTCATCAGCGATGCAGCCAGTTCAAAAGTGGATATTTCAGCATCCATGCAAATGCTGAATCTGGCCTCTCCGCTTTTCGTTGTCTCCAGTGTCAATGACGATGGATTCTATTGTGTGGGGAATGTGAAGAGCCTGCCGTTAGCGCTTCTCATTGCAAATCCATCCACCTCTGCTTTAGTTCCCACCAGTGTATTACTGCCGGTTATTGGAAGTATGCGCGAGAGAGCATCTTCACTTGAAAAACTCAAATAATTTTCCTGAAAAACGATAAGCATATCAACCGAATTCACATCACATCAGAGCGAATCACCCTTCGCTCTGATGTTTTTTGTTTTTGCGTAACGGGAAAGGTCTCTCCGAGAAGATTCCTGTCCCCGTCGGCTGCATCTTAATCGGCAAAAAAATAACAGAGAATATTTGCGGTTTTTACTTTTTTACTTTGAAAACAGAAACTGATATGCTATATTTGTTGTATCGGTTCTTTTCCTGTGAATGAATGAAATGTGGTAAAAAATCAAACGGTTCACCAACCATTAACCTGTCCTGTATTGATGAGTGAGGATTGCATTGTGGCTGAAAAACAAGAATTTGAAGATTATTCCCAAGATTGGAAACAGACCTTTGACAGGCCTTTCCTGATAGGATGGCTTATCGCCTTTGTCGTACTGTTGGCAATCACCGCTTTCGAACAGCCGGAACTGTTTAAAGAATACGGTTTTTACCGTTTCTGCGCACTCAAAATCATAGTAATGTGTGTAATCAGTGCTTTAGGCGGACTTCTTTGCCGCCACTTTCTGAAATGTGACGAAAAAGGCTATGTCATAGGCAACAGTCATCCGCGGTTCAAAGTCAACTACACCCGGAAACTGCAGCATTTTGCAGCCTATATCATCCCTCTTCTGGGTGCAGCACATGCCCCGCACGGCATCCTGCCACATTTCTGGGAATCCACACTCGTAATGCTCGCATTTCTTCTGCTTATCAAACCCGTACGGGAACATTCCACTTTCTTCATGCTACAGTTTAACGCAATGGACCGCCCCGAAGACCGTCCAAATACCCTGAAATGGATCGTATTGGGAAATCTGTTGCCCGCCCTCCTGCTCGGAACTATATTTCAGGAAATACTTGAGGTGTGCCTAAAGGTTCCAAACCTGACTTTGATTATCGTTCTGATTGTAGGAATCGGTGACGGTTTGGCGGAACCCGTCGGAATCCACTGGGGCAAAAAGAAATATACCGTGCCCGCCTGGAACCTGAAAAAACGTTATGTCCGTTCCTATGCCGGCAGCGCCTGCGTTTTCATTTGCGGTTTAATCGCCGTTGCGGCTTTCTATTCAGAATTCCAGAGTCCTCTGCAGTTCATCCTCGCATTAGTGATTCTGCCGTCGGTAATGACATTCGCGGAAGCGTATGCCCCTCATTCCATGGATACTCCGATTATGAATGATTCTGGGATACGGTCTTCTGGCATTAATCTGTCTCTTGTAACAAAATCCCGCAAACTATATTTGTGAAAACTTGATCTCAAAGGAAACAAACAATGACTAAAATGAAAGTTGTTCAGTGTTGGGACGATGGCGTTATCACGGACATCCGTCTGACGGAAATGCTGAGAAAGTACGGAGCGAAAGCGACTTTTAATCTGAACATCGGTCTGCATACCCCGGAACGTGGTCAGATGATTTGGAATCACGATCCCGCACGACCCGGCTGGAACCACAAAGGCTTCTGCTGCGGAAAAGTCGGTCTGAACGAATTAAAAGATGTTTACGGTGGATTTCAGGTGGCATCCCATTGCTGGATGCACGAAAACGCAGGTTTTCTCCCGGATGACGCTTTTATCAAAGCCGCTATGGAACCGAGAAAATTTCTCGAAGACCTCTTCCAGCAGGAATGCCGCGGCTTCGCATGGCCTTGCGGACGGTTCACCCCCGAAACATGCCGTCTGATGCATGAGGCAGGTTTCGCTTACGGCCGCACCTGCATGAACACGGATGACGTAACCAATTGCGAAGACACAATGGCAATGGCAACAAACTGCCATTTTCAGGATAACGAATTTTACCGCAAGTACGAAGCCGCAAAAAAAACAGGGGTTTTCTATTTCTGGGGACACAGTTACGAAACTCTGAATTTCGATGAACTCTGGCTCCAGCTGGAAGACAAAATTCGCTATATCACGGAAGACCCCGATTCCGAATGGGCAGATGTCGTCGACATTGTCCCACTCTGTCACAAGAAAAAAGCCTGAACTCAAATCCGGCATCGAATAACGATCTGTACAA
Organism: uncultured Lentisphaeria bacterium; assembly: GCA_937900075.1. Taxonomy (GTDB): domain Bacteria; phylum Verrucomicrobiota; class Lentisphaeria; order Victivallales; family UBA1829; genus SIG77. Next base: position 7,010 of record CALCCZ010000282.1, read on the forward strand.
CCGGATGAGCCGATGAATGAAACCATTCAAACGCTCAGCCGGTTTACGTCTCACCCCTGAATTTGCAGGAATCTGATATACCATACGCAAAAAACACCCCGGAGAAAATGCGTGCCCAGCAGAAAAATCAGTGATCTGAACAAAGTTTTCATCAACAGCAAGTGGACTGCTGAGAAAAAAGTACCGAAAACATACGCCGGTACGGCTTTGGTGTATTCTGAAAACGCATTCTCCTCCATAGAAGAGGCTTTCACTTCCGTATCGGCGGAAAAATCCGCATTCATCCTCCTGGATTCAAAAAATAAATTGGATCCGAACCTCTTCCCGACCGGCTTGTGCTATGTCGCATCGGATGTTATAACCGCAAAATTCAGCGAAGACGTTCAGACGGCAAGCGTTTCCATCACTCCGAAACGCTCCCTCGAAATTAATTATTTTGCGGTAGAGGAAGACTCCCCAAAAGAAGAACTCCCCGTTCTGTTCGATAATTTTCTGAACGTTAATCTCTTTCAGGTCACCGCCGAAATTTCCGCAGGAAAATGGAAAGAAAATGACAGTCATACCCTGAAAGAATCCGTAAAAAAAGGCGTATTGACGGAAACCGAAAACTGGTCCGGCACACTGAACGCCTCTGCCGAGGGAAGTCTCGATGCCTTATGGCACTGCAATCTTGCTGTCCAGCGTTCCCTGCCGGATAATCTGCTGACGCAGGAACGTCTTTGCGAACAACTTTCCCCGCTGATTGGAAAATTTCAGAACATCGCCTTTAAAAACATCAGCATTTCTTACGAAACTGTCGTGAAGGATTCCATCCTCGGCGGCTCAAACACATGCAAAGTCACTGGCAGCAGGAAAAACGTTGACGGCGAAGAAACCAGCTGGAAAAATAAAACAACGCTGGAATGCAAATCGTCCGGCAGTTTAAGCGTCATCAATGCCGACATCACTGACGCATCCGGATATTCCAGTGTTTTTGTGTCGGCAACAATCAAAAATACCATGCATATCATGGATCAGGCTGAAATCAAACGCTATCTACCGCTCCAACCTGACTGGATCTGGGATGAGGAACGTTATGATGCCGACTTCCAATGTATTACCGGCGGAAACTCCTCCCAGGTAACAGAAGAAAACCGCAGCCGAAGCGGTACAGACCTGTGCAATACATCCACCCGTTCAATGGAAAAACACACCGAAAAAGCATCCGGTACCGCAACCGTTATCTGGTTGGGCGAACAAAAAAATAAACAACGTGAGCTTGTCAATTTCAAGACTGTGGAAATTCATTACTCGGATCTTCATTCCGTAACGGCAAATCAGCAAAACCGGAGTTCAGATGTCTCCTCCTCCACGAACGTTTCTTTCAGCAAAAATAAGTCGGTCCGTACTGTCAAAAAAGTTTCTTCCGAAAAAAACAGTCAGACCTCTGAAAGTACGGGTTCAGTCCTGATTTTTAAATCTGATATCGGACAAATTGCCGGATACAGCAAAGTTGAAATTCAAGAGGGAAGCAACGTGAAAAACGTATCCGGCGGAAAATATACCGTCACTGCAACCCAAAGCACAACGGAAACCTCTGTTTTTACTGCTGCAGATATTCTCTCTCAGAAGAAAATTCAAATCCAGTCTTCCGACAACACCACTGCAACCGGTATAGGGAAACTGACCGTCTGCAACTCTACAGTCAACAATATTTCCGGATTCAAAGATGTTATCTTGAAATCCGGCGCCCTTCTGTCCAGTATTGAAAACAACAATCTGGATGATGAACAGGAAATCGGGACAGAGGAGTATAGAAACTCCCAGAATAAAAATACGGTTTCCCAAACAGAAACCCAAGACCTGGTTTCCAATCAGAAAAAACTCGAAATCAAAAAAAATACAACTGCATACACGCTCCCCGTCGGCAGCCTCACCTTGCAGGACGCCACTGCCCAACAGCGTCTTGTCGGGTATAAAGACTTTTCCATGTCCGGCAACTCCTTCGTCAATGCGGATGTTTTGGGAGCAGGTATTAAAGTGTCATCCTCTGAATCATCCGTCTTTACGGATGATAACCCACGCCCGTATTCCATGCTGAAAAAAAGTGAAACAAGCGTTCAGCTTGCCAATAAGGCAACAATTACTTCCGATGGCAATGCCGGAAACGCCGGAATCAATGGCAAGCTATCCGGATACAATACGGTAAAAATCACAGCGGCAAACGTGTGTACCGTACAGCGCGGCGCACAAAGCAAAGTGAAAACCGAAGACAAGGTCTCCGTTCATTCAAAAACCGGAATTTTCACGGAAATACACAACATTTCTGAAACATTTACGCGCGGCGGCAGTTTCACTGCATCTGTTATTATCAGCTCAAAACGAAAAGAATACAAATCCGTACAAATCAACGGCAGCATTGACGGCTACAATACGGCAACGCTGACCGGTACTGCGGAATACATGGTTACCGTGAACGGAGAAATCCGCAATCAGTGGCAGAGCAGCAGTACATCAAAAATTACATATACTTACGCCGACTATGCGGACTATTCGGAACAGAAAACCTCCTCGGAAAACAGTTACAGCGAGGAAAAATATTCCGCTTCCGGTAAAGTTACTCTGACTTACACCGAAATACACGGCAGTATCGCCGGTTACTCCACACTGAAAATCTCCCATTCCCGTATCATCCGCACGGGGGAAAACTGCAGTATCTCCGGAGGTTCCCTGAAAATTACCCGGAAGAATAATGCGGAAACTCTTGTCTTTTCCCTTGCCGGCAGCGCATCCATATCCGATTCCTTTGTGCAGACTGATATTTGCGGACTGAAAACCGTTACTCTGAAAAATACCTCGTTCGACGGATTTATCCGGGCATCCGATACTTATGCTGTTACCGGGAATACGGGTACCATTACGCTGGAAAATGCTGTGTGTTCTCCACAGTCCGCTGTTCTCGGATACGGAAAAGTGAATGTAAAAGGCGGCCGTTCCGTTCTTTCCGGCTATACGGGAACATCCGGAAACGATAAAATATCTGTTGCGTCAGGTGCCGTACTGGACTGGAGCGGAATCATGAACTTCGGCGACGGCAAAGATGAACTCGCAATTTCCGGTGACCTGATTTTACGCAAAGGCTCTGACTTCTCCGGACTGGAAAAAATTTCCGGAAAAGGCAGCATCGCAATGGAAGACGAGGTATATCAGCGACTGGCAGATCTGGAACTGCTGCCTCCCCAAATAACCGTCTGCAACATCGGCAGTGCGGAGGATGCCAAAGGTTGCCGCGGCAGACAATTTGAACTGAAAGATAATTCCCGTGGAAAAGCCAATAACCTGATTTCCTGGCTGAACACAGGCAAGATTACCGATAACGGGGAAATAAAAACCGCAGAAACGGACGGATGGCTTTGCAATATGACAGACGATAAACGCCTCACAGACGAACTCGACTGGTACACCTTCCACAGCGATGACCTGATCTCATTGAGCCTGTCAGACGACCTGGATGTAAAATTTTACAAACATGGTTCCAATCAGGAACTTGAGGTTGACTGGATAGCCGGAGAAGGCATAAAAACGGTTTGTTTTTCCAGCTGTCCCGCATTGGAACATAAAAATCTCGACATGAAAGTAACATTGTCCGAATCGTATAGCAATACGATAAAAACATACACAATCAGTGCCGTTTCCCGACTCAAATGAAAATAAGTCTTATTTGCCATTCCGCGGCCACTAACCACTATCCACTTTTTCTTTGTCCTCACGCAAACGTTATGCACGGA
>CALCCZ010000283.1 GCA_937900075.1 uncultured Lentisphaeria bacterium
TGACAAAATCCTTTACATAATAACTGTTATTGGTACCTACGGCATTTTTAGCGTAGGCCTCCATGGTGTTACCCAGGTTGATGCCATTACCCATTATTTTGGTAAGCTCGATAGCAGTAGCTGTAGCATTCGAACCAGTTCCGGCTACTACAGGTACTCTCTTCTTTACCATCTGAACACATGCCTTTATAACTTCTCTGTGCTCTTCCATAGAAAGTGTTGAGCTCTCACCAGTAGTACCAGCGATGACGATACAGTCTGTGCCGCCAGCTATCTGCTCCTCGATGAGCTCCTCTAACTTGTCATAATTTACTGAATAATCAGCATTCATTGGTGTAACGATAGCAACTCCTGCTCCTGTAAAAACTGACATAATATTTCCTCCTAATATATAATTGTAGTTACTATTCAAAGCCAATCTCAAAAATACCTTACTCCGAACTGTTACAAAGAACAAAGAGTGCAAAGCACTCTTTGCGCGCTGATGCGCGCAAGCTTTAGCTTACATCTACCTTTGCGCATCAGTCGCATCCATGCGGAGTGTTTTAACTTTATAGGTAAGTTCAAAGAACTTTCCTGTAAAGTAAAAAAAAACGAATTTGAACGAGCCATAAATAAGGAGCAAGACAACAATTATTTACGGCAGAGACTTTCAGGATAACAATCAGCACATTTGAATATTTCGTTTTTTTCTGTGCTCAATATATTATCGACTCTCTTTTCCAACATGGAACGGGAAATTTTTAGTTCAATCAGTGCCTGAAGGATAAGAGCTTTTTTAGATTCCATATCCAATTTTTTCAGACAGGATGAATTGAAAATGAAATCTGGAATATACTTTCGTTTGCCACGGTTTAGTTCTTCCCATGAATGGCGTTCTTTACTCCGGAAACGTTCCCTTGAAACCATCAAAACCAAGTTAGCACTTGTAACATCCATAACTTTCCCATCAGGATGAATATCGGGGAAGGGTATGGAATCTTTAAGTTCTTTTTTTGAATTTGAAAAGATATCTTTCCAGTTCATTGAAAGATATCTTTTTAATTCTTTCAATTGTTTGATTTTTGTTTTGTTCTGGTCAGTCATCACAGAATTGAATTTATCTATCCAAGCTTGAGACAATTGTTCAAAAGCGCTATCATTTTCTGTCAAAACTTTTTGACAGAGACCAACGTATTCTGTATTCATATCCTCTATCAGCTTTTTTTTCTCAAAAGCGGCCTGTTTGGTAGCCTGCTTTTTCTCCCGCAGTCTCTTCTTTTTCAAATCTGTCTGTTTTTGTTCGACAAGGGTATTATTTTCACGGGATCGCTCCAATTGCTCTTCAAGTTTTGGAATATAAGTTTCCAGTTGGCGTACACGATCTTTGTATATTTTCAACATTCTGTCATCCACAATATCACATGCCCAAACGGGAGCATCTTCAACCATTTTTACAAGCGCAGCAACGTCAGACTGGAGTTTTTTCAGTTCATCAACATCACTTGTTTGAGCGATCTTATTCAAATCAATCAGTTCCTGCAATCGATCCGTTTCATCCTGGAGTTTTGAACAATAATCAGGTTGAACTTCTGATTCTATATCACCGATCATTTTTTGAATTTTGTCAGCGAAAGGCTTAATGTCAGCAGCTTTGCTTTCAAGTTTTTCTTTAAGAAATTCCCAGCGTTTATATGGATGTTCAGGAACCTTCGCAAGAAAATCCCTCCATGGATCAGCCGGTGGTTTTGGTGGTTCCTGTACTACTATCGGCGGAGGGGCAGAAATTGATTCTTTTTGGGGAGTAACCGGTGTAGGAGTTGTTGTGACAGAATTTTGCTTCTTAATGGGGGTGGGGTCTTGTTGCGTCGAAATTGGGGTAAAAGGAGTCTGAGAAGTGGTATTTTCTTTTATTTTATCCTTGGAAACAACGTGCTGATTATTTCGCATTTGAGGAAGAATAAAACAAAGAAGGGTCGTCAATGCACCGAGAAGAACAAGAAGAACAATAACGATGATAGCGAGCAAGTTATTCTTAGAGGATTGATTCCCTCCGTCTGGTTGATTCAATCCAAGAAGTTTGCGGATTGGGGCAATTGCCTTTGCTTGCTTGGTAGCCTTGATCCGTTGAGACTCGGTAGCATACCAGTCGGTTGTAATTTCATTTAATTCATTGAGCACATCGAACCAGGAGTCCGGACGTTTTTCTGGAACCTTTTCCATCAATTTATCAACTAAAATGGAAAGTCTGGATGGCAATTCCGGTTTTCTGGCGAGAAGGGGTTTGGGTTGTTCATCAAGCTGTTTTCGGCAAATAATCATAGGGTCATCGCCGATAAAAGGAGGACGTCCTGCAAAAAGCTGATAGAGTGTAGCTCCAAACGAATACATATCGGACTTAAAACCGATTTTATCACGTTCTCCCCGAATAACCTCCGGAGATGCATAAGCAGGAGTAGCCATAAGGTCATCTTCGCTTTCGATATTTCCTTCCCTGTAATCTTTAGCTAAACCTAAATCTGCAAGTTTATACTCACCATTGTTCATCAAAATGATATTTTCGGGCTTAATATCCCTATGTGCAAGTTTTCTGTTATCCCATGCATAGGCCAAAGCATCCGCTATACGGGTAGCGCACTTGAAGGCCATTTTGTAATCCAAGGCACCATGCTCGGCAGTATAGACTTCGAGATTTTTTCCGTCAATTAACTCCATAGCAAAGTAATAGATACCATTCTCCGCTGCACCGGCATCGTATGCCTGAACAATATTCGGATGATTAAGGGAAGCTGCAGCACGTGCCTCCCGAAAAAAGGCTTCCACAAATGCCTGGTCACTCGACATTTCATCGGAAAGAACTTTTAAAGCTACATCCCGATCCAAATTCAACTGGCGGGCAAGATAGACAACCCCCATTCCGCCACGTCCGATTTCTTTCTGTATCTGATAGCCATTGATGACTGTTTGCGGTGCGATATAACGTTGAGCCGGGAGAAGAAATCCGCATACAGGACATATCGCAATGCCGTCCTGAAGAGGTTCTTGCAACGGTTCAGCATCAACGAGTTGATTGCAATTTTGACAAAAAAGGTGAAGCATAAGAAAAACCTTACCTAACGAAATAAAAACCAAAGACATAGCCTTGTACAGAAAAATTTTATCCTCAATCAGAGGATAATTCCAACTCAACAAGACCACGTCAACAATCTCAACTTAATATAGTGCTCCAAATGAAAAAGGCAATACAAAAAAAGCTTTTTTGTCAATTTTATTCCATATAAAGTTGCATTTATCGTTCTTTTGAGGTATATTAGCAGTGAAAAACAGATAAAAACATCGTAATTCTGAGTGTTTAACTCACAATTAAAACATTATACGGAGTAACAAAATGTCGCAAATGAATCCATTTTATGATTTGAAAGAACGCGGATTTATCTACCAGTGCACAGGTGAGGATTCCCTGAAAGAACTTCTCAATCGTGAAAAAATATATTTTTATGTTGGATTTGACCCGACCGGAAGCAGTTTGCATGTTGGACATCTTCTGCCTGTTATGGCTATGCGCCGTATGCAGATGGCTGGACATCATCCATTGGTCTTAGTAGGAGGCGCAACGGCATTAATAGGCGACCCGTCTGGGAAATCAGAGGCACGTCCCATTCTTTCCAGAGAAACAGTGGAAGAAAACGTGCGTTGTTTGCAGAAACAGTTGGCACGTTATATTTCACCGGAAAATTCAACATTTGTAAATAATATTGATTGGTTTGGCAATATGTTGTATTTAGATTTTTTACGCGATATTGGTTCAAAATTCAGTGTTAACAGGATGTTGACGGCCGAATCGGTAAAAATGCGTCTCAATTCTGAAGCTGGTATTTCCTTTTTGGAGTTCAACTATATGACTCTACAGGCTTACGATTTCTATATCCTTAACAAGAAATACGGCTGTAAACTTGAAATGGGCGGACAGGATCAATGGGGTAACATTACCTGCGGTACCGAATTGGTACGCAGAATCAGCCACGAAGAGGTTTTCGGATTGACGATGCCGCTGCTTATGAGCAGTAATGGTCAAAAGTTTGGAAAAACCGCTGGTAATGCAGTTTGGCTTGATAAAGAACGCACATCCGTTTTTGACTATTACCAATTTTGGCGTAACACAGAAGATGCTGATGTTCAAAAACTTCTCATGTATTTTACCATGTTGCCAACAGAGGAAGTGAAAGAATTGACAGCGGAAGGATGCAATATTAATAGAGCCAAAGAAATTCTTGCATTCGAAGCAACTGCTTTAGCACATGGAAAGGAAGAAGCGGGCAAGGCTTTTGCTGCAGCCGGCAGCAAGTTTGGTTTTGCAGATCCCGAAAATAAAATTCCGACAAGCAGTGCCATTATGAAAGTGAATACATCTGCCGCTGTCGCCTGTGCTGTTCAGAATTTACCGACATACGAGTTTGAAATGCCGCAAGAAGGCATTTGGATCGTTCAATTGCTTTCCAATGCAGATTTATGCAAGTCCAACAGCGAGGCGCGACGTCTGATTCAGGGAGGCGGAGTTTCTTTCAATGAAACACGTATTACTGATTTGAACCGGATTATTACGGCATCCGATTTTAAGGATGGTACAGCGTTGTTCAAAACCGGGAAGAAGAATGTGAAGCGTCTTGTTCTAAAGTGACTTTGAATATTCACGGAACGAATTGCAGAAGAGGAGTACTTGCAAATGAATGCTGCAGACATGATATTGCCAAAGCCTCGTTCATGGCATGAGTTACCGGGCGTTTCTCATTGTTCAACGGCAAAGATTAACTGGCTTGAAGCATCTGATACAAATCTCGAAGCTGCTGCTGTCATCAATCGTGCGTTGGCCGGAGTTGGTCAAAAACCATTACCAGTCATAGCTCGAACCAATTTAGGCTGTCGCAATCGTATTTCGCTTCAGCTATGTAAAACTTTGTCGAAAGAAGATTATGTTTTGACATTGGGACATGACCAGATTTCTATTTTTGCCGGTTCGGATGCAGCGTTATTTTATGGAGCTCAAAGTTTAGCACAAATCATTGGATGTTCCGCGCAAATGGGCGGACATGAGTTGATTCTTCCTGCTGGTGTCATAGAAGATGGACCACGTTTTCAATGGCGCGGATTCATGCTGGATTCTGCTCGTCATTTTCAACCCAAGAAGATTATTTTTGAAATTCTCGACCGTATGGCTGAATACAAACTTAATATATTTCATTGGCATTTTGTTGATCGTCAAGGATGGCGGCCGATATTCAATTCCGCGCCCGAATTAGCGACTCAATTGCCGGAATCACGTTCGTATTCCCATGGTACTTATTCTTTGGATGACCTGAAGGAAATACGCGATTATGCAGCATCGCGTTTTATTACTGTGATACCGGAATTGGAAATGCCGGGTCACAGTGCTGCTGTTTTTTTGACTCATCCTGAACTCGCTTGTCCCTTGGAAACAAAGCCTTTTGATGTTGATGTTTGGGAATATTGCTTAGGAAATCCTGAAGTTCCTGTGTTTTTGAAAAAACTATTAAAAGAAATCGCTGATATTTTTGTTAATTCTCCAGTGATTCATATTGGCGGTGACGAGGCGGGTACTTCACGTTGGCATGTTTGTCCCAAGTGTCAACAGGCAATTCAGAAAGGGAAATTGAATAACGAACGTGAACTTGAACATCATTTTATGACTCAAATGGCACAATTTGTTGAGGATTTAGGGAGAGAACCGATGTCCTGGGGTACAAAAGAATCCGATGGTTTTTCCGGAAAAATGATTCTTCAGGATTGGTTGGGAAATGGTGATACCACACGCTTTGTCAGAAATGGAAATCGCGTCGTATCTTCCGTACATACCTGTAATTACTTCGACTATCCATACGGTGATTTTGAACCCGTTGTTGATTGGCAGAAAAAGATATATGAATTTGAACCTGTCCCTGCCGAACTTTCTGCAGATGAGTCTAAATTCGTATTGGGCGGTGAAGGATGTTTATGGACTGAACAAATTCCATTTCAAAGAGTGTTGCCACGTACCATTCCCCGTATGAGAGCGCTTGCGGAAATGTTATGGACTTCCTCTTCTTTGAAAAATTTTGAGTCATTTTTGTTGCGTGAGCGGCTTATTACCTGCAGCGGTTTATTCCGCTACTGTTGACAAAAAAAACATTCTTTCAGTCTGTTTACTATTCTTACAGGTCCGTAATAATGGAAAACTGGTGTCTTATTCCTTTATTTTTGATAAAAACAATTGAAAAAGACCCGCAAACAGAGTATATTATCTTCACTTTACGGACAGACAAAAACTTTAACAAAAAAACTGATTGAATTGTTATGATT
>CALCCZ010000284.1 GCA_937900075.1 uncultured Lentisphaeria bacterium
AAGGACAATTTCTTTTTTTGATACCGATTATGTTGTGTATTATCGTATTATGGGGAGGAATGCAGATTGCAGCAACATGTTCGATGCGAATTTTTCCACAATACTTTCTGATTCGTCAAATGTACTGGTTAGCTGCGGGAATGATTGTTTTTGTGCTAACTTGTTTTCTTCCGTTTCACAAATGGCTGAAGTGTTCGCCTTTTTTTCTGGGTGGTATTTGTTTATGTCTGTGTATATTGTTATTTACCGGAACGAAAACGAATGGTTCAACGGGATGGTTTCGACTTTGGAACAGTATTTATTTACAGCCATCGGAGTTCACGAAGACAATTTTGATTTTGTACTTGAGTCAACAGGGAGAAAAGATTTCAGAATACAAAAAAAGAAAGATTGACTGGAAAGTTTTTCTGAGTATGTCGATTCCGACAATGATTTGTTGCCTTTTGGTTCTTGCGGAACCGGATTTTTGTTCGTTTTTACTTTTCTTTATCAGTTTTGTTGTGATATTTTATGTTGCTGGCGGCTCAATCATGCAGTTGATATTATCCTTTTGTGTGGCACTGGTTCCGGTTATTCCTTTTCTTATTTGGAAACCGTATGCGTGGAACCGGATCATTTCATTTTTTCAAGATGGTTCGTGGCATCATGAGCAATTCCGTTATGCATTGGCGCGGGGAGGGTTGTTCGGTTGTGGCGATGGTGGTTCTTTCTGGGCGAATTTCTATTTGCCTTATTCGCATACGGATTCCATTTACGCAGCAATTGTGGAACGTACAGGATTGATAGGGGGAGTTCTTGTTTTGGTTCTATTTTTGTTTATTTGCTTTTGCTTTTTGCGATTGTCTCTGCGTGCAAGTAGTCGGGCAGGTAAGATTTATATATTTTCATCCGGTTGCATGATTATGGTGCAGGCTTTGCTGCATATCAGTGTCAATGTTTTGCTTTTACCGACGACCGGGGTTACTTTACCATTTATCAGTTACGGAGGGAGTTCGTTGCTTTCCTGCATGTTGATGATGGGAATTGTTTTTTCGGCATTGAGAAGACATTAACGAAAACAGAACTGCATTCCTAAAAGGGAAAAGAAAAGGTAAACGATTCGCTCACTTTGCCATAGCAGCGGGGAGGTTATCTGAATTTTCCGCAGAGTCGTTGTCCTCATCCTCTTCGGGAGGCGGTACTTCTGCAACCATAATCGCACGTCTCATTTGATTTCCTACGAAGTCAAGAATGAGGGAACGCGCTTCAAGGAAAGAGAGTTTTTCCAAATCGGCAAGCCAGACAATCAGTTCCTTGACGGTACGGGGTTTTTCTTTGATTAAGTGATAGAATCGGAAATTGAAATCGGTAAGAAGATAGATTTTATAGTCTCTGACTTTGTAAATCAAGTTAATCAGTTTGGCGAAAAAGGATAACTTTAAATTGATTTTAATTTTGATGTAGGTGTCTGTCTCTTCCGTGACAATGGCATTTTCATTGAGATGAATAACGGCATTCATCTGTCGTTCGAAAGAAATGGTATTATTCTTTTTTTTATCATTCGGCATAAATCAACCCTTTCCCGACAGTTTTTTCCGGAAGATATTTTTCAGTGTTTCGCGTTCTTTGAAGAAACGGGATGCCAAGTGTTCAAAGGCATAAACACGATTTTCCGATGATTTGAGGAATGCGGAACCGAATCCGCACCACCAGGGACCCAAGAGGAAATCGAAACCGAATTTACCGCGTGCCTGGTAAAGAATTTCTGCTGCTTCACAACCATTGACAGGAGGAATTGTTTTTACATCCTTGATAGCGTATTTGCGTGCATAAAGACAACGATGGTAAAAATTAGCGGTATCGGCGCCTTGCATATAAACATCCGCCATACCGAAACGATGGACGGATATTTTGTAATGCTTGATGTTTTCGAAATCCATGGTAACAGCAGCGGGGTAGGGGGTCAATTCGAGAAAGTGATATCCGGCAGGAATTGAAACTTCAAGACCGAAAAGAGAGAAATTGGTTCTTCCTGTATCCTTGTCCGGATCATTTTCGGAAAACGATTCAAGCATTGGCACAACTCTTTCAGCATTTTCCTTGGAATACTTCGGGAAAATCCATTCACAGAGAAACATCATTTTTCGATTGAATACAGCTGCATAGAATCTTTCATTCATCTTGGTATGAGCCAAGACTACTTTGCCATCTTTTCCGTACCGAGTGAAACGGATATTAGGTGTAACATCAGAAACGAGCCAGCGTCTGTGAATTTCCTCAATGATGCGGGGAATATCAGGAATATCCTTGACTTTGCGCCAGGAAAACTGTCCCATAGCAGTTCCAATTTCCGTAAAGGAAAGAATTCCACTGTGTAAAGGGTCATTCAATTCGTAGCCGCCAACTTCCCAATCAGGTGGCAATGTGAAGGAAAAACCTTCCATTGCAATCTGAAAAGGAGGATGGTGGAAATGTTTATTCTCAACCATGCTCATCGCGAATGGACCCGGTATCGATGTCGAGGTCAGAGACATTTTCAATGTGGTCAATCTTGCCTTGGTCAATCCAAACAATTCGGTTGGATGCTTTCAACATACGGTGGTCATGTGTAGCGGAGATAACGGTTACGCCGGTTTCCCGAGACAATTTCTGGAAAAGTTCAATAATTCCACCACCGGTCTTCAGGTCCAAGTTCGCCGTAGGTTCGTCGGCGAGAAGAATCGTCGGTTCGTTTGCCAAAGCACGGGCGATAGCAACACGTTGCTGCTGACCTCCGGACAATTCAAGCGGTTTATGTGTTAACCGACCTTGCAGGCCTACGAACTCAAGCAGATATTTTGCGCGTTCCTCGGCTTGTTTTCTGGGGACGCCGAGCAGAATTTGCGGAATCGCTGTATTGTCCAAAGCGGAAAGGTGAGCTACCAGATTATAACTCTGGAATACGTATCCGATATACTTGCAACGGAAGAATGCCAGTTCCAAGGGGGAAAGAGCGGGAAGGGAAACATTTCCGACTTTGATGACACCACCGGATGGTTTATCCAACGCACCAATCATATTGAACAATGTTGATTTCCCGGATCCAGATGGTCCCATGATTGAAATATATTCACGACGGTAAATATCCAGGTTGATACCGCTTAAGGCATGAACGGCGGTATCGCCTTTGCCGAAAATTTTGCATACATCGCGTACAACGATGAACGGTTCTTTTTTTTCATTGTTATCCATGGTAATCAGCGTCTCCGGTTAGTATGGGAGTGAAGATGAAGATTTCGAAAGGAATACGATACCCACGCATAGCATGGAAATCAAACCGCTACCGACAAAGTATCCGGAGGAAACAACGATGATGGAGCGTTTCCAATTTTCTCCGAATTTTTTGCGGAAGACGAATTCTCCGAGGACAGCACCGATGAACTGCGGGATGGCAGAGTGCGGCATCGTCTGGTTGAATCCGCGTACGATACCATAACAAAGTGTTGTCGGTGCATTAAAGAAAGCAAACGCACTGAAACTGACAAGTCCTGTTACCGTTCCGATAGCGATGTAAGAGATCCGGAATGCTTCACTGAAGGGAGAATAGTAACCCAACGTGGAGGAGTACACAAGAGCAGCGTTTTTAGCGTTGAACTCCCAAATTTCCATTGTGTAAGGATAGGCAGATGAAGGAATGTCGCCTAAAGTAAATATGAAACTGGAAAACGCAATCGTGGAGAAAAGTATGATCGGGAACAGCAGTACGTCAACTTTCCAAATCGAACGGAAGCTGGTACCCGTCAGTTCAGCAGTCTTATAGAAGACCGTCTGGCCACCGTAGTTCGCCATGGGAACAGGGATGAACCAAATTGCAAGCCCCTGATATCCGGAAAGAATGAAAGATATTTCACGAATATAGGGAACCTCGACGACCTGACCGGCAAGACCTTCCAGACGGGCAGTCACGTAGGAGATAATCGGCGTATAGAAGAACCCGAAGAAAAGGAGAACGATCATAACGCCTTTGTGCCAGTCAATCAGCCATCCGCTGACCAGAATGTAGGTCGTTGTGGTGCAGAGATAACTTGTAATAAACAGCCAGTTCGGAATATCACCACGTCCCTTGGGAATCATGGATTCCTGTTGTTCCTCCGGTGTAGCATCCGGGGATTTGGATGTGGAACGTATCACACTGATGAATCCTACGATAGCGATAGCAAGGGAAAGACCGATACCGAAACTGAAATAGAAGTCAACGTTGTTGTTGAACAAAGTTTCAACGGTACTCTGCTGTTCCCGCCAGGATGGAAGGAGTCGCATGTGGAAAAGAATGGGGTTCAGAACGAATGTGATAATCAAACCGAGAAAACTTCCGACCATTGCGAAGAACGGAAGAATCATTCCGATGATGATATTTCCTAAATCGAAGGCCAAACCTGTGGCAACGGCAGGAAGGATTTTAGCCGTATTCGGGGTCCAGTCGATAAAAGGAATTGGGAAAATCTGAATGGTGTTGGAGAGGAAAGCTCCAGAGAGGGTAGGTACACCCATGTAGAGAAAGCCGAATGCCATACCGATGGCACCGCCGATGGAGAAGGAACGCCAACGCCAGGACGAGTGTTGTTTTTCACCGTTGTCAGAGAAATCCTCTGCCAGTGTCATCATACCCTGAGCCCCCATAGGAGCCATTGGGAAAGGCAATTTTTCAATATCACTGGTAAGACGGAACAATCCATAACCTAAGATTGTGGTATCCAGACGGCTGAGAATACCGCCGAAGATCATCATAAGAATAGGCGGTATCCAGGCTTCCTGGAAGAATGTGTTTCTCAATTCGGAAATGTTCGGGGGCGCATACCACACGGGGAAACCACCGACAAGACCGAAAGACGTTGCAGCTTCGCTTCGGACGAAAAACTGAGTGAAGAGCAAACCGATATTTCCGGACGCGATGACTGCACCTGCCATGTAGAACAAGATAAAAATCTCAGCTCGTTTTAACGTGGCGTTTGCACGTTTAGCGAGTTCAATGAACAGAATAACCGTCACCCACTGGGCAGCACCGCCGATACCGACACCAGCGATAAGCTGCATATAGATTGCTCCGGGAATCATCACTAATGCGATGAATATGGCACCGAAGAATGCGGGGAGAGTGAATCCTTCGTCGAAATGCGAAGGGACCTCCATCAGGTTTTTATATTCCTGAAGTTCCTTGTCAAGTTTATGAGCCATTATGCCTTGTCTCCTTCCTCTGCTGCAGCGATTTTCAATTTTGCTGCGGCAAGTTCTCTATAGTGCATTACCGTTTCCACCGGCAGGGAACGCCAAAGGAGGAACTGGTTTCGGACTTCGTCCACAAAACGCCGATTACCGCGTAACCAGGCTCCGATGGAACCATCCTTTCTCAGA
The DNA here is from genome assembly GCA_937900075.1 of uncultured Lentisphaeria bacterium. GTDB lineage: Bacteria > Verrucomicrobiota > Lentisphaeria > Victivallales > UBA1829 > SIG77. The sequence continues at coordinate 5,371 of CALCCZ010000284.1, forward strand.
ATGCTGACTGTGACGACATCTACGCCTTCAATATCGGATGGTCCTGAATACATTTTGAGTTCTTCAGCGACACCGAGGTCGAACGGGGCAAGAGTCAAATCAACCGAGAGCATGTAACCATTGGTAAATTCGTTTTTGCCGTGAGTTATGTTTACGTTGGAAGCTGCAAAACTGCCCAAAGAACTGTCTGCATGATTTCCAAAGTGTTCTCCGATAAACATCAGAATACCACCGAAGTCAATACGGGAAACAGTGAACGGGAACTGGAACGACAGTTTGTCACCATCCGGTGGCGGCATTTTCCATTTTCTCGCTACATCAGGGCTGGCGGAACGACCGGCTTTGATGGCGGGGTAAATCGTGGAAAGAAGAACGATTGCCATAACAATCAGGATTGTGTAAACTGTAGTCATGGATGAGAAGTTCATTTCAGGAGCTTCCATTAGTCCGTGATTCGCCAGAACACGGAGAATAGCATTGGTAAGCTGACTGAGCAGATATCCGCCTAATCCGCCGATCACAGCATAAACTCCGGACTCTGCAAAGAAGAGCATACTGACATCCTTCGGAGACAATCCCAAGGCACTGAACGTGAAAATTTCACGTTCGCGGTCCGCAATAGATCCGAGGAGTGAACTGAGAATAATCAATGCACCGAGGAGCAGCGGAACAATCAGATTGCTTACGCCGGAAGCGGAGAATACCGGAGCCATGAAATGCCGATATACACCGTTCGTTGTATTGGAATAAACAATTCCGAATGTGACCTCAGCGATATCGGTTGCATCTTTGACTATGTCAGTGTTTTTGCCTTCCTTCGGATAGAGGATAACGGCGTTGATGAACCCGTTGATTTTATTTGCAGTAGCATAATCTGTAAGGATTGAGAGATTTGGGTCACTCCAAATAAAGTTGGACGCATCCACGTAGGCATTGTTGAAAATTTCAAATCTGCCTTTTTCTTCCGCTTCCGCTGTTTTTGAGAAGTTCGGAGGAACCGCTTTACCATTATCCAAATAGGTAAACTGTTCTAGTTCGGAAGCTTTGAATGTGCCATCCAGACGGACTCTCATGTTGCGGAGATAGAATACATCGCCGGCTTTCAACTGCATGTTTTCGGCAGTTTTTTCGGAGAGATAAACGCCGGGTAAATCTTTGTTTTCTTCCTTGATATTCTGGGGGAATGGCATAAGATTTTTCAGCTTTTCGGAGCAGAAACGCTCGTCCGAAGGCTTGATTTCAGTTCCAGAGTTGTCAATTTCAAAACCGACAACAGCCTCAAGGGTCAAGGTCTTGTTGTTATGGATTGTTTCCTCGCTGTCTGTTTGGGAAAACTTTTCATCGGAATACTGGAATGCCGGATTGTAGATGATATTTGTCTGTTCCGGATATGCTAATCCCATATAGAAAGGCGAGTTGTAACTTGCGGAACGGTAGAAGACATGGTAATTGTCATTGTACAAATCCTTAAACGACTGGCATATCGGCATCAGTAAGTCCACATGCTGAGGCAGGAAAGACTCAATACGGTGTTCACCGGAACCATCGCCCATGTAAACGGGTCGCACATACGAGGTGGACTCGAACGAGGCGAATGAGATAATCGTGAAAGTCAGGAGGATGACTGTCAGGATTGTGAGCAGTGTTTTGACCGGACGATTTCTCATACTGGAAACACCGATGACGATAGCAGCGAGAACCATACTGTTTTCAGAGTTCACGCGGTGTGCAGAAGTATCCATTCCCTGCATTGCGAGCAATTCGCTCTTAAAGCGGTTCATCACGATATAAATCACTGCCACACTCATCACAATGATGAAGAAGGCAATGAAGATAATCATCGGTGCCTGTGACAAAGCGAATGCGGGGTGTGTGAAATAGAGCAGCAGGAACGTTGCTATGAAGAATATCAATACCCACGCCATCTGTTTGTAGATGTTTGTAGATCCGATAAGGAGACGTTCCAGCGCGAAGGCGAAAGGAATCGTCAAAATGAGGAGAATCAATACACTCTTCACCAAGTCATTAATCATGTCGCGGAGTGGTCTGTAAGCCTGAACAGCTAATGTTTGACCGAACACTTCGTGAGCACGGGCGAGGTTGATATTACCATCTTTTCTTGCCTGAAGAGCGGCACGCATGTGCTGTTCAGCCTTATCATGATACTGCTCAATGACACCATTGTAAATATTGCGCTTGTGCAGTCTGATGATACGTCCTTTGTTCAGACGAATGGTATTGTCAATAGCAATACGGCTGACGTTGAGGTTCAGCAGGTCATCCGGTTTGATGGAAATTCCATGTCCGACCCAAGCAGCAGCATCTTCTTCTTCCTTCTTTTCTTCAATTACATTTGCATCTGCTTCCTCCATAGGATCGTCCAGAATAAATGTTTCATTGAAGAAATAGATTTTTGATTTCATTTCACGGTCGGCATACGCATAGCCATCGCCAGTTGCAACACGCGCATTTGTGCGGAAATTCTTGAACTGTCCATCGGTAAAACCGTTGACAAGAGTCAAGCCGCCACAGAAATTGGATGTAAGCGGGGCGTAAGCATAGACATGTGCGCCACCGTAAGCCCGGAACAACTTGTAATAAGCTTCGCGGGTATTGATGTAATTTACGTGTCCGTAGTCATCGAAACCGAGAGCGGCTCCTCCGACCTGCAAACCGCCATACCATGTAGCACCGTTGTTTTTAACAAGAAGCGGCATGGAAACATAGCCGATTTGATTGATTTGTCCCATGGCTGTATTTGCAAAACCGCACATGGGCAAGATTCTGTCATACTCGTTGGTTCTTGCAAGAGCAAGCATACCGGCAGCGGGTCCGTCAATTTCCTTGCCATCGGCAGAAAGTTTTGAGAATGACTGACCATACGGAGAGCCGTTTTTGTAGTAGTAATTGATGAGGGAATCGTATGTATCTACATCGCCGATTTGAGAAGACATGGAGAATTTTTCGTTAGACGCAAGATACCGCACAAGTTTCTGCATTGGGGCAATCAACCCGCGCAGTTCATAATTGCGATGACCGGGGATTTCGTCATAGTCATAGGTCATAACATTTTTGTTGCTGCTTACGATATTCAGGTCACCAGGGATATTTCGCATGGTGAACGAATTGATT